>NZ_JBJMAB010000015.1:0-163450 GCF_045799175.1 Streptomyces sp. VTCC 41912
GTCCGCTGCGCGGGGCTGTTGGGTGCGGTGACGGGCCTGCGGGGGTGGTGTGCAGGACTGCTGCGCTTTACGTCCTGCACACCACCCCCTCCGGCCCGCCACCTCCCGTTGGGGGGTGGGAAGGGCTGGGTGGGTGGTTGCGGTCGGTGGGGTGGTGCGGGGCGTGGAGAGGGGGTGGGGGCTGCGTGGAGGGGGCGGTGGCAGGATGGCGGCATGGTGACGGATCAGCCGTGGACGGGGCTCCACGGGGACCTTTTGAGGGTGAAGGACGCGGTGTACGACCGGGGCGGGTTCGCCTGCTCGCCGCCGGTGCCCGAACCGGAGGGTGTCGCGTACGCGGCCTGTGCGTTCACGTTGGACGGGCAGGCGGTCCGGTTCCGGGTCGCGAAGACCACGCCGGCGAAGGTCGGGCAGTTCGTCACCGTGTGGCAGCGGTCCGCGCAGGGGCCGATCCGGCCCTTCGACGTCGAGGACGGGGTGGACCTGTTCGTCATCAGCTGCCGGGACGACGGCGGCTTCGGTCAGTTCGTGTTCCCGCGCGAGGTGTTGTGCGGGCGGGACGTCGTCTCCCGCAACGGCTCCGGCGGGAAGCGCGGGTTCCGTGTCTATCCGCCGTGGGTGACGACGGCCAACCGGCAGGCGCGCAGCGCGCAGGCGTGGCAGGTGGACCACTTCCTCGACCTCGGTGCGCACGGCCCGGCCGATCTGACGCGCGCCCGGACCCTCTACCACCCCTAGCGTTCGCCGCTCTCGGCGGTCGGGCCGGTGGTCGGCGTCGCCGGGTGCTTCGCGTGCGCGGGGGCCGGTCAGACGAAGTGGAGGCGTTCGAGTTCGTCGCCGTCGGCCGGCCTGGTGTACAGGGCGCCGCCGTCCTGGGTCACGCGCTCCAGGTAGGCGTAGATCTGGAGGGCGCGGTTGATGGTGTCCGTCTTGGTGTCGCCGGTGAGTTTGACGGCCTGTTCGAGTGCGGCGGCCGCCTTCGGGGCGAGGTTGACGGTGATGCGGGTGGGGCCGGTGTTCTGCCACTCCTGGGCAGCGGCTCCCTTGGGCAAGGTGGACATGTGACGGCTTCCCCTTCGTCCGAACGTCCAGGGCCTGACCCGGTCAGACCCCAACGCCTCCACGATGCCCGGTCGTACATACACTGTCAAGCAATCGTATGTACGGGACGCGCATCATGACTGCATGGAGCGTGCGTTGCGCAGGAACGTCGTGCCGCGCCGCCGCGGGCGCGTGGGGGATGAGTAACAGTCATGTAAGAGCACGGAACGTCACGTTGATGTGCCTCGCCGGTGATCGCTAGCGTCGGGGCGTGAGCGGTTTAGAAGAGGGACGGCGGCTGAGGGGGGAAGGGCGGGACATGGGCACCACGGACCTCGACCTCAGCCTGGAAGAACCCAGCAACCGGGCGGACGCGGCCGTCCTCAAGGAGAGCACCGGGCTGACCTTCAGGTGGGAACTCGGCCCCGCCAAGATGGAGGTCGCCACCGACGAGGCCCAATCGATGTCGCCGTCCGCGATCGGCATCGCCATGCTGCTGCTGTCCGCGGGAAGCAGCGTGCCGGCGGTGGTCCTGGCGCTGGCCAACCAGGTGCTCCAGGCCCCCGCGGTGCTGATGGCCATCGGCTCGATCGCGCTGTTCCTGGTGGTCTTCGCCACCGGCACGCTGCTGATGCTGTACGGCGGGGCGGTGCCGAGGTCCCGGTCGGCCGCCGCGTCGGCGGACCGGCCGGCGCCGAGTCGGCGTCGGCGCATGCGCTGACGCCGGTCCCGCCCCCGCCGGGATCTCCCCGCGGGTGCCGGGACCGCGTGGTCACGGCCAGTTCGCCGCGAACGCCCGGGCCGGATTGGCGCACAGCATCCCCGCCACCGCCCCGGCGCCCACGGCGAGTTCCAGCCGCGGGCGGAGCCGGCGCAGCAGGTACGGCATGCCGGGGCCGCCGTTCACCGACCGGGCGCCGGCCGTCGTGGTGTCGCCGCCGAGCAGGATCCGGTCGGCGAACCCGGCGTCGCAGAGGGCCGCCACCGCGTCCGGGAGCCGCCAGTCCGTGGCGTGGTTGGCGCGCGACGGGCCGTCGAAGGCGAGGTACGCGCCGGCCTCGGCGGCCATCCGGTGCACCGCGGAGTCGGGGGAACGGTTGAGGTGGCCGAGGATCACCCGGTGGGGCGGGACGTCCAACGCGCCGCACAGCAGGTCGAGGACGTCCAGGGCCCCGGTGCCCAGCTCCAGGTGGATGCCGATGGTCGCGCCGGTCGCCCGGTGGGCCTCGGCGGCGGCCGTCATGGTGCGCCGGGCGTGCCGGTCCAGGCCGTGGAAGCCGCCGGCCACCTTGATCATGCCGGCCCGGGGACGGGCGTGCGGGGCGTCGTCGTGGTCGGGGCCGATGCCTTCGGTCAGTTCGGCGACGAAGAGCGCGGCCGGATCCGTCAGCCCGGCCAGGAACTCCGGGGCGTAGTGCGCCGCTTGGTGCAGTCCGGTCGCGGCGACGACGGTCACGCCCGACTCCCGCGCCAGGCGCGGCAGTTCGGTCGCCCGCCGGCCCATGCCGTGCGGCGTCCACTGGATCATCGCGGCGCCGCCGGCCGCCCGGAACGCGCGCAACTCGGCGGCGGCCGCCTCCGGGTCGGCCAGTTCCTGGCCCGGCAGCTGGGGGCTGGCGAGGAACAGGTGGTCGTGCGCGTCGCAGACGCCGAGCCGCTCGGGGGCGAGGTCCCCGAGGACGCTGCGGACGGTGGGGCCGGCGGACGGCTCGGTGCGGTGGCCGGGGGCGGTGGCGGGCGTCGTGATCACCACGTCCGCCCGACGCCGAGCCGGTCGGTGCCCGGCGCGGACAGGTGCAGCACGCGGAAGCGCGCCCCGCCCGCGGACTCGGGGACGGGGTCGCCCCAGAGGGTGAAGTGCACCAGCTCCCAGCCGCGGGGGTCCAGGCCCAGGGCGGTGGTGTGCACACCGTCCGCGGTCGCCAACTCCGCGTGCTCGGCGAGCCCGTCCTCCACGGCGCTCGCCACGTCGACGCCTTCCGGGAGCGGCACGGTCCGCTGGGTGAAGGAGTCGGGGACGCGGTCGGCCGCCGGCCCCGGGCGGTGGTACAGGCCCTGCCAGGTGCGGACCGTCGGCCGTCCGAAGTCGCGGACCACACCGCGGAACCCGTCGCCGGTCAGGAAGCGGTTCATGCCCTCCTGGTCGGCCCAGAGGTAGAACGGGGCGTACTGGTTGACCGGGGAGCCGTCGGTGCCGCGCTCCCGGATGCCGTACGCCTTGAGGCCGAGGCCCGCGAAGTCGTCGAGCAGGTGGCCCTTGGTCCGCACGCGGCGGCGGATGACCTCCATGTCGTAGTCGGCGGGCAGCGTGACGCGGTATTGCATGGCGTGCATGGGGCTCCGTAGGGGAGGGGGCGGGGCGGATGCGTCAGGGGGTGACGGGTGGGGGTGGTGTGGCGTGCGTGGCCAAGAGGGCCAGCAGGCCGTGCACCGCGGCGTCGAACGGCGCGGGGTCCTCGGCGGCCCGGGCCAGCACGTAGCCGCCCTGGACGACGGCGGCGACGCTCGCCGCGGTGGCCGCCGGGTCGAGACCGGCGGCCAGTTCACCGCGGCGTTGCCCCTCGGCGAGGACCTCGGTGATCCGCCGCCGGAGCCAGGCGAACATCGCGTCCAACGGGGCCCGCAGCGCGGGGTCCTGCACCACGTCGCGGTCCTGCGTCATCCGCCCGATCGGGCAGCCGCGCAGCACCTGCCGCTCCCGCAGGAGGTAGGCCGCCACCCGGTCGTACGCCGTGCCCGGGGCGGTGAGGATCTCGTCGGTCGCCGTGCGCATGTCCTCGGCGGTGCGCCGGATCGCCGCCAGCGCGAGGTCGGACTTGCCGGCGAAGTGGTGGTACATGCTGCCCTGGCCCACCCCCGCGCGCTGGAGGATCGCCTTGGGGCTGGTGCCGACGTAGCCGCGCTCCCACAGGAGTTCCCGGGTGCTGGTCACGAGCCGTTCCTGCGTGCTGGACGGGGCGGTGCCGACCGCTGTGCCGTCGTCCTGGTTGCTGCCCATGCCGCGACTGTACATACCAGTAGTTACAAAGATCAAGAGTGGAGCCGGCGACGGCGGGGCTCGCGTACCTCCTGCTCCGGTGGGCGTACCTCCGCCGGCGTACGGGGAGTGCCGCCGGGCGTACGACGACGCGCGGGCCCGCGCCGAGGAGTCTCGAAGGCAGGCAGTCGGCGCGCCGCCACCCGGTCCACGGGCGGCCGGCACCCGGCACGTCCCGTCAAGGAGTGGACCCCCATGAACGCACTGGCAGCACACTGGTCCGGCGGCGGCCCGGGCCCCTGGATCCTGTTCGTCCCGCTCGTCTGGGCCGCGGTGGTCGCCGGCGTGGTGACCCTGCTGCGCCGCACCGTGTGGCGGCACGGCGGCCCCGGTCGGGCCTTCCGCGGCCCGTGGCCCGGTGCCCGGCCCGCGGCCGGCGGCGACGCCCCGACCCCGATCGCCGTCCTCGGCCGCCGGTTCGCCGCCGGCGAGATCGACGAGGAGGAGTACTGGCGCCGGCTGTCCGTGCTGGAGGAGCACTTCGGCGGCGGCCGCAAGGCCGGCCCGGCCTGACGCGCGGTGCCCGCGGTCAGCCGACCCGCGCGCTCCGACTCCGGGGCCGGGGGTCGGCACCCGCCTCCTCCACCGGGGCGGGGGCCCAGTGCGGGTGCAGCGCCCGGGCCTCCTCCGGCGCGCTCGTCAGCGCGGGGAGGGTGAACCAGACGACCTTGCCCTGGGCGTGCGGGCGCACTCCCCAGTCCTCGCTGAGCGCCGCGATCAGGGCCAACCCGCGACCGCAGGTCTCCCAGCTGGCGGCGGCCCGCAGGCGCGGCATCCGGGGATCGAGGTCGTGCACCGAGACCGTCAACTGGTCCAGCAGCACGCACAGTTCGACGGTGCACTGCTTGCTGGGCCGGGCGTGCCGGTGGACGTTGGCGAGGAGTTCGGTCACCCCGAGGGCGGCCGGATCGACCAGGGCGTCGAGGTGCCAGTACCGCAGCTGCGCGGAGACGATCCTGCGCACGTGCCCGATCCGGGCCGGGACGGCCTGGACTTCCACCGTGCAGTGTCTGCTGGGCTGCCTGATCACGACCGCGACTCCCTGATGAGGCCGGGCACCCCTCGTACCGGGGAGGGGCGAAGATCGGAACCGGCGATGCCCGCTGCCCAACAGCGTCATCGCTGGTGAACCCTCAGTGATACGTGTCCAGAGTCGTGCAGCCGGTGCACCCCCGCAACCGCACCACCCCGGCCGCACCCGGCGTTCACGCGCGTGGCCGACGCGCGGCCTCCACCGCGTTGAGGAAGCGGTCGCGGGCGCCCAGGGTCAGCGAGTAGCGGTTGCCGTTGAGGACGGCGAGCGCGCGGTCCCGGGCCGCGAAGAGCGGTTTGTGGGCCTCCACCGCGCCGAGCGGGGCGCTGTCGATCTCCGTGCCGTAGCTGGTCAGCAGCGACAGCCGGCCGCCGCTGATGCGGACCTGCCCCGCTCTGGTCAGTGAGCGCAACGCCCGCTCGATCCGCACGCCGGTCGCGTTGTACTCCGACTCCGCCATCGTCACCACTTCCCGATGTCGTGGGCGGGTGCCGTCCACCGCCCCCCTAGGGAAGTTTGCCGCCACTGCGCGCCGTTCACCAGTGCCGTATGGGGCGCAGAGGCGCACAACACCCTTCCCCCAGGCCCTCCTTGGGGGCCCTCAAAGGGTTGTTTATGCAGGTGAGAAGCGTGCGCCGGGTGGTTATAGTCGAAACCTGCCCGGCCTTGCGGGCGGGCCCGTACACCCTGGAGGAGCGCGCCGGTGAGCACCGCACAACAGCCGCAGAGCCGGCCCGGACACCCCGGACACCCCGGACCCCAGGACGCGGCCCGCACGCCGCGCCCCTCGGTCCTGCCGACCGTCGACGTGGACCGCTCGGATCCGGACTACCGGGACTGGCTCAAAGAGGCCGTCCGCAAGGTCCAGGCGGACGCCAACCGCACCGCCGACACCCACCTGCTGCGCTTCCCGTTGCCCGAGGAGTGGGGCATCGACCTCTACCTCAAGGACGAGTCGACGCACCCCACCGGCAGCCTCAAGCACCGGCTGGCCCGCTCCCTGTTCCTCTACGGGCTGTGCAACGGCTGGATCCGCCCCGGGAAGCCGGTGATCGAGTCCTCCAGCGGTTCCACGGCCGTCTCCGAGGCGTACTTCGCCTCGCTGATCGGCGTCCCGTTCATCGCGGTGATGCCGGCCACCACCAGCCGGGAGAAGACCCGACTGATCGAGTTCCACGGCGGCACCTGCCACCTGGTCCAGGACCCGCGGACGGTCTACGAGGTGTCCGCCCGGCTCGCCGCCGAGTCCGGCGGGCACTACATGGACCAGTTCACCTACGCCGAGCGGGCCACGGACTGGCGCGGCAACAACAACATCGCCGAGTCGATCTACGAGCAACTGCGGCTGGAGCGCTACCCCGAGCCCACCTGGATCGTCGCCACCGCCGGCACCGGCGGCACCTCCGCGACCATCGCCCGCTACGTGCACTACATGCAGTACGACACCCGGATCTGCGTCCCCGACCCGGAGAACTCCTGCTTCTTCGACGGCTGGCTCACCGGCGACGCGGCGACCGACTGCGCGACCGCCTCCCGTATCGAGGGCATCGGCCGGCCGCGCATGGAGCCGAGCTTCGTGCCCGGTGCGATCGACCGGATGATGAAGGTCCCGGACGCGGCGAGCATCGCCACGGTCCGCGCACTGGAGCGGGCGATCGGCCGCAAGGCGGGCGGCTCGACCGGCACCGGGCTGTGGAGCGCCCTGAAGATCGTCGCGGAGATGGTCGCCGAGGGCCGGACCGGGTCCGTGGTGACGCTGCTGTGCGACCCGGGCGACCGCTACCTCGACAAGTACTACTCCGACGACTGGCTGGCCGAGCAGGGGCTCGACATCGCCCCCTACACCCGGACCGTCGAGCACTTCCTGGCCACCGGTTCCTGGGACGCCTGAGCCGGACCCGGCCCGCGCGTCAGCCGCCCGCGAGCCGCCGGTCCAGCGCCCGCACCGAATCGCGGAAGGAGCGCGCCAGGGCCGGCCGGGCCATCGGCATCAGCCAGCGGAACGCCGCCGGACCGTCCGCCGCGAACGTCCACCGCAGCCGGGTCCCGGTGCCGGCCGGCGTCAGCCGCCAGTCCTCCACCAGGGCGCGCAGCACGGGGGCGTTGGTGCTGTCGACCCGGTAGGCGTAGCGCGTGCCCGGGTCGCTCACCAGCACCGTCTCGTCGAAGTGCGTGCCGCCGGTCAGCAGCACGTCGCGGCCCTGGCCGTCGCGGGTCGGCGCCGCCCGTGCCACACCGGTGAACCAGTCGGCCCAGCCCGGTACGTCGCCCGCCAGCGCGGCGTAGACGGTCTGGGGCGGCGCGGCGGTCTCGGCGGTGAACACCAGCCGCAGCGGGGCCGATTCGACGAAGTCGAGCTCGACGGGGCGGAGCCGTCGGGACATGGGACGAGCACCTCCTGGGGGACGGGGCTGACCTGCGCCGGACACCCTAGCTGACGCGAAATCAGTCGTCCGCGTCGGCCACCGGCTCGCCCGCCACCACCAGCTCCGTCGGCCGGTCGGCGAACTCCGCCCGCGCCGCGGCGGACAGCCCGGCATCCGTCACCAGCACGTCCACGTCGTCCAGCGCGGCGAACGAACTCAGGCCGACCGTGCCCCACTTGGTGTGGTCGGCGACCACCACCACCCGGCGTGCGGAGCGCACGAAGTGCCGGTTGGTCTCCGCCTCCGCGAGATTGGGGGTGGACAGCCCCGCCTCCACCGATATGCCGTGCACCCCGAGGAAGAGCAGGTCGAAGTGGAGCGAGCGGATCGCGGCGTCCGCCACCGGGCCGACCAGGGTGTCCGAGGGCGTACGCATCCCGCCCGTCAGCACCACCGTCGCGGCCTCGGCCGGCGGGCGCCCGTCGCCGCCGCTGGCCGCGGCCCGCTGGGCGTTGTAGAACACGTCGGCCACCCGCACCGAATTCGTCACCACCGTCAGCTCCGGCACCTCCAGCAGCCGCTGCGCCAGCGCGTACGCCGTCGTGCCGCCGGCCAGGGCGATCGCGCTGCCCGGCACCGCCAGTTCGGCCGCGGCCTTGGCGATCTCGGCCTTGGCACTCGGCTCCAGCCCCGACTTGACCTCGAAGCCCGGCTCGTGCGTGCTGGGCTCGCTCACCGGGAGCGCACCGCCGTGCACCTTCTCGATCATGCCCTGGCGGGCCAGTGCGTCCAGATCGCGACGGACCGTCATGTCGGAGACGTTCAGCCGGCGGGTGAGTTCGTTGACCCGCACGCCGCCCCGCCGCCGGACCTCTTCGAGGATCAGCGCCCGCCGCTGCTCCGCGAGGAGATTCTGGTTGTCGCCCACCGCGGCCCGTCCCTTCCGCCCCGGCTCACCGCCCCGGGTCCCTGCGCCGGCTCTGCGCCGCCTGCGATCTCTGGTGCCCTCATCCTCGCACGAGGGTCCGACGGCGGCCCCGGTCCGGGGACGCCGCGTCCACCGAGCACAACCGCCGCGCCGGGAACCGCAACCCGGGTGCGCGGGCTCCCAGAAGGGGGGAACAATTCCGGGGAGGGCGCACCGCACGACCGACCGCACCCGCCCGGAACCACACCACGCACCGCACCGCACTGACATCGGGGGAGAGCCAGTGGAGACCGCGGCCACCACCACATCACCACCCGCCCGCGCAGCGCAGCCGGGCCCGCAGACCGCACCGCCACCCACCACCGCACCGCAACCGCAGCTCGCCCTGGAACTCCTCGTCCACGGGGTGGGCGGCACGACGCCGCAGGAGATGCTCGGCGACCCGCGCGTCCAGCGGATCACCGGCGACGACACCGCCGCCTGCTACCGCCGCACCGACGACGCGGACGCCGAGCAGCGGCCCGAGGACTTCCGGACCCGCCCCGTCCGCGAGGCGTACTGCTGGTCCAACCTCACCTCCGGCAACGGCGCCCGCGCGCTCTGGCTGATCCTGCTGCCCTTCATGGTCGCCAACCTCGCGCACTGGATGCGCCCGGCCGCCCCGCCCGACCACCGCGGGCAGCGGATCTACGACCTCCTGGTGCGGCTGCTCGCCCTGAGCCTCACCGTCCTGCTGGCCGCGGCCGCCTGCGAGGTCGCCCTCGACCTCAGCGCCTGGCAGTGCGCCGGCACCCCGGTCTGCGTCACCGGCAAGTCCTGGCTGGGCTTCCTCAACCCCGCGGCCGGGGGCTGGTGGAGCACCCCGGGCCGCCGGCTGGTCCTCGCCTGCGTGCTGCCGCTGACCGTCATCGGCTTCCTGTGGTGGCTCTCGCACCGCACCTGGAGCGCCTACGAGTCCGCCTCGCCACCGCCGCGGCGCCCCGGCGCCTCCCGCGACACCCCCGCCCACGAACGCACCGCGCTCGGCCTCGACGGCTTCTGGTACGGCCGCCGGCTGGTCGCCCGGCTGCGCGCCGCGCACACCACAGCCGGCGTGCTGACCGTCACCGCCGCCCTGCTCGTGGCGTCCCTGCGCGCCGACCGGCGGGCCGGCGCCGGCCCGCTCACCGCCGTCGGCCAGACCCTGAGCGGGCTCCTGCTGCTGCTCGCCGCGGTCACCCTGGCCGTCGTCTGGCGCACCGCCCGGAGCGAAGCGGCCCGCGACGAGGAGTCCGACCGGTTCGCGGTCCGGGCGCTGCCGTACGCCGCGCTGGCCGCGTTCGCGCTCACCGCCGGCTACGCGGGCTGGGCGCGCCCGGCGGCCCACAGCGCCGGCCCGCTGCCCGGGGTCGCGGCGTTCGGCGGGATCGCCGTCTGCCAGGGCGCGCTGGTACTGGCCCTCGCGGTGACGGCCTGGTTCCTCCAGCGCGCCTCCCAGGACGAGGCCCGCACCGCGCTGCGCGGCATGGGCGGCCCGGCCGTGGCGCTGCTGTCCTGCGCGGTCGCCGGGGTGCTGTCCGGGGGCGTGGCCCAGCGGTTCGCGGACTGGATCGACGGGCCGGCCACGCCCGGTCAGCTGCACGCGCCGATCCCCGGGCCGCCGGTGCTGCTCTCCTGGCAGGCGTCGGTCCTGCCCGCCCTGTTGCTCGTGGTCGCCGTCGTCGTCGCGCTGGCCGGGATCCGGGTGCTGGTCGTCCGCAAGCAGGTCGCCGCGGACGTGCCCGGTCTCTACGACCCGCGAGAGCGCCCCGACGGCTTGCGCACCGAACGCATCGCGGGCACCATCGCCCGCGCCGGGCTGACCGACGCGGCCCCCGTCCTGGTGGCCGCCATCGCCGCCGTCACCCTCTTCCTGGGCGCCGGTGCGGTGGCCGGTGCCTGGGTCACCGACCTGGCCCCCGGCCGGGCCGCCGAGGGCGCGGCGCCGTTCGTGCACGCCGCCGCCGAGACCGCCGAGGCCCTCGGCTCCTGGTTGATGGGCGCCGGGGTGATCCTGCTGCTCACCATGGGCCGGCGCGCCTACCGCGACCATTCCGCGCGCCGCACCATCGGCATCCTCTGGGACGTCGGCACCTTCTGGCCGCGCGCCGCGCACCCCTTCGCGCCGCCCTGCTACGCCGAGCGCGCCGTCCCCGACCTGACCTGGCGGATGGCCACCTGGACCGAGCAGTGCGACGGCCGGTTGGTGCTCTCCGGCCACTCCCAGGGCAGCGTGCTGGCCGCGGCCGCCGTCTGGCAACTGGACCTCGTCACCCGCAGCCGGGTCGCCCTGCTCACCTACGGCAGCCCGTTGGAACGCCTCTACGGACGCTGGTTCCCCGCCTACTTCGGCCCGCCCGCGCTCACCGGACTGCACCGCGAGATGGACGACTGGCGCAACCTGTGGCGCTTCACCGACCCGATCGGCGGCCCCATCCGGCTCACCAGCGAGGACGGCCGGGCCGTCGACGAGGGACCGCTGCGCGACCCGCTCGCCTTCGGGCGCACCCTGCAGAACCCGCTCCCCGCCCAGATCCTGGGCCACGGCGACTACCAGGCCGACCCGGTCTTCGACCGGGTGCGCGCCGACCTGCTCGCCCGGCTGGAGCCGGGCATCCCGGGCAGCCGCACCAACGAGGCCGGTTCTCAGGGGAGTTCGGGCAGGTCCTCGGCGTAGAGGAGGGTCAGGTCGTCGGTGCTCGGGTCGTCGAGCGCCGCGACCCGGCCCGCGTGCCGCTCGACCATCGCCTCGAACGTCTGCCGCGCGGTCCGGCCGTTGCCGAACGACGGGCCCTTGGGCAGCGTGGTGAAGTACTTGAGCAGCGCCTCGCCGGCGCCGTCGGCGAGGCGGTACTCGTGCTCCTCGCCCTGCTGCTCGACGATCCTCAGCAGCTCCTCCGGGGCGTAGTCGCCGAACCTGATGGTGCGGGAGAAGCGCGAGGAGATGCCCGGGTTGACGGCCAGGAACCGCTCCATCTCCGCGGTGTAGCCGGCCACGATCACCACCACCGCGTCCCGGTGGTCCTCCATCAGCTTCACCAGGGTGTCGATGGCCTCCTTGCCGAAGTCCCGCCCGGAGTCCTCGGGGGAGAGGGCGTACGCCTCGTCGACGAACAGCACCCCGCCGCGCGCCCGGTCGAACGCCTCCTGCGTGCGGATCGCCGTCGAACCGATGTGCTCGCCCACCAGGTCCACCCGCGACACCTCCACCAGGTGCCCGCGCTCCAGCACCCCCAGGGAGTGCAGGATCTCGCCGTAGAGCCGGGCCACCGTGGTCTTGCCGGTACCGGGGGAGCCGGTGAACACCAGGTGCCGGCGGGCCGAGGCGGCCTTCAGACCGGCCTCCTGCCGGCGCCGCCCCACCTCGATCATGTTGATCAGGGTGCGCACCTCCCGCTTGACGCTGTCCAACCCCACAAGGGTGTCCAGCTCGCCCAGCACCTCCTCCGAGGGCCGGCCGGGCACCGGCGTCTCCGCGGGCTCGGCGGCGGCCGGGGCCGAGCGCGGTGCCGGGACGTTGCCCAGCAGCCCGGCGGTCTGGGTCGCCTGCTGCACCGTCGGCGCGGTCACCGTCGGCGCCTGCGTGGTGCGGCTCTCGTCGCTGGTGCAGTCCTCGACGGTGGGGCCGGCGCCGGTGCCGTGCGCGTCGGCGAACTCGTAACCGCCGCGCGCACAGCGCTCCGTGCGGCACCGGGTCAGCGTCGTCCGGCAGCCGTCGATCACGTGGAAGCCGAAGCCGGAACTGCCGGTGACCCGGCAGTTGTGGAAGGTGCCCCGCCCCTCCGCCGAGACGTAGAAGCCGGCCTCGGCCGGCGAACTGACCGTGCAGCCCTCGATGTTCGGGTCGGCGCCCTTGGTGACGATGACGCCGGTCTGCGCCCCGTCGATCGTGCAGTTGGCGAGCGTGCCGCCGCTGCCGTGGTCGCGGAACCACGCACCGGTCGAGGTCTCCCGGATCCGGCAGTCGTCGAGTTGGACGGTGGCGCCGTCGCTCACCGACACCGCGGTGTTGCGGACCTGTGCGAGGTCGCAGTCCACGACGTCCGCCCGGGAACCCCGGTCCAGGACGAACAGCGCGTCGGGGACGTCGTGCACCCGCGTCGAGTCCAGCACCGCGGTCGCGCCGTCGCTGACCCACACCGCCGGGTAGTCGCCGGTGCTGTCGTGGATCTCGCACTGGTTGGCGTCCACCCGGGTGCCCGGGTCCCACACCGACAGGCCGTTCCGGCCGAAGTGCCGCACGGTGCTGCGGGTCAGCGTCAGCACCGACCGGGACCGCAGGTCCACGGCGTTCTCCGGGACGTCGTGGATGTCGCAGTCGGCGAGGGTCAGCACCGCATCGGTGTCCAACGTGACGCCGTCGGCCGTGGTGCGGTGCACCGTGCAGTCGGTGAGGTGGCCGGTGGCCCGGGCCGCGACCTGGATGCCGGCGCCCTTGATCTCGTACAGCTCGCAGCCGACCGCCTCGATCGCGGTGCCGTCACCGGTCAGCGACAGCCCCGCACCCGAGGCGTGGTGGATCCGGCAGTTCTCCAACCGCGGATGGGCGCCGCCGCGCACCGCCACCCCTGCCTGACCGGCCGCCATCACCTCGCACTCCTCGAAGAGCCCGCCGGCGCCGTCCAGGACGCTGATGCCGACCCCGCCGGCGTTGTCGACCGTGCAGCGCCGCACCGTCGGCCGGGCCCCGCCGCGCACCTCGATCCCGGCCGCCGACCGGGTCACCACCCGGATGTCGGCCAGTTCGGGGGCGCCGTCCTCCACGAGCAGCGCCGGCGACGCCGAGTCGGTCGCCTCCAGGTGCAGGTCGTGGACGGTGGCCGAGGCCCGTATCGTCAGCGCCACCCCGTCGGCCGGCGCGATCCGCACCGACCCGCGCGCCCCCTCCGGACCGCGCAGCGTCACCGCCCGCTGGAGCACCAGGTTCTCCCGGTACGTCCCCGCCGGCACGGTCAGCACGTCGCCGTCCCCGGCGGCTTCCACGGCGGCGGCGAGCGAGCTGTACTCACCCGTGCGGCGCCGCCAACGCGATGTTCCGGAGTGCGTCACCTGGACCGAGCCCTGAGCCATGGCGGTGTCGTGTCCCCACTTCGTACGGCAGATGTCGCCCCGGCCGCCATCCGTCCGCGGATGTCCGCTTTGAGGTCTGCGGGGCACCAGCCGAGAGGCTGGATGCACCACCGTAGCGCGCCCGGGGGGCGCCAGTTGACACGGTCCACCGCCTGGTCAGCCACGCCTCAACTCCCGGCGCCGGCCCGGCCCCAGTCCTGTCCGGCGCGGGCCCAGGCCGCGTCCCAACGCCGGAACCGACGGGCCATCAGCCGCCGTACGACCAACCGTCGGCCGCCCTCTACCAGCGCGCCGGTCGCCGCCGCCGCGCCCCCGCCGGCCAGCACCGCGTGCGCCGCCGCGGTGCCCTCGTCCATCGGCCGGGTCACCGCCCGGCCCTGTGCGTCGGCCCAGATCCGGAACCGGTCGCCGGCGTCCGCCGGGCGCGGCGCGGTCACCTCCCCGCTCCGCCGGCGGCCGTCCGGTCCCGGCCAGTGGGCGAGGACCCGCAGGTGCGCGTCGCGCTGCGGGGCGGTCTCGGGGTCCGGGTCGGCGGGGACGTCGGACGCCGGCCCGTCCGCTGTCGCCCACACCAGGTGGCGCTGGTGCTGCTGGAGCCGGACGGCCTCCAGGAGCGCGCCGTGCGCGGCCCGGCCGGTGAACCAGCCGGCGGCGGGCGCCCCGACCGCGATCAGCACGGCGGCGGCCAGCGCCAACCAGGCTTCCAACCGATCGGTTCCGCGGCGCAGCGGATTGCGCCGCCAGCGCCAGATGCCCTTGACCGCCCGCATCGTGCCCCCTCTCGTCGTCCGTGCACACCACGGCGCGGGATGCCGGTGCGTCCCCGTCGCGAACGCCGCCCCGGCCGCCCCGCCCGGCCGCCAACGACCGTGCCGCCGCGGGCGATCGGCCGGAGTCGGCGCCGCGCGTGGCGCCGCGCCCCGAACGCCCGGCGGCGCCGTCAGGACAGCCGGACCGCCACCGTCACCACCGCGCCCCGGCGGTCCGCCGTGCCGGTGCCGGGGGCGACCGCGAACCGGTCCGCCACCAGCCGCGCCAGCCACAGCCCCCGCCCCTTCGGGGCACCGTCCAGGCCCGGCAGCAGCTCCGGGATCACCGCTTCGCTGAAGCCGGGGCCGGCGTCGCTGATCCGGCACTCCAACTCGTCGCCCACCCGCTGCAACACCAGGCGTCCGGAACCGCCGGCGTGCTCCACGGCGTTCCCCGCGATCTCGTCCACCGCCAGGACGAACTCCCCGCGCCGCGGTTCGTTCAGCCCCTCGCGGGCGGCGCACTCCTCGACCAGCAGCCGCAGCTGCGGCAGCAGCCGTGCGGTGAAGCGCCGCTGCAGCAGCCGGCGTCCGGGCTCCTCGGCCGGTACCTCCGCCTGACCGTGTCCGGCCGGTTCCGGGTTCAGCACGGCCCTACCACCTCCCTCGCCGCCAGCCGCGGCACCGCTTCGGCGCCGAGCCGGCGCAACGTCCGGTGCTGCCCGCGGTCGCAGCACACCTCGACCAGATCGTGGCCCGTGGCGCCCCGGACCAGGGTGAGCAGACCTACCGCGCAGCCCACCGACAGGAAGTGCAGCCGCGTCAGGTCCACGGTGAGCCGGCGGGCCGCCGCCGTGCGGGCCAGCGCGATCTCCAGCGACCGGACGAACCCGGCCCGATTGGCGGCGTCCGCCTCGCCGACGAAGACCACCGCCCCGTCCGGCCCGGACACCGCCCGCAGACTGCCCAGCCGCTCCAGTACGGCGCGCGGGTGGGCCCGCTCCATCGCGGTCACCACCGCCGGGTCGAACCGGCGGCGGTCGTACGCGCAGACCTCGGTGTACGGCCGCCCGGCGAACAGTGCGTGGGCGCCGGTCTCCCGGCGGGCCACCGCGGCCACGTCGGCGCCGAGCGCGGCCACCCAGCCCATGTCGATGAAGGCCCGCAGGCCGCTGTACCCCTCGGCCCGCGCCCGGTCGACCGCCGCGTGCAGCCGTGCCATCTGGCGGTCGGCGGTGAACTCGGCGTCGGGTGCGATCAGTTCCCGCATGCTGGTGACCCGCAGCTGGCCGCGCTCGCGCGCCCGGACGGTGCTGCGGCTGGGGAAGTCGATCCGGGCCAGCACCTCATCTTCCGGCACCGTCGGACACGGCAGGACCAGCACCTGCTCGCCGCGGGCCAGCCCGAGCCGGACGAAGGCCGTGACGGCCTCCCAGCGCACCTCGTCGTCGCCGTAGCCGACGAAGGCGTGGTCCCCGGGGCGCAGGCGTTGGACGGGGATGAGGCGATCGCTCAACGCGTCCCTGGCAGGCATCGGCACAACAGCTCTCTGTCTCCCCCCGCGGCCCGTCCCGTCGGCGGCGCTGAGCGCTCACTGTAGGCAGCCGCCGACCGGCCCGCAACGGAGCCGGCGGCGGTCGCGCGCGGACCGTCAGTCGAGTATCTCGAACGGGTCGCCGATGCGGAGCGTGCCCGCTCCGCGGGGGATCAGATTCTGGCCGAACACCAGACCGCCACCGAAGCGTCGGTGGCGGGCGAGGGTCCGCAGCGGCTCCTTGCCGCGCTCGGCGGTGAGCTGGTCGGTGGTGGTCACCACGCAGCGACCGCTGGGCTTGGCCACCTGGAACTCGACCGCGCCGATCCGCACCCGCCGCCAGTGGTCCTCCGCCCAGGGCGCGGTGCCCTCGATCACCACATTGGGCCGGAAACGGTTCATGGGCAGGGGCCCCTCGGCGGCCCGGTCGCCTTCGGCGATGAGGGAGTTGAGGGCGGTGAGCGAGGAGGTGGTGGTCAGCAGCAGGGGGAAGCCGTCGGCGAAGCTGACCGTGTCGCCGGGCGCGCCGTACTCCGGGTCCACCGGGCGGCGCTTCTCCGGGGCGTCCATGTGCACCAGCCGGCACGCGACGCCCAGGAAGCCGTGCCACCACGCGGCCGCCTCCGGGCCCGCGGGCACCGCCTGGACCACGTCACCGAAGACCTCGACCGCAACCGTGCCCATCGGCTCGGGAACCTCGACCACCAGCGCCGGCATGCCCGGTGCGGTGAGCCGCAGGGCGCCGCCGGACAGCTCCTCGGCCCGGGCCAACGTCATGCGCGGCTGCTGGCGTTGGGTGATCTGCCGGCCCTCGGCATCGACCACCAGCCACCGCCGGTCCCCGGCGAGCCCCCACGGTTCCACCACCGCTTCGCCGGGACCTGACCCCGTGAGGGCCTTGACCGGGTAGACGTGCAGCGACTGGACCTGTGGCGTGGGCATGCCCCCATCCTGCCAGCCGCTTCGCACCTCCGCTCGATCGGTCGGCTCAGTACCCCCGCGGGTACTGGCGGCCGTATCCCGGGTCGTCGAACGGCGAGGCGGGCCGCGGTGCGACCGGGGCGGCCGGACGCATCGCCTCGTACCCGGTGCCCGGAGCCGGGCGCTGGTGCTGCTGCGGGGGCGGATAGCCGCGGTTCCCGGCCTGCTGCGGGATGTACGGCGCCGGGGCGTGCTGCAACGGTGCGACCGGTTGCGCCGCGGCGCCCGGATACCCGTGGCCGGCCGCCGGCGCGGAGGGCGCCGCGGGCAGCGCCGGCAGCGCCGAGGGCAGTGCCGGGAGCGAGGACGAACCGGTCTCCCACGGGGAGGGGTTCACGCGGATCGGGGCGATCTGCGGGGTGCCCCGCTCCGCGACGAGGCTGTCGTAGATGGGGGTGTCCGGGAAGGAGGGCGATGCGTAGTAGCCGCCGCTGTAAGTGGAGCGGGGGGAGGTCATGCCTCATAAGTTAAGCCCACGATGTGTCGATTGGGGAGCCTGACAAGAGGGTTGTTTTACGGGTTCGGAGCGGCCCCGGGTCACCAAAGTGAGCGAACTTGTGAAAATCGGTCGCGATCGCCCGTAGGGATCGTGTAAAGACCCTGCTTCCCGAAGATGAACAGGGGGCGTTCGGGGCGTTCCGGGCCAAGTAGGTTGGAGGCAGCCACCGCTGACGGGGGCACGGACGCTCCACGACGACGGGGACGACAGGAAGGTGCGGCGATGTCGATGCTCAAGGGCGGCAACGTTCCGGTTCCGGCGCCGGCGGTCCGGGTGGAAGTCGGCTGGCGACCGGCGCCCGGGACGCCCGACGTGGACGCCTCGGCGCTCCTGCTGGTGTCCGGACGGGTCCGCGGCGACGCCGACTTCGTCTTCTACAACCAGCCGGAGCACGCCTCCGGAGCGGTGCGCCACGAGGGCAAGCGGCCGGCCGGCGCGGCGCTGACCGACGTCCTCCACGTCGACCTGGCCGCCGTCGAGCCGGCCGTCGACTCCGTGGTGCTGGCCGCCTCCGCCGACGGCGGCACCTTCGGCGGCGTGCCCGGGCTCCACGTACGGGTGCTGGCCGCCTCCGACGGCGCCGAACTGGCCCGGTTCGAGAGCCGGGACGCCACCACCGAGACCGCCTTCGTGCTCGGCGAGTTCTACCGCCGGCAGGGCGGCTGGAAGTTCCGCGCGGTGGGGCAGGGGTACGCCAGCGGGCTCGCGGGGCTGGCCACGGACTTCGGCATCAGCGTGGCGGACGCGCCCCCGGCCGCGTCGACGCCGGCGCCCGCCCCGGCACCTGCCCCGGCACCTGCTCCGCCACCGCCGGCCGCCCCGCCGGCGGCGCCCCCTGCGCCGTCCGTCGCCGCGCCGTTGCCGACCGGTCAACCGGTGGCGTCAATTCCGCCCCCGGCCGGCCACGGTGCGCCGGTGCCCGGGCCCGGTCCCGTCCGGCTGACGAAGGTCACCCTGACGAAGGACGCCCCGGCCGTTTCGTTGACGAAGCAGGGCGGCACGTCCGGGGTGATGCGGGTCAACCTCAACTGGAGCGCGGGCGGCGCCGGCAAGCGCCTCGGCAAGAAGCTCGGCCGCAAGGCGATGGAGGCACTGGGCGCCCGCGGCGCGCTGCTGCCGCCCTCCGGCGACCTCGACCTCGACCTGTGCGCGCTGTACGAACTCACCGACGGGGCGGCCGGGGTGGTGCACCCGCTCGCCCAGGCATTCGGCGACCTGCACGCCCCGCCGTACATCCAGCTCGACCGCGACGACCGCACCGGCGCCGTCGCGACCGGCGAGAACCTCACCATCAACCTCGACCACCAGGCCCGCTTCCGACGCGTCCTGATCTTCGTGACGATCTACGCCGGCGCCCGCAGCTTCGAGGGCCTGGACGCCACCGTCACCCTCCAGCCGCAGCACGGCGCCCCGGTCGAGTTCACCCTCGACGCCTGCACCGTGCCGGCCACCGTCTGCGCACTGGCCCTGATCACCAACACCGGCGGCGAACTGGTCGTCCAGCGCGAGGCCCGCTACCTGGTCCCCGAGCCGGGCGTCAGCCCCCAGCGGACCGTCGACCACGCCTACGGCTGGGGCCTGAACTGGTCCCCGGCCCGCAAGTGACCGCTCAGGGCGCGCCGTAGGTGCGGCCCTTCCACGCGGCGCCGCGCCCCCGGTAGTGCTGCACGGCCGAGTCGACGGTCATCAGGAGGTAGAGCAGCGCGGTGAACGGGAGCAGCGGCGCCGCCCACGGGGGCTGCCGGTAGTACCGCAGCATCGGCAGGTACGTCCCGCACATCACCGCCCAGGCCGCGCCGCCCAGCGCGGCCACCACCGGGGCGCCGCCCGCGAGCCCGGCCAGCAGGGCGGCCGGCGGCGCCAGATAGACCAGTGCGAGCCCCAGGACCGTGCCCAGCAGGAGCAGCGGTCGGTGCCGCAGTTGGGCGTAGGCGCTGCGGGAGACCATCCGCCACAGTTCCGCGAGCCGCGGATAGGGGCGCACGCTGGTCACCCGGTCCGCCAGCCCCAGCCAGACGGTCCCGCCGACCCGCCGCACCGCCCGCGCCAACGACACGTCGTCGATCACCGCGTGCCGGATGGCCTCCGGGACGCCGGCCCGCTCCGCGGTCTCCCGCCGCAGCAGCACGCACCCGCCCGCGGCCGCCGTGGTCCGGGCGCCCGGCCGGTTGACCCACCGGAACGGGTAGAGCTGCCCGAAGAAGTACACGAAGGCCGGCACGACCAGCCGCTCCCAGAAGGTCGCCACCCGCAGCCGGGCCATCTGGGACACCAGGTCCAGCCCCGCGGAGCGGGCCGCGGCGACCAACTCCCGCAGGCTGTCCGGGGCGTGGGCGATGTCCGCGTCGGTCAGCAGCAGGTACTCCGGTGCGGTGCGCTCCCGCGCGAGCGCGATGCCGTGCCGGACCGCCCACAGCTTCCCGGTCCAGCCGGGCTCGGGCTCGCCGGGGGAGGCGACGGTCAGCGGCAGCCCGCCCCCCGCGGCGGCCAGTTCGCGGGCGAGCGCGCCGGTCCCGTCGGTGCTCCCGTCGTCGATCAGGAAGACCTCCGCCCGGCCCGGGTACTTCTGCGCCAGCAGCGTCGGCAGGCTCGCCGGCAACACCGCCGCCTCGTCCCGCGCCGGCACCACCACCGCCACCGACGGCCAGCGGTCCGGGTCGCGCCGGTCCGGCAGCCGGACGTCGGTCCGCCAGAAGAAGCCCTGTCCCAGCAGCAGCCACAGCCAGGCCAGCAGCGACCCGGCGCCGATCCACTCCATCGCCTCCACGGCCGCAGTCTGCCCCACCGGGCCCGCCGCGGACCGTCGCTCGACACGCCCTCCCGGCGCCCCGCGGCCCGGCGGTCGCCCCCGGCCCGGTATGACAAACGGGAGGGGCCGTTGAGTAAAGTGTCCGGGTGAAGATCGCGCTGATGGACTCCGGAACCGGCCTGCTCCCGGCGGCCGCCGCCGTACGGCGCCTGCGGCCCGACGCGGACCTGGTGCTCTCCACCGACCCCGACGGCCTGCCATGGGGCCCGCGCACCCCCGACGACGTCACCGCGCACGCCCTGGCCGTGGCCCGGGCCGCCGCCGCGCACCGACCGGACGCGCTGATCGTCGCCTGCAACACCGCCTCGGTGCACGCGCTGCCCGCGCTCCGCGCCGCGCTGGAACCGGACATCCCGGTCATCGGCACCGTTCCGGCGATCAAGCCCGCCGCGGCCGGCGGCGGCCCGGTCGCCATCTGGGCCACCCCGGCCACCACCGGCAGCCCGTACCAGCGGGACCTCATCGCCCGGTTCGCCCAGGGCGTCGAGGTCGCCGGTGTGCCCTGCCCGGGCCTCGCCGACGCGGTCGAGCAGGCCGACGACGCCGCGATCGAGGCCGCGGTGACGGCCGCCGCACAGCACACCCCGCGCGAGGTCCGGGCCGTAGTCCTGGGCTGCACCCACTACGAACTGGTCGCCGAGCGCATCCGCGCCGCCGTCCAGCAGGCCGGCAATCCGCCGCTGGTGCTGCACGGCTCGGCCGAGGCGGTCGCCGCCCAGGCGCTGCGCCGCATCGGTGCCGAGCCGGCCCCCGCGGCCGCTCCCACCGGGACCCTCAGTGTGCTCCTCAGCGGCCGTCCGGGTGCCCTGCCCGAGGTGGTCCTGGCCTACGAGGAGGGCCGGCTGCTCGCCGGTGCCGTCCCGGCCGCGCCGTACACCGCCTGACCCGACGGCCGGCGCACCGCCGCGCTCCGGCGCACTGCCCCTGGGTGCGAAGGCGCGTACGCTGCGTCTCATGAGGGACCACCCCCACGAGGGGGCCGCAGCCCCCGACGAGCACGGCAGCACGGAAGGCGTCCCGGCCGGTGTCCGCCCGGCCGGTGGCTCCCATGCGGAGATTCCCGAGGTCTGGCACGGCCGGGCCTCCAACCGCGTCCAGTGGCTGTTGGCCGGCGTGGGCGCGGCCTGTCTGGCGCTGGGCATCGACCTCGCTGTCAACAGCACCTGGACCTCCGGCCTGGCGCCGCTGGTGATGGCGGTGGTCGGCTGCGTCGCGGCCGGTCTGCTGGTGCTCTTCGGCACCCTCGCCTTCGTCCACGTCGCGGTCCGGGTCGACGCCGACGCCCTGGAGGTGCGGTGCGGCCACATAGGAGTGCCGCGCCGCCGCATCCCCCTGGACACCGTCGTCGGTGCCGACTTCGCGCCCCGCGTCACCCCGCGCCACTGGGGCGGTTGGGGCTACCGCTGGCGGCCCGAGCAGGGCACGGCCGTCGTCGTCCGGCGCGGCGAGGCGATGGTGCTCCGGCTCGGCGACGGGCGCACCTTCACCGTCACGGTCGACGACGCCGAGGGCGCGGTGCGGTGCGTGCGCGAGCGGCTCCGGCTGCGCCGCCCGGCCTCGACGGCGTAGCGGCGGCGACGGCAGCCGCGCGGGGCCCCGGGAGCGCCTCCCGGGGCCCTGGCGCGTCCGGTGCGGCGTCGCGCGTCCGGGGTGCCCTCCCGCCGGTCCCGTAGGGTCGGGTGCATGGCGACCCCCGACTTCATCCGAGACCTCCGTACCGACATCGGCACGAAGCTGCTGTGGCTGCCGGGGGTGAGTGCGGTGGTGTTCGACGCGGCGGGCCGGGTGCTGCTGGGCAAGCGGGCCGACACCGGCGGCTGGTCGGTGATCGGCGGCATCCCCGACCCCGGTGAGCAGCCCGCCGAGACCGCGGTCCGCGAGGTGTACGAGGAGACCGCGGTGCGCGTCGTCCCCGAGGGCGTGGTCCTCGTCGAGACCATGCCGCCGACCCGCTACCCCAACGGCGACGTGTGCCAGTTCATGGACGTGACGCTGCGCTGCCGGGCGGTGGGTGGCGAGGCGAGGGTCAACGACGACGAGTCGCTGGAGGTCGGCTGGTTCGCGCTGGACGCCCTCCCGCCGCTGGACGACTATGCGCGCAACCGGATCGAGAAGGCGCGGGTGGCCGGACCGACGTGGTTCCAGGGCGTGGCGCAGCCGGAGCCCGAGGCGGCCGGCTGACGACGACCGGGGTCACAGCTCCGTCGTCGACGGCTCCTCCATCGGGAGCGAGGACTCGTCGGGCAGTCCGGGCAGCTCCGAGGCGTCCGGGGGATCGCCGGGGCCGGTGTCCTGCCCGGTGTCCTCGGTGTGCATCGCGCGTTCGCCCCGGCGGCACTCGGTGACCCAGGTGCCGGTCGGCCCGCCGCCGTACTGGCAGGACCAGCCGCGTACGGCCAGCGTCGGCGGTGGCCCGCCCGACTGCGGCGGCGCCTTGCGGAAGAACTCCGCCATCACCGTCCGTGCCTCCGTGCAGCCCACCGTGCCGGCGGCGCCGGGGTCCGCGAAGAGCGCCACGCCGTGCGCCTGCCCCAGGACTCCGGCGAGTTCGCCGCAGCTCACCGGCTGGCCCGGGATGGTGGGGGAGTCCTGCGGGGCCGGGGTGGTGTTCGGGGCCGGGGCCGAGGCGGCCGGTGCGTCTGCCGGGCCGTCCCCGCCCGCACAGCCGGCGGCTGCCAGGGCGAGCAGCACGGTCGGCACGGCGATCAGCCTGTGCATGGCGGCCTCCTCGTGGCGGCGGTGCGCCGTCGGCGCCCCGCGTCGTTCGACGCTAGGAGGCCGGGTGCGGCGGGGCGATCCGGGACGGCCGTTCGGGTGACGTGCCGCGGACCGGGCGGCGTCCTGCGCGGCACTGTTCCGGCGCCGGAACCACTGCGATCATGCGCAGATGACCGCGATCAGCAATCCCGGCACGCCGGCCGCCCCGGGCCCGGTGTCCCTCGCCCTGCACGGCCGGACCGCCCTGGTCACCGGCGCCGCCAGCGGTATCGGACGGGCCTGCGCCCGCCGGCTGGCCGCGGCCGGCGCCACCGTGCGGGCGGTGGACCGGGACGCCGCCGGGCTCACCGCACTGGCGGACGGGCTGCCCGCCGGCACCGCCGGCACCGTGGAGCCGCACCCGTTGGACCTCACCGACCTGGACGCCGCCGAGCGGGTCGCGGCCGGCAGCGACGTGCTGGTGAACAACGCCGGTATCCAACTCGTCCGGCCCATCGAGGACTTCCCGCCGGAGGTGTTCCACGAGGTGCTGACCGTGATGTTGGAGGCGCCCTTCCGGTTGCTGCGCGGGGCGTTGCCGCACATGTACCGGCAGGGCTGGGGCCGGATCGTGAACGTCTCGTCCGTGCACGGCCTGCGGGCCTCGCCGTTCAAGTCCGCGTACGTCGCCGCCAAGCACGGTCTGGAGGGGCTGTCGAAGACGGCCGCGCTGGAGGGGGCCGCGCACGGGGTGACCAGCAACTGCGTCAATCCCGGATACGTCCGCACGCCCCTGGTGGAGCGGCAGATCGCCGATCAGGCGGCGGCGCACGGCATCCCCGAGGAACGGGTGCTGAGCGAGGTCCTGCTGGTGGACTCGGCGCTCAAACGGCTGATCGAGCCCGAGGAGGTCGCCGAGGCGGTGGCGTTCCTGTGCACCCCGCAGGCGTCGTACATGACGGGGGCGTCGCTGGCGCTGGACGGGGGGTGGACCGCGCACTGAGCGGTGTGGCGGCCCGGGTTCCGGATGCGGCCGGTGGCGTGCTGCGGCAGCGTGGTGGCGGAGCTTCACGCCCCCTGCCGAGGCTCCGTACCCTCCCCACCGGACGAAGGAGTTCGCGATGGCCGACAAGGGCTCGATGGACAAGATGAAGGGCAAGGCCAAGGAGATGACGGGCAAGGCCACCGGCAACGAGCGGATGACCGCCGAGGGCCGCACCGACCAGGCCAAGGGCAAGACCAAGAGCGCCATGCACGGTGCCAAGGAGAAGGCCCGGGGCATGAAGGACTCGCTGAAGGACCGCGGCGACGCCTCCTGAGCTGACGCGGCGCACGCGCGCCGGCCGCGGGCCCCTGTGGATGCGCACCACAGGGGCCCGCGGCCGTTCTCGGACGGCGTTCCGGCGCGGTCGGGCGGGGGTTACGTGCGGAAATGGCAGCAGCGGTACGGGATTGCGCGGGCCCCGGGCGGGAGTCTCAACCGGGGCGCCGGGCGCGGGTTTTCGGCCAACCGCCATACTGCGAGCGATCCTCCGCCCGGCCCGAAGGGAACCGCCCGCCGTGTCCTCGCCCTCCCCCTCGCCCGCCGCTTCGCCCACCGACCGTGCCGACGTCGTCGTCATCGGGGCCGGACCCGCCGGGCTGACCGTGGCCAACGTGCTGCGGGCCGCCGGCGTCGACTGCCTCGTACTGGAGGCGGAGAGCCGGGAGTTCGTCGAGCGGCGGCCGCGCGCCGGGTTCGTCGAGGAGTGGGCGGTGCGGGCGCTCGGCCGGCACGGGCTGGCCGAGCGGTTGTGGGAACGGGCCGAGACGCAAGGGGAGTTCGAGTTCCGCGTCGACGGCGCCCGGCACACCGTGCGGACCGCCCGGCTGTCGGGCCGGCGGCACTTCGTCTATCCGCAGCCGCTGTTGGTCGGCGACCTGCTCGCCGCGTACGCGGACCGGGCGGGCGGCGCGGTGCGCTTCGAGGTGCGCGACGTGCGGCTGCACGACCTCGACGGGCCGCGGGCCGCGGTCTCGTACCGCGATCCGCACACCGGTGAGCGGCACCGGATCGCCTGCGACCACGTCGTGGGCGCGGACGGGGCGCGCGGGGTCAGCCGGGCCGCGATACCCGACGGGCGGGTGCGGATGACCCGTCACGACCACGGCGTCGCCTGGCTCGCGGTGCTGGCCGAGGCGCCGCCGTCCGCGGACGGCGTGGTGTTCGGCATCCACCCGCGCGGGTTCGGCGCGCACATGGCGCGCAGCGCCCGGGTCACCCGGTACTACCTGGAGGTCCCGGCCGGGGACGCGGCGGCGGACTGGCCCGACGAACGGGTGTGGGGGGAGCTGCGCGTCCGGCTCGCCGCGGACGGCGCCCGGCCGCTGCACGAGGGCCCGTTGAGCGAGAAGACCGTGCTGGCGATGCACAACTACGTGGTGGAGCCGATGGCGTACGGCCGGCTGCACCTGGCCGGCGACGCGGCGCACCTGCTCGCGCCGATCGCGGCGAAGGGCATGAACCTCGCGATCAACGACGCGCTGCTGCTCGGCGGGGCGCTGATCGCGCACTACAAGGGCGACGACCGTCCCCTGGCCGGGTACTCGGCGGCGGCGCTGCGGCGGGTCTGGCAGTACCTGGAGTTCTCGCAGTGGCTCTCGGAGGTGTTGCACGGCGCCTCGTCCGGCGACCGGTTCCGGGCCGGGACGGCCGCGGCCCGGCTGCGGCGGCTGCTCGGTTCGGAGGCCGCGGCCAAGGCGTTCGCCGGGTTGTACCTCGGCGAGGAGGCGGACCTGTAGGGGCCGGTGGCGGGGTCCGCGGCGGCCGGGCGCGGGAACGGGTGCGGGCCCGGCCGCCGGGAGTCCTGCGGTGGCGTCAGGCCGTGGCGTAGACGCGGGTGGCGAATTCGGCGACCTGGGCTTCGGTGAGGGTCTTGGCGAGGTTGGCCTCGGTGATCATGCCCACCAGTTGGTGGCCGCCCTTGACGTCGATCACCGGGAGGCGCTTGATCTGGTGCTGTTCCATGGTGCGCAGGACCTCGCCGGCGTCCGCTTCGGCGTCGATCCAGTGGATCTTGCTCTGCAACGAACCGGCCTGCACCGTCGCCGGGTCGATGCCCTCGGCGCAGCACCTGATGACGATGTCCCGGTCGGTGATCATCCCCGTCAGCCTGTTGTTGTCACCGCAGATCGGCAGGGCGCCGACCTTCAGGTCGCGCATCATCTGCGCCGCGTCCTTCAACGACTGGTGCGCACCGACGCATTGCACGCCGCCGGTCATGATGTCCCGGGCTCGCAGCTTGCCGGCCATGGTTCCTCCCGCTGTCACAGCGTTCTCGGCGATGGTGGTTCTCGACTGGTGGTCCGCGCGGCGTTCTCGGCCGTGTGCTGCCCGCCGGCCCGTCCGGGGTGCTCCGCCGCGTCGTTCCGGCGTGCCGATACGGGCCCGTGCGGGGCGACGACCGCACGCCTCGCGCGGCGTCCGCGCCGTTCGCACGGCGTCTTCCCTTCGATGACACCACGGATGGCGCAAGGTCGCTTCCGGGGCCGCAGCGCCGCCGACCGGGCCGGAATCCCCCGCGGTGCGGGCCCGGGTGCGGTGGCGCGGCACCTGCTGCCCCACCGGGGAATCGGGCATATCGTTCATAGTGTGGTAAGGCGCCGGGGGTGGACGGGGTGCGGGTCCGGGAGCCCGTTCCGGACCCGTTCCGCGAGGGCGTGCCAGCCGATCCGCCCATCGAAAGCTCCGTGAATCCGCTCGTCGAAAGAAGGGTTCCGATGCATGCTGCGCTCAGCTCCGCTGACCTCGCCAAGCTTCGCCGGCAGCGGCCCTATCCGGCCGTGTCGGTGCTGATGCCCACGCACCGTCGTGAGCCGGACAACGCACAGGACCCGGTCCTGCTGCGGAACATGCTCGCCGAGGCGAAGGAGCGGCTCCAGGTCGATCCGAACGTCTCCAGGGAGCGACGGATCGACGTCATCGAGCAGTTGGACAAGGCGGCGGCGGAGGTCGACCTGGCGCACGCCGAGGACGGCATGGTCCTCTTCGCCGCGCCGGGGGAGCACCAGGTGTGGTCGTTGGGCTGCACGGTGCCGGCCCGGGTGGTGCTCTCGGACACCTTCCTGACCCGCAACCTCGTCGCCGCGCACGCCGCCGAGCACCCCTTCTGGGTGCTGGCGCTCTCCGCCGACCACGTCACCCTGTGGAGCGGTGCGGTGGACCGTCTCACCGAGGTGCGGCGCGGCGGCTTCCCGCTGACCCGCAGCCTGGTCGACCCCGACCCCGAGGACCAGTTGCAGGTGGGCGACGTGCCCAGCACCTTCCGCAACGAGCACACCCGCAAGTTCCTGCGGGAGGCGGACACCGCGCTGGCCACCGTCCTCAAGGCCGACCCCCGGCCGCTGTACGTGGTCGGTGAGGCGCCCGCGCTCTCCCTCTTCGACGACGCGGGGACGGTCATGCGGGGCGGCACCGGCCTGAAGATCGCGGTGACGCAGGTGCCGCAGGCCGGGTTGGCCGCCGGACCGTCCGAGTCCCTCTGGCAGGCCGTCCGCCCGTACGCGGAGAAGCGCGCGGAGGCCGAAGTCGCCGACGTGCTGGCCCAACTGGACCGGGCCCGCGGGCGGCGGACCTTCGCGGCGGGACTGGACGAGATCCGGCAGAGCGCCGAGAGCGGCCGCGTCGCCCTGCTGGCCGTGGAGGAGAACTACCGGGAGACCGTACGGGAGACCGGCGGCCACGTGGTGCCCGCCGACCCCAGTGCCCGGGACGCCGTCGACGACATCGTGGACTCGATCGTCGAGCGGTCCCTGGACACCGGCGCCGAGGTGCGGTTCGTGCCGGACGGCGTGCTCGCCGAGGTGGGCGGCATCGCGGGGACGCTGCGCTACTAGGGCGGGTCCGCCGGGCAGTGCCACGACGGTGGCCGACGGGGAGTCCGTCGGTCACCGTCGTCGTGCGGTCGCAGCGGCGTGGAGTCGTGGTGGGCCGGGCGCTGCGGCGCCGGTCGGGCCGCGTCCCGGCCTCACGCTCACGCCGGAAGCAGGCGGAAGTGCCGGGTGAACCAGTCGCGCGCGAGGGCGGACACCGTGTCCAAGGCCCCCCGTTCCTCGAAGAGATGGGTGGCTCCGGGGACGATTTCGAGGCGGTTCTCGCAGGTCAGCGCCGACTGGGCCTGGCGGTTGAGGTCGAGGACGAGGGTGTCGGCGCCGCCCACGATCAACAGCGTCGGGGCCTGTACGGAGGCGAGCAGGGAGTGGCCCGCGAGGTCGGGGCGACCGCCGCGGGAGACCACGGCGCCGATGTCCGCGTCGGGGTAGGCAGCGGCCCTGAGGGCGGCGGCGGCGCCGGTGCTGGCGCCGAAGTAGCCGATCGGTACGGCTTCCCGGGCGCGGAGCCAGCGGGTGGCCTCGGCCAGGCGGCGGGCCAGGGTGTCGATGTCGAAGACCTTGGCCCGGTCGGCCTCCTCGGCCGGGGTGAGCAGGTCGAAGAGCAGGGTGCCCAGGCCGGCGCGGTTCAGCGTGGCGGCCACCGCGCGGTTGCGCGGGCTGCGCCGGCTGCTGCCGGAGCCGTGTGCGAACATCACGATCGGACCGCCGCCGCCGGCGGCCAGGGTGAGGTCGCCGGTCAGCCGGACCGGACCGGCCTCGATCCGCACCTCCTCGGTGCCGCCCGCGCCGCGTGCCGCCCGCGGGCCGACGGCGGTCGCGCCGGCCCGTTCGGTGGTGCCGCCCGCCGCCTGGGACAGCAGCGCGATCACCTCGTCGTCCGAGGTCTGGGAGAAGTCCCGGTACCACTCGCCCACCGCGGAGAACGCGTACGGGGTCGACAGGCAGACGAACTCGTCGGCCGCGGTGCGCAGGCGCGCGGCCGCGTCCGGCGGGGCCACCGGCACCGCCAGCACGACCCGGGCGGCGCCCTGGGCGCGGACCACCCGGCAGGCGGCGGCCGCGGTCGCCCCGGTCGCGATGCCGTCGTCGATGACGATCGCGGTGCGGCCGTCGAGCGGCAACCGTCGCCGGCCGGCCCGGAACCGCCCCGCCTGCCGGGCGAGTTCCGCCTCCTCGGTGCGCTGCACCGCGTCGACGTCCGCCGGACCGATCCGGCCCCGGCGGATGATGTCCTCGCTGAGGACCCGCACGCCGCCCTCGCCGATCGCGCCGAAGCCCAGCTCCGGTTGGTACGGGACGCCGAGCTTGCGGACCACGATCACGTCGAGGGGGGCGCCGAGCGCCTGGGCCACCTGATAGGCCACCGGCACCCCGCCGCGGGGCAGCCCCAGGACGACGGGATCGTCCTTCGCCACGTGGCGCAACGCCTCGGCCAGCTGCCGTCCGGCGTCCGCGCGGTCGGTGAACAGCACTGTGTGCACCCCCTACTCAGGGGAGTCGGAAGCCACGTCCACACCTAGAACCGGCATAACCCCATCCGAGGTCGTTCCGCAAGTCAGGGCGGGCCCGGCGGGACGGGGCCGGGGCGTGCCGGCGGGGCCAGCAGCTCCGCGATGGCCTGGACCGACCACCGCGGGTGCACCCCCGGGCACGCGGCGAGATGGGTCGCGGTTCGGTGCGGGCTCCAGCCGTGCGTGGTGCTGAGGCCCGCCGCGATGTGCCGCAGGTAGGCGGCGGACGGCGGGTTCGGGGGGACCTCGGTGCTGCGCCAGGGCGCGGTGAAGGTCAGCACGGGGTGGCCGTCGAGCCGACCGGCGCAGACCAGCGTCTCGTAGCGGCCCGGCCCGAGCCGGTCGCGTCCGCGGGTGAGGACGCCCGTCAGGTCGAGGTCGCCCTCCGGGGTGCGGTACATCTCCTGGGCCGCGACGTCCGAGAACTGAGAGGCCGTCAGGAGATAGCCGCGGGCGGGGAGTTCGCCGTCGCCGTCGGGGTCGTAGAAGGCGCGGCCGCCGGTCCACACCACCGATTCGGTGGCGAAGTAGAGCCGGCCGCGCAGCAGGAGCGGGGCGCTGCACCGGGGCGGGCGGGGGTCGCGGCAGCCGGGGAACTCCCGTCGCCCGCCCGGCGGGCGGCCCCCGACGAGGTAGTGCCAAAACCGCTCCGGGTGGGTGTTGGACCCGTACGCCGCGTACCAGACGTGCGTGACGGCGGGCGGGCGGGAAGGGCTCCCGTCGGCGCCGAGGGGTTCCGGGGCGCGGGGCGCGGTCACCCCTCCACGGTACCGCCGCCGGGCGCCCCGGCCGCCGGGGAATCCGGGGGTGCGGCCGGCTGGGGGTGCCGTCGGTGGTGCCTCCGGGCGGGCCGTGCGGCCCGCCGGGTCACTCGGGCCGGCCGATCAGGCGGCGGGCCGCCGAACGGGCCACGGTCAGCGCGCGGTCGTGGTCCGTGCCGCGCTGTCCGAGGACGACCCGGGTGCTCAACCCGTCGAGCAGCGCCAGGAGTTCACCGGCCCGCGCGGTGGTGTCCATCGGGGCGAAGCGGCCGCGCGCCACCCCCCTGGCGAGCAGCGAGGCCAGATCGTCCTGCCACCCCTGGTCCATCTCCTCCTGTGCGCGGTGCAGCTCGTCGTTGGAGGGGGTGCGGGCCCACAGTTCGATCCACAGCATCCAGCGGGCGTCGCGCGGTCCGCGTGGCAGGTAGAGCTCCAGGAAGAGGTCGAGCTTGCGCTCCGCGGTCAGCCGCCGTGCCAGCAGCGCCGCGCGCTCCTCGGCGAGCGCGGCCTCGCTCCACCGGAGCGCCTCCAGCAGCAGCAGGTCCTTGCTGCCGAAGTAGTAGAGGATGTGGCCGCCGCTGGTGCCCAGCCGCTCGGCGAGGGCCGACATGGTGAGCGCGGCGAGTCCGTCCTCGGCGATGGCCGCCATCGCCTCCTCCAGCATGCGCTCCTGGGCGATGTGCCCGTCGCGCCGTCGTGCCGCCCGTCCCACCCGTGGTGCCCTTCGCTCGTGTTGCCCTCTGAGGCCGACCCTATCGGCGAATTCGTGCAGAGGTCTTGACGGCCGGGGGAGTGGTCACACATCTTGAATGCCGTTCTAGAACTTAGAACGGCATTCAAGATCTGTGTGGGTACGGAAGGGCAGGCGCGATGGCACAGCAGCAGCCGGACACCGGGGGCATCGGCACCGTCGATCCCGACGGAACCGCAGGTCAGCGCCGTACGGCCGGTGCCCAACGGGAGAGTGACGAGGTCTTCAAGGTCGAGACCCACGGCATCGACCCGATCCCCGACGACGAGCGGCACGGCAGCGCCCGCGACGTCTTCTGGCTCTGGTTCGGCTCCAACCTCACCTTCACCTACGTGATCAACGGTGCGCTCGCGGTCTCCTTCGGCCTCTCCTTCTGGCAGGCCACCGGCGTGATCGTGCTCGGCGGACTGGCGTTCTTCGTGATCAGCGCCGCCGGCCTGAGCGGCATCCGCACCGGCACCGCCACCCTGGTGATCTCCCGCGCCGCCTTCGGCGTCCGCGGCAACTGGCCCGCCGGCCTGCTCAACTGGGTGGTGAGCATCGGCTACACCATCGTCAACACGGTCGTCGGCACGCTCGCCCTGGAAGCCTTCTTCGCCGACCTGGGCTGGCAGGGCGGCGCCGCCGCCCGCGCCCTCGCGCTGCTGATCACCCTCGCCCTGACCTTCGTGGTGGCGATGTGGGGGCACGCCACCGTCCAGTTCGCCGAACGTTGGATGGCCTACGTACTGGCCGTCGGCTTCGCCGCGCTGCTGGTCCTGGTGCTGCCCGGGGCGCACGTCGACGCCCCCGGCGGTCCGGCCGGCGCCGCGGGCTGGAGCCTGGCGTTCGTGGTGATGCTGGCCGGCCCCATCTCGTACGTGCCGATGCCCGCCGACTACACGCGCTACCTGCCGCAGTCCACCTCGCTGCGCTCGCTGACCTGGTACGGCGCCCTCGGCGGCTTCGTCTCCTCGGTGGCGCTCGGGGTGATCGGCGCGGCGGCGGCGACCCGCACCGAGATGACCGACGCGGTGGCCGGCACGGAGAAGCTGCTCCCGGGGTGGTTCCAGGCCGCCTTCCTGGCCCTGGTGCTGCTCGGCTCGGTCACCAACTCGATCATCACGCTCTACTCGTCCAGCCTGAACCTCCAGGTCCTCGGCATCCCCTGGAGCCGCTCCAAGGCGATCCTGATCAGCGCCGCCGTCACCGCGCTCGGCGCGCTGGGCGCCCTGTTCTTCACCGACTTCACCGAGTCGCTGCTCTCCTTCCTCTCCCTGCTGATCATCGTCTTCGCCCCCTGGGGCGGGGTCTTCCTGGCCGACATGCTGATGCGCCGCTGCCGCTACGACACCGGGTCGCTGCACACCGGCCCGGCCGGCCGGTACTGGTACCGCAACGGGTACCACGCCCCGGGCATGGCGGCCCTCCTGATCGGCATGGCCTTCGCCGCGCTGACCTGCCACTCCGAACTGTGGACCGGCCCGCTGGTCGCCCCGCTGGGCGGCGCCGACCTCACCCTCCTCGGTGCCGTCGTCTCCGGCCTCGTCTACTGGGCGCTCGCCCGGCGCACGGTCGCCGCCACCACCCCGGCCGCCTGACCCGCCCGCTCCGCCCCGCCACGGCGGCCCCGCCGGCCCCTCCCGGCCCCCGGCCCCTCCCGACCAATCGATCGTCCGTACCACCGCACGACCCAGGAGACCCCGCGATGTCCCGTACCACCGCCCCGACCGGACCCGCCGACCTGGTCCTCACCGGCGCCCGCATCCACACCGTCGACCCGGAGCTGCCGGCGGCCCAGGCACTCGCCGTGCGCGACGGCCGGATCGCCTGGCTCGGCGCGGACGCCGACGCCGCCCGCTGGACCGGCCCCGACACCACGGTCATCGACGCCGGCGGCCGGCTGGTGCTGCCCGGATTCATCGACGCCCACAACCACGTCCGGCTCGGCTCCGACGACGCCTGCGTCCAACTCGCCGGCGTCCGCACCCTGGACGCCATCCACCACGAGATCCGCACGTGGCACGCCGCGCACCCCGACGCCGAGTGGATCGAGGCCGAGGCGTTCGACTACTCCGCGATCCCCGACGGCCGGATGCCGCGCGCCACCGACCTCGACCCCGCCACCGGCGACACCCCCGCCTTCGTCCTCAGCTACGACGTGCACACCGCCTGGTTGAACACCGCGGCACTGCGCCGCCTGGGCATCGACCGGGACCACACCAGCCTGCCGTTCGGCGAGGCCGAGACCGACCCGGAATCCGGCGAACCCACCGGATTCATCAAGGACTTCGCGGTCAAGGGCCTCTCCCGCGACGGCCACCGCGCCCTCAAGGAGCTCGGCGTCCCGTGGGCCGGCGCCGACCGCCAGTACGGGCGGCTCGCCAAGAGCCTCGACGACGCCATCCGGTTCGGCATCACCACCGTCGTGGAACCCCAGAACTCCCTCGACGACCTCTCCCTCTTCGAGCGCGCCCGCACCGAGGGCCGACTCCGTTCCCGGATCGTCGCGGCGCTCTTCCACCCGCGCGGCACCACCGACGCCGACCTGGACGACTTCGCCGCCGCGGCGCAGCGCTTCGCCGACGACCGGCTGCGGGTCGGCCCGCTCAAGCTCTACATCGACGACGTCGTCGAACCCCGCACCGCGGCCCTCCTGGAGCCCTACGCCGGCTGCGGCCACCACCGCGGCGAGACCTTCTACCCGGCCGCCGAGTTCGGCGAGCTGCTGGTCAAGCTGGACGCGCGCGGCTTCCAGTGCTTCGTGCACGCCACCGGCGACCGCGGCATCCGCACCGTCCTGGACGCCGTCGAGGCCGCCCGGGCGGCCAACGGCCCCCGCGACGCCCGCCACCAGGTCGTGCACGTCGAATGCCTGGACCCGGCGGACACCTCGCGCTTCGCCGAGCTGGGCGTGGTCGCCTGCATGCAGCCCCGGCACTGCGCCCCGGAGATCGCCGGCCCCGGCCAGGACTGGGCGGAGAACGTGGGTCCGGAGCGCTGGCACAAGGCGTGGCCGATGCGCAGCCTGCACTCCGCCGGTGCCGTACTGGCCTTCTCCAGCGACTGGAACGTCGCCGAGATGGACCCCATGATCGGCATCTACACCGCCCTCACCCGGCAGCCGCTGGGCGGCGGCGTGGCCTGGCAGCCCGAGGAGACGGTGAGCGTCGAGACCGCCGTGCACGCCTACACCATGGGCTCCGCGTACGCCAACTTCCTGGAGGAGGAACGGGGTTCGCTGACCGTCGGCAAGCTCGCCGACTTCGTGGTGCTCTCCCGGGACATCCTCCGGGCCGCACCCGAGGACATCCCCGGCACGGTGGCGGAGACCGTCGTGGTCGGCGGCGAGATCGTCCACGAGAGCGGGCGGTGACCGCCGGCGGGGGACGCCCGACCCCGTAATCGGGCGAATGTTCGAGGAGGGGGCGGTCCGGGGGCGGCGGCGCCGGCACGGGGGCAGGATGAGCCTATGCTGCTCGCCGCCGTCGCCCGCGTGTCCGCGGAGGTCGCCGCCACCACGGCCCGCTCGCGGAAGACGGCGCTGCTGGCCGAGCTGTTCCGCGCCGCCGCCCCCGAGGACGCCCCGGTGGTCATCCCCTACCTGGCCGGGCGGCTGCCCCAGGGCAGGATCGGCATCGGCTGGAGCGCCCTGCGCGACCCGCCGCCACCCGCCGACCGGGCCACCCTCACCGTCCGCGACGCGGACCGGGCACTGACCGCGCTGGCCCGGGTGGCCGGCCCCGGTGCCCAGGCCGAGCGGCGGCGCCTGGTCCGCGACCTCCTCGCCGCCGCCACCGCCGAGGAGCAGCGCTTCCTGCACGGGCTGCTGACCGGCGAGGTCCGTCAGGGCGCCCTGGACGCGCTCGCCGTCGAGGGGCTCGCCGCCGCCACCGGCGCGGCCCCGGACGCGGTCCGGCGCGCCGTGATGCTCGCCGGCTCGCTCCCGGACGTCGCCCGGGCGCTGCTCTCGGAGGGGCCGCCGGCCCTGGCCGACTTCCGGCTCACCGTCGGCCGGCCGGTCGGACCGATGCTCGCGCAGACCGCCGCCTCGGTGGCCGAGGCGATCGACCGGCTCGGCCGCTGCGCCGTGGAGGAGAAGCTCGACGGCATCCGGGTGCAGGTGCACCGGGACGGCCCCGACGTGCGGATCCACACCCGTACCCTGGACGAGGTCACCGACCGGCTGCCCGAGGTCGTGGCCCTCGTCCGGGCGCTGCCCGCCGCGCGCCTGATCCTCGACGGCGAGGTGATCGCCCTGGGGCCGGACGGCCGCCCGGTCCCGTTCCAGCGGGTCGCCGGCCGGTTCGGCTCCCGTACGGACGTCGCCGCGGCCCTGGCCGCCCTCCCGCTGACCCCGGTCTTCTTCGACCTGCTCGCGCTCGACGACCGGGCGCTGCTGGACCTCCCCGGCGAGCAGCGGCACGCCGAACTCGCCGCCTGCGTACCGGAGTCGGCCCGGGTGCGGCGCTGCGTGGTGGCGGACCCGGACGACCCCGGGGCGCGCGCCGCCGCCGCGGAGTTCTTCGACCGCACCCTGGCGCGCGGCCACGAGGGCGTCGTGGTCAAGGCCCTCGACGCGCCCTACGGCGCCGGCCGGCGCGGCGCGGCCTGGCTGAAGGTCAAGCCCGTGCACACCCTGGACCTGGTGGTGCTGGCGGCGGAGTGGGGCCACGGCCGCCGCACCGGCAAGCTCTCCAACCTGCACCTGGGGGCGCGGGCCGCGGACGGCGGGTTCGTCATGCTGGGCAAGACCTTCAAGGGGCTCACCGACGCCACCCTCACCTGGCAGACCGCGCGGCTCCAGGAGCTGGCCGTCGCGGACGACGGGCACGTGGTGACGGTCCGCCCGGAACTCGTCGTGGAGATCGCCTACGACGGGTTGCAGACCTCGTCCCGCTACCCGGCCGGGGTCACCCTGCGGTTCGCCCGCGTGGTGCGCTACCGGGACGACAAGCCGGCCGCGGAGGCCGACACCCTCGACACCGTGCGCGCCGCCCACGGCTGACCCGGCCCCCGGCGGCGGACGGGAAGGGAGCACCGGATCGATGGCAGGCAGACGCAGCGCCGGACTGCTGCTGCACCGCAGCGGCGCCGACGGCGGCACCGAGGTGCTGCTGGCGCACATGGGCGGCCCGCTGTGGGCCCGTCGGGACGCCGGCGCCTGGTCGGTGCCCAAGGGCGAGTACGTGCCGCCGGAGGAGCCGCTGGCCGCCGCCCGCCGGGAGTTCACCGAGGAACTGGGGCTGCCGCCCCCCAAGGGGCGGTACGTGCCGTTGGGGGACGTCCGCCAGTCCGGCGGGAAGGTGGTGACGGTCTGGGCCGTCGCGGGCGACCTCGACCCGGCGGCGATCACGCCCGGCACCTTCGAGCTGGAGTGGCCGCGCGGCTCCGGGACGCTCCGCAGCTTCCCGGAGGTCGACCGGGTGGCGTGGTGCACCCCCCAGCGGGCGCGCGCACGGCTGGTCACCGCGCAGCGGGAGTTCCTGGACCGGCTGGCGGACGCGCTGGCCGACGGGGCCGGCGACGCCCGCTGACCGCACCGGCCGCACCGGCCGGCCCGCCCGGGCGGGCCGGCCGGTGCGCCGCGGTCACTTCACCGCGCCCAGCGACAGCCCCTGCACCAGCTTGTCCTGCGCGGCGAACCCGGCGACGAGCACCGGCAGCGACACCACGGTGGCCGCCGCGCACACCTTCGCCAGGAACAGCCCCTGGCTCGTGACCAGTCCGGTCAGGAACACCGGCGAGGTGCCGGCCACGACGCCGGTCAGCACCCGCGCGAACAGCAGCTCGTTCCAGCTGAAGATGAACGAGATCAGCGCGGTCGCGGCGATGCCCGGCAGGGCGACCGGCCCCACGATCCGCAGCAGCGTCGTGGGCAGCCCCGCCCCGTCGATCGACGCCGCCTCCAGGATCTCCACCGGCACCTCGGCCAGGAACGACCGCATCATCCACACCGCGATCGGCAGGTTCATCGAGGTGTAGAGGATGACCAGCAGCCAGATGCTGTCCAGCATCCGGGTGTTCTGCGCGACCAGGTAGACCGGCAGCAACCCGGCCACCAGCGGCAGCATCTTCGTGGAGAGGAAGAAGAACAGCACGTCCCGCCACTTGCGCACCGGCCGGATGGACAGCGCGTACGCCGCCGGCACCGCCAGCGCCAGGACCAGCAGCGTCGAAGCCACCGAGGCCGTCAGGGAGTTGAGCAGCGGCGGCCAGGGACTCACCCCCGCGCCGCCGACCCCGAAGAACTCCCGGTAGCCGTGCAGGGTGAGCGGTGCCACCAGGCTCGGCGGGTTGGTCGCGGCGTCCGGCTCGCGGTGGAAGGAGGTCAGCACCATCCACGCCACCGGCAGGAAGAAGGCGATCCCGCACGCCCAGGCCAGCAGGCCCAGTGCCGCCCCGCGCACCCGCCGTCCGTCCCTGCGGTCTCCTCGCGTCATCGGGTGATCTCCTCGCGCAGCAGGGACGACACGGTGCGCAGGGCGAAGTTCGCCACCAGCAGTGAGCAGAGCACCACCACGACGCCCTGCGCGGACGCCCGGCCGTAGTCATGGGCCTGGTAGAAGGTCTGGTAGATCGTGTAGGGCAGGTTGGCGGTGCCCAGCCCGCCCGAGGTGAGGGTGAACACCGCGTCGAAGTTCTGCACGACGTACACCGTCCCCAGCAGCGCCGCCAGTTCCAGGTAGCGCCGCAGGTGCGGCAGGGTGAGGTGGCGGAAGACGTCGAAGGTCGAGGCGCCGTCCATCCGGGCCGCCTCCACCGCGTCCGCCGGCCGGCTCTGCAACCCCGCCAGCAGGATCAGCATCATGAACGGCGTCCACTGCCAGATCAGCGACAGCTCGACCGCGAGGAGCGGTGAGTCGGTCATCCAGTCCGGCTGCGGCGGGTCGCCGGCCCCGAACAGGTGCCAGAGCCAGGTCAGCGCCCCGTTGAACAGTCCGTACGAGGCGTTGTAGAGCGCGTGCTTCCACAGCAGCGCGGCGGCCACCGGCACCACCAGGAACGGGGTGATCAGCAGGGTGCGGACGACGCCCCGGCCGCGGAAGCTCCGGTCCAGCAGCAGCGCCAGCCCCAGCCCCAGCACCAGGCTGACCAGCACCACCGTCACCGTCAGCAGCACCGTCGTGCCCACCGACGAGCGCAACGCCGGATCGGTGACCACCGCCCGGTAGTTGTCGAAGGCGGCGAACCCGCGGTGGTCGGGCGCCAGCGCGTTCCACCGCATGAACGAGATCACCACCGTGACCACGAACGGCAGTTGGGTGACCAGGATCAGGAAGACCAGCGCGGGCAGCAGCGGGGCGCGCCGGGCCCAGCCCTTGGCCCGCTCAGCGACCGGTGTACGCATCGGACACCTCCCGCGCCAGTCGCTGGCCCGCCCGCAGCGCGTCGTCCACGCTCTGCTTGCCGGCGATCGCCGCGCTGATCTCCTGCGACACCTTGGTGCCCAGGTCGGAGAACTCCGGTATGCCCACGAACTGGATCCCGGGCGCCGGCCGCGGCTGCACCCCCGGGTCGTCCGGCCGGGCCGAGGTGATCGCCCGCTCGGTCGCCGCGGCGAACGCCCCGGCCTCCTTCAGGTAGTCCGGGTCGCGGTAGAGCGAGGCCCGTTTCCCGGCGGGCACCCGCGACCAGCCCAGTTCCCGCCCCGCCAACTCCTCGTACGCCTTCCCGGACGCCCAGCGGACGAACTCCCAGGCGGCCTCCTGGTGCGTGCTGGCCTTCTGGATGCCCCAGGCCCAGGTGTAGAGCCATCCCGCGCCGGCGGTCCGCTCGACCGGTGCCGGTGCGTACCCGATCCGGCCGGCGACCGGCGAGTCCGCGCTCTCCAGCGAACCGGCCCCCGCGGTCGCGTCGTACCACATGGCGACCTTGCCCTGCTGCATGTCGTTGAGGCACTCGGTGTACCCGGCCTGCGGTGCGCCGGGCTCCCCGTGCGCGCGCAGCAGTCCGACGTAGAACCGGGCCGCCCTGGCGAACTCGGGGGAGTCCACGCGGGCCCGCCAGTCCTTGTCGAACCACGTCCCGCCGAAGGTGTTGACCACCGTCGTCAGCGGCGCGGTCAACTGCCCCCAACCGGGCTGCCCGCGCAGGCAGATGCCCTTCAGGCCCTTCCGGGAGCCGTCCAACTTGGCTGCCATGGCGGCGACTTGGGACCACGTTGGATGGGCGGGCATGGTCAGCCCGGCGGCCTTGAAGAGGTCCTTGCGGTACATCAGGAACGACGACTCGCCGTAGAACGGCTCCGCGTAGACCTCGCCGTCGGCCGCGGTGAGCGAGGAGCGCACCGGGGCGAGCAGGTCCTTCTGGTCGAACTGCGGGTCCTTCGCGGCCCGTTCGCCCAGCGGGGTGAGCCAGCCGTTGCGGGCGTAGATGGGCGTCTCGTAGTTGCTGAGGCTGGCCACGTCGTACTGTCCGGCCTGGCTGGAGAAGTCCTGGCTCATCTTGTCGCGGAGGTCGTCCTCCGGCAGCACGGTGAAGTGGACCCGGATGCCGGTCTCCTTGGTGAAGTGCTCGGCGGTGAGCCGTTGCAGGTCCACCATCTGCGGGTTGTTCACCATCAACACGTTGAGGGTGCGCGGCCCGTCGTCGCCGGTTCCGCCGGCGCCGCGGTAGCAGCCGGCGGTGGCCAACGACAGGGCCGCCACGACGGCGGCCAGCCAGCGCCCGCGGCGGCCCGTGCCGCCGACGGCTCCGGGGGATCGTGCTCGCACGGCTCCTGCCTTTCCAAGGTGACGCGGCCCGTGGGGGGGCGGGCCTGTGTAACGAACATGGGCATGTCAGATAGGTGCGGGTGGTCGGATCGAGGGCGGTGCCGGGACCGCGGTGTCAGACCCGGAGCACCTGCGGCCCCAGGAGGGAGTAGCGGTGCGCTTCCGGAGCGGAGAGCCCGGTGTCGGTGACGATCACGTCCAGGTCGCCGATCCCGGCGAACCGGCAGAAACTGCTGGCCCCGAACTTGCTGTGCACGCCGACCAGCACCCGCCGCCGGGACGACCGCACCGCCTGCGCCTTCACGTCGGCGACCGCCGGATCGGGCGTGGTCAGCCCGTGCTCCCGGGAGATCCCGTTGGCGCCGACGAACGCCAGGTCCACCACGAAACCGGCGAGCATGTCCCGGCACCACGGCCCGACCGTCGCCTGGGTCCCGGCCCGCACCCGCCCGCCGGCCAGCAGCACGGTCGTGGCGTCGGACGCCGCGACCAGCGAGGCGGTGCGCAGCGACGCGGTCAGCACGGTCAGCGGCCGGTCCGTCGGCAGCAGCGTCGCGACCAGCTCGGGCGTGTACCCCTCGTCGACGAAGACCGTCTCCGCCTCGCCGACCAGTTCCGCCGCGGCCGCCGCGATCCGCCGCTTCTCCGGCACCTGCTGGGTCTCCCGCCGCGCCAGCGTGGTCTCGTACCCGGCGCTCTCGACCGGATAGGCCGCGCCGTGCGTGCGCCGGACCAGTCCCCGGCGCTCCAGCTCCCGCAGATCGCGCCGGACGGTCTCGCGGGCCACCCCGAATTCCGCCGCGGCGTCGGCGACCTCGATGCGTCCGGACTGCCGGGCGAGCACCAGGAGGCGGCTCTGGCGTTCCTCGGCCCTCATGGCTCTCTCCTGCCCCGGCGGGAATCCTCCCGCCGCGCTCCGTCCGCCGTCTTCCGTTCGGTCACGATCCGCACGGATCGCTTTCCGTTCGGTCACAGTGGTGCCCGTTTCTGCCCGCAGCCAGGTTTATAGCAACAGATCAATCGCCCGCAGCTGCCCGCAACGGCACCAAAGCTGCCCGTTTCTGTGCGCTTGTGGACGCCGTTCTCCGGGGCGCCGGCCCGGCGCCGGGCCCGTTCCTGGCCGTGCGCGCGCCCGCGGCAGCCGCCCGAGCCCGCCGGCGTGCGCTGGTGACACCCCGGTGGTGTGGGGTACGGCGGCGCTTAGGCTGGACGGCATGAGCTCGGAGATGCGGTCGTTGGCGGTCACCGCACTCGTCCAGGAGGACGAGTGCGCGGTGCTGCGGGTCAGCGGGGAGCTCGACCTCCGCACCGAGCAGGCGTTCCTCGCCGAGGCGCGGTCCATCGTCTCGGCCGGACACCGCTTCCTCGTGCTGGACCTGACCGCGCTGCGGTTCTGCGACTCCCGGGGCCTGAGCTGCCTGCTCGCCCTGGAATGGCTCTGCCGTCGCCTGGAGGGCCGGCTCCTGCTGGCGTCCCTGGGCGTCCGGATGCTCAAGCTCCTGGTCGGCACGCAGTCGATGGGGGTCTTCTCCTGCTACCCGACGGTCGGCCACGCCCTGGCCGACGTCCCGGTCGACAGCCGCCCGACCTGGCCGCCGCCCGCGGACGACGCCACCGCCGGCTGATCCCCGGCCGACTGGGCCGTGTGGGGGAGGGGTCACGCCTGCGGGCGACCCGCAGCCGACCCGCCGGTCTGAACTCCTGCGTGTGACGTTCCCCTCATCCGGCACCGCACCCGGACGGCGCGCCGCCCACCCCCGGATGCCCGGCCGCCCCGTCCACCGCCCCGTCCGCCGTCGCGCCCGCCTCCCCCTCCGCCCCCGCCCGCAGCGCCGCGATCAGCGCGGCCACCGACGGCCGGTCCTGGGCCGCCGAGCCGACCGCGACCACGATGTGCCGCTCGACGGTCTCCCGCAGCGGCACCGCCACGATCCCCTCCGACCGCAATCGCAGCATCAGCCCGGTCAGCGGCGCCACCCCCAGCCCCGCCCCGACCATCGCCAGCGACGTCGCGGTGTCCGTCACCTCGTGCACCACCCGCGGTTCGCAGCCGGCCCGGCGGCAGGCGTTCCGGATCGCCCGCCCGTAGTACGAGCCGGCCGCCGGCAGGATCCAGTCGTGGGCCGCCGCCAGGGACACCGGCCGGCGGTCCGCCGCCCGGGGCGCCCGCCCCGCCGGCACCGCCAGCGCGAACCGCTCCGAGCGCAGCCGCACCAACTCCACCGCCCCGTCGCGATCCAGCGGCGCGTCCGGATAGTCCAGGCCCAGCGCCAGGTCCACCCGACCGGCCAGCACCTCCGCGTACGCCTGGTCCACGTCCACCTCGCGGCTCGCCACCCGCACCCCGGGGTGCCGGGCCGCCAACCGGTGCAGCGCCGGCGGCAGCAGCACCGCCGCCGCGGTCCCGAACACCCCCAGCCGCAGCCGCCCGCCGACCTCGCCCCGGGCCCGCTCCAGGGCCGCCACCGCCTCGGCCTGGGCGCCCAGGATCCGCTCGGCGTGCACCGCCAGGACCCGCCCGGCGTCCGTCAGCTCCACCCGCCGCCCGGCCCGTCGCACCAGTTCGGCACCGGTCGTCCGCTCCAACGCCGCGATGTGCTGGGAGACCGCCCCCGGCGTGTAGCCCAGCGCCGCGGCCGCCGCGGTCATGGTGCGGCTCCGGGTCAGCTCCAGCAGCGTCCTGAGCTGCACCCCGGGCAATTCCACGGCCGGACCCTACCCACCGGCCCGGCGCACCACCCGCGTCCCGTCAAACCCCCGGACCCGCACGGCTCCTCACAGATCACCTCCAGCGACTCTGCATGGACGGGCGCCCACCCGCCCGTCACCATCGAAGGGCACCGGCCCCGCGGCAGGCCCCACCCCGCGGCGGCCGGCCGCCCCATGCGACGCCGTGCCCCGGCACGGCGTGCCGACACGACCAACGTGACGACGGGAAGGCGGCCCCGATGGCCCACCCCACGGCCCCGGCTCACCCAGTCCCCGACCCGCAGCCCACCCCGCTCCCCGACGCCGCCGACGTCGTGGTCGTCGGCGGCGGGGTGATCGGCGCCAGCATCGCCTTCCACTTGGCCGAGGCGGCCGTCGGCCGGGTGCTGCTGCTCGAACGCGACCTGCCGGCCTCCGGCTCGTCCGGCAAGCCCCTGGGCGGGGTCCGCGCCCAGTTCTCCGACCCGCTCAACATCCGCCTCGGCCGGCGCAGCCTGGACGCCTGGCGGGACTTCGCCCGGCGCCCGGGCGCCGACATCGCCCTGCACTCCGTCGGCTACCTCTTCCTCCTCGGCGACGAAGCCGAACGGGACACCTTCGCCGCGGGCGTCGAGGTCCAGCACGCCCACGGGGTGCCCAGCCGCCTCATCACCCCGCGCGCCGCCCGGGACCTGTGCCCCTACGTCGACCCCCGCACCCTGGTCGCCGCCGCCTTCTCGCCCACCGACGGCTACGCGACGCCCAAGGCCGCCGTCACCGGCTACCTCCGGGCGGCCCGCCGGCTCGGCGCCACCGTCCGCACCCGCTGCCCGGTCACCGCCATCGACACCGCCGACGGCCACCTCACGGCGGTCCGCACCCCGCACGGCACCGTCCGCACCCCCACCGTGATCTGCTGTGCCGGCGCCTGGTCCGCCGCCGTCGGCGCACTGGCCGGCGTCACCCTGCCGGTCACCCCGCTGCGCCGCCAGATCGCCTTCACCGGCCCGCTGCGCCCCCGCCCGCCCCGCATCCCCTTCACGCTGGACTACGCCTCCACCCTCTACTTCCACAACGACGGCGCCGACGGCCTGCTCCTCGGTCTGTCCGACCCGGACCAACAGCCGGGATACGAAAGGGAGTTCAGTCGCGAATGGCTGACCCCGTTCCGCGCCGCCGCGGCCCGCCGGGTCCCGGACCTCGCCGGGGTGCCGATCACCGGCGGCTGGGCCGGCCTCTACGAGATGACCCCGGACCGCAACGCCCTCATCGGCGAGGCCCCGCACCCCGGCCGCTTCCTCTACGCCACCGGCTTCTCCGGCCACGGCTTCCTCCAGGCGCCCGCCGTCGGCGAGATCGTCCGCGACCTGTACCTGCACCGCGAGCCCTTCCTCGACGTCGGCCCGCTCGCCGCCACCCGCTTCGACGGCCACCGCGCCGTCCGCCCCGAAGCCCACATCATCTGACCCCGACCGTTCGAGGAGAGCAGACCCCATGGCCCTGACCCCCACCTGGCGGCTGCGCGCCGCGTTCGCCCGCCGGCTCTCCGCCATGTACGGCATCGAAGTCCCCGCCTACACCACCCTGTTGGAGGTCACCGGGCAGATCAACGACGAGGTCGCCGGCCGCGACCCGGACGCCGGCCGGCTCGGCGGCATCGACCGGGTCACCGCCGAACGCCACGGCGCCATCCGCGTCGGCACCCCCACCGAACTCCGCCAGGCCGGGCAGGTGTTCGCCGCGCTGGGCATGCACCCGGTGGGCTTCTACGACCTCCGCGACGGCGACGTCGGCGCGGTCCCCGTCGTCTCCACCGCCTTCCGCCCCCTGGACGCCACCGAACTCGACCGCAACCCCTTCCGCGTCTTCACCTCCCTCCTCACCACCGGCGACCGCCGTTTCTTCGACGCCGACCTGGAGTCCCGGCTGACCGCCTTCCTCGCCCGCCGCCGCCTCTTCCCACCGGAACTCCTCGACCTCGCCGCACGGGCGGAGCGCGAGCACGGCCTCGACGAGGGCCCCGCGGAACGCTTCCTGACCCTGGCCGTCGACGCGTTCACCCTCTCCACCGAGCCCGTCGACCGCGCCTGGTACACCGAACTGGAACGGATCTCCGCGGTCGCCGCCGACATCGGCGGCGTCACCACCACCCACGTCAACCACCTCACCCCGCGCGTCCTGGACATCGACGCCCTCTACCGGCGGATGGGGGAGCGCGGCATCACCATGATCGACCGCATCCAGGGACCGCCCCGCTGGGACGGCCCCGACGTGCTGCTGCGCCAGACCTCCTTCCGCGCACTGGCCGAACCCCGCACCTTCCGCGAACCCGACGGCCGGCTCGGCCGCGGCGCCCTGCGCGTGCGCTTCGGCGAGGTCGAGGCCCGCGGCATCGCCCTGACCCGCACCGGCCGGGCCCGCTACGACGCCCTCACGGCCGAGACCGACCGCCGCACCGCCGGCCGCCCCGACGCCGAACGCCAGGCGACCGCCCGCACCCTGTGGGAGCGGGGCTTCCCCCGCACCGAGGCCCAACTCCACGCCGAACGGCTGGCGTTCTTCACCTACCGCCCGGTGACCGACCGCCCCCGCGACGGCCGCCGCCCGCCCGCCGACCCCACCGCCCTGCTCGCCAACGGCTGGCTCACCGCCCACCCGCTCGTCTACGAGGACTTCCTGCCCCGCTCCGCCGCCGGCATCTTCCGCTCCAACCTCACCGGCGACGGCACCCGCGACCCGCACCGCGACGGCACCCCCTTCGACGCCCACCGCCTCGCCGAAGCCCTCGGCCGCCCGGTGCGCGACCCGTTCGCCGGCTACGCCGCACAGCAGGACCGCTCGCTGCGCGCCGCACTGACCGCCCTGGGCGCCGACGAGGCTCTCCGCGCCCTGCCCGTCCCGGCCCCCACCGTGCCGGGGCGGCACACCTAGCCACCCCGCCCGTCCCACGAGGAGTCACCGATGACCGTCCGCGCACACCCCGCCGCCCTCGACCTCCCCGACACCGACGCCCTGCGGACCCGCGCCAGCACCGCGCTGCGCCGCTGCGGCGCGGCCGGCCTCGACGCCCACCCGGCCCGCGACCCCGGCACCGGCGCCACCGTCGCCGCCCGCACCCCGCTCACCGGCGCCGTCCTCGCCCACCTGCCCGCCACCACCCCCGAACAGGCCGAAGCCGCCCTCGCCGACGCCCACCGCACCTTCCTCACCTGGCGCACGGTCCCCGCCCCGGTCCGCGGTGCCCTGGTCAAACGCCTCGGCGAACTGCTCACCGCCCACCAGGAGGACCTCGCCGACCTGGTCACCCTCGAAGCCGGCAAGATCCGCTCCGAGGCGCTCGGCGAGGTCCGCGAGATGATCGACGTCTGCGACTTCGCGGTCGGCCTCTCCCGTCAGCTCTACGGCCGGACCATCGCCGGCGAGCGCCCCGGCCACCGACTCTCCGAGAGCTGGCACCCGCTCGGCGTCGCCGGGGTGATCTCGGCCTTCAACTTCCCCGTCGCCGTGTGGTCCTGGAACGCCGCCGTCGCCCTGGTCTGCGGCGACCCGGTCATCTGGAAGCCCTCCGAACTCACCCCGCTCACCGCGCTCGCCTGCACCGCCCTGCTCGCCCGCGCCGCCGCCGACACCGGTGCCCCGCCCGGCGTCCACCACCTGCTGCTCGGCGGGCCGGAACACGGCGAACTGCTCGCCGACGACCCGCGGGTGGCCCTGGTCAGCGCCACCGGCTCGGTACGGATGGGACGGCAGGTGGCGCCGCGGGTCGCCGCCCGCTTCGGCCGCTGCCTGCTGGAACTCGGCGGCAACAACGCCGCCGTCGTCACCCCCTCCGCCGACCTCGACCTGACCGTCCGCGGCGTGGTCTTCGCCGCCGCCGGCACCGCGGGCCAGCGCTGCACCACACTGCGCCGGCTGATCGTCCACGAGGACCTCGCCGCCCCGCTCGTCGAGCGCCTCGCACACGCCTACGCACAACTCCCGCTCGGCGACCCGTACCACCCGGACACCCTCGTCGGCCCCCTGATCAGCACCGCGGCGCACGGCGCCATGACCGAGGCGCTGGCCGCCGCCCGCCGCGACGGCGGCACCGTCGTCACCGGCGGCGACCGCCGCTTCGCCGACGAGGCCCCCGACGCCGCCTACGTCCGACCCGCCCTCGTCCGGATGCCCGACCAGACCGCCGTCGTCCGCACCGAGACCTTCGCCCCGATCCTCTACGTCCTGACCTACCGGACCCTGGAGCAGGCCATCGCCCTGCAGAACGGCGTCCCGCAGGGACTGTCCTCCAGCATCTTCACCCGCGACCAGCGGGAAGCCGAACGGTTCCTGGCCGCCGACGGCTCCGACTGCGGCATCGCCAACGTCAACATCGGCACCTCGGGGGCGGAGATCGGCGGCGCGTTCGGCGGCGAGAAGGACACCGGCGGCGGCCGGGAATCCGGCTCCGACGCCTGGCGCTCCTACATGCGCCGGGCCACCAACACCGTCAGCTACTCCACCGACCTCCCCCTGGCCCAGGGCGTCAACTTCCTCTGAAACAGACCGCGTTGAGGGCGCTCGTCGATCCCGCCATCAGTGCAGCGCCGCCCGTCCCAGGTCCGCGACCAGCGTCGGCGACGGTCGGGGGATGGCGCCGAAGTCCTCGTCGTCCCCCTCCACCACCAGTCGGTTGATCACGTTCTCCAGCGCGGTCGGCAGCGTCGGCGCCAGCCCGCTGTGCCACTGCACGAGCAGGTTGTGCCGGGCCTCGTCCGGCAGCAGCTGCTTCTCGTCGAACGCCGCCACCGCCCGGGGCTCCTCGTCGGGCGCGTGCGCGGCCTGCTCGCGCCAGTAGGCGGCGTCCCGGAACTCGCCGTCCCGGCGGTGCGCCAGGTACAGGCAGTACGCCGCGGTCCGGCTGCCGGCCCCGGCGCCGAAGTGCCACCAGAAGTGCGCCGCAGCGGACCGCCCGGTGATGTGCAGCAGGCACCCGAAGACCAACGCCCCCTCGGGGTCGATGTGGTGGTCGTCCACCAGCCGCTCCAGGCTCGCCGCGGCCGCCGCCGCATTGACCACCAGCGCGCACGCCAACTGGAGTTCCTGGGTGGCCTCGTCCCGAGCGCTGGGATACCCGCTCGGTGCGGCCCGCCCGGGCCGGACCGGCGGCGGCACCACCGCGGGCGGCACCTGCGCCCCCGGCCCCGGCGGCGCGGACGGCGCCAGGCAGCCCAGTCCGTCCAGCGCCCCCGCGTCGTCCAGCGCGCTGAAGTCCGCCAGCCCGCCGATCCCGGCCACCGCCGCCGCGGCGCTGAGCAACGTCTCGACGGTCTCCCGCCGTTCGCCCGCTTCCGGATACGCCCTCGTCATGTTCCGTTCCCCCATGTTCGACTCCCGCTGAGCTGTCCGGCCACCCGGCCGGCTATCCCTGATCGATGCCGAGCGCGGCGGCCAGCTTCCGCTTGCCCCGGCTCGCGTACGAGCGCACGGTGACCTCGTCCACCCCGAGCAGCGCGGCGATCTCCCCGTCGCGGTACCCGACGACGTGCCGGAGCACGATCACGTCGCACTGCCGCTCCGGCAGCCGCGAGATCGCCGCGTAGAGCCCCAACTGGCTCTCCAACATGGCGAACTGCTGCTGGCACTCGCGCAACAGGGCGTGGGTGACGACGGCGAAGGCGGCGGTCCCGGTGAGCGCGAACGGCTGCCGACGGTCGTAGAGCCACTCCATGACCTGTTCCTTGAGCAGCGACCAGGCGTAGGCATCCACCGACGCCTGCCGCAGCGCGTGCGGCCACACCTGACCGAGCCGTTCGTACGCCGCCAGTGTCACGTCACGGGCGGCGCCCTCGCTGCCGGTGTGCAGATAGGCGTAGGCCACCCACTTCCGGGCGTGGGTCGCCAGGAACGCCTGGAAGGTGAGCGCCAACTGATCGCCCGATTCCTGTGGAACGGCTATTTCCGCCAGGGCAACACGGTACCGGCCCGCTGGCCGGCAGAAGTCGGTCCCGGTGTGTGCTCACGCGCCGTCCTCGTTCCGTTCGCCGTGCACCGCCGCGACACCACCGGGTACGGGGCCCGCGCCGGGAGGGCGGTTTGCCCTCACCCTCCAATCAACAGGAAACCTCGCTGATTTGTGGCACCGGACGACAAATAATCCTGCGCTCCGTATTCATATGACTACTCACGACCGGGAACGATCAGAACCCGCGCACCGACGTGCACCGAGCGACCACCGGCGCCCCGGCGCACGACACGGGCACCCGGCGCACGGAACCGGCCCGGCGCATGAACGCCCGCGCACCGGGCAGTGCTCTGCACGACGGCGCTCCCTCCGGCGGGCGACCGGCCGGTGACGCATCCGGGGAGGCGGCGCGCGATGAACGACCACGAGCCCGTGGTGGACCTGCAGTTGGACCGGGCGCACTCGGCCCGCATCTACGACTACCTCCTGGGCGGCAAGACCAACTTCCTGGCCGACCGGGTGGCCGCCGGCCGGGTGCTCGGCGTCTTCCCCGCCGCCCTGGTCGCGGCCCGCATCAACCGCGAGTTCATGCACCGGGCCACCCGGCACCTCGCCGCCGCTGGCCTGCGCCAGTTCCTGGACATCGGCACCGGCATCCCCACGCCGCCGAACCTCCACGAGATCGCCCAGCACGCCAGCCCCGACGCCCGCATCGTCTACACCGACAACGACCCCATCGTCCTCGCGCACGCCGCGGCCCTGCTGCGCGGCACCCCCGAGGGCCGCACCGCCTACGTACCGGCCGACGTCACCGACCCCGCGGGCATCATGACCGCGCCCCAACTCCGCACCACCCTCGACCTGACCCGGCCGGTGGCGCTGAGCCTCAACGCCCTGATGCACTTCGTCACCGACGACGGCCAGGACCGCGCGCACGGCGTCGTGGAGACCCTCAAGGCCGCCCTCCCCAGCGGCAGCACGCTCGCCATGACCCACGCCACCCCGGACTACAGCCCGGACGCGATGGCGCGGATCATCGGGATCTACCGCGACGCCGGCACCGAGCTGCAGTTCCGCACCCGCGCCGAGTTCCTGCGCTTCTTCGACGGCTGGGAACTCCTCGACCCCGGCGTCACCCTCTCGCACCAATGGCGCCCCGACCGCCCCGAGGACGCCACGCACGTCACCGACGCCGAGGCCGCCTGCTACGCCGCGGTCGCCCGCAAACCCTGACGCCGCGTCCCGGGGCCGGGCCTTCACTCCTTGCGGTAGCCGTACGCCTCCTCGGCGGCCGTCGCCACCGCCGCCAGGTCCGCCCCGGCCGACGCGCTGACCACGGCGGCCACCGCACCCTCGACGAACGGCGCGTCCACCAGCCGGGCACCTGTCGGGAGTTCGTCGCCGTCCGCGATCATCGCCTTCACCGTCAGCACCGCGCTGCCGAGGTCCACCAGCAGCGCCACCCCCGCACCACGGTCCACCTTCCGCGCCGCCGCCGCGATCAGCTCGGAGCTGGTGCCCAGCCCGCCGTCCGGCGTCCCGCCGGCCGCCGCCACCGGCGCCTTCGTGCCCCCGCCGGCCAATCCCGTCGTCAGCTCCACGACCGCCTCCGCGACGGCCTTGCTGTGGGACACCAGCACCACGCCCACCAGGGCGTCCGGGCCGTTCACCGCGCCACCTCCGCGAGTGCCGCGAACAGCAGCGCCGAGCTCGTCGCCCCCGGATCCTGATGACCGATGCTGCGTTCCCCCAGATAGCTCGCGCGCCCCTTGCGGGCGAGCATCGGCACGGTGCCCAGCGCCCCCTCGTCGGCCGCCTCGGCCGCGGCGTCCAGCGAGGTGTCCAAGGCGGCCACGGCCGGCTCCAACGCATCGATCATGGTCTTGTCGCCGGGTGCGGCACCACCGAGCTCCCGCACCGACGCCAGGCCGGCCCGCAGACCCGCCTGCAACTCCGCCACGGTCACCTGCGGCGCATCGCCGAGGCCCTTCCCGGCCCGACGCAGCAGCGTCCCGTACAACGGCCCCGACGCACCCCCCACGGTCGAGATCAGCTGCCGCCCCGCGGCGACCAGCACGGCCCCCGGCGTACCGGGCGGCTCCGCCTCCAGCGCCTTCACCACGGCCGCGAACCCCCGCTGCATGTTGGCACCGTGATCGGCATCGCCGATCGCCGAGTCGAGCTCGGTGAGCCGCTCGGCCTCCCGGTCCACCAGACCGGCCGCCGCGGCCATCCACCGCACGAAGAACCCACTGTCAAGCGTCGTGTCCACCACACCATCACCCCTCTGCACGAGCGACACCCAACTACCCTTCTACCGCCCTATCCTCTGCCGCCCCACCGTCTACCGTCCCCACCGCAACCCGGGCGTCGCCACCGGCGCGTCCCACAGCCGCAGCAGCTCCCCGTCCACCTGGCACAACGTCACCGAGGCCCCGGCCATGTCCAGTGACGTGACGTAGTTCCCCACCAACGTACGGGCCACCGTCACCCCGCGCTCGTCGAGCACCCGGCGCACCTCCGCGCCGAAGCCGTACAGCTCCAGCAGCGGCGTCGCCCCCATCCCGTTCACCAGGACCAGTACCGGCAACTGCGGCTGGAGGTCGCTCAGCACGGCGTCCACCGCGATGTCCGCGATCTCGTGCGCGGTCATCATCGCCCGCCGCTCCCGCCCCGGCTCGCCGTGGATCCCCACCCCCAACTCCAGCTCCCCGGCCGGCAGGTCGAAGGTCGGGCCGCCCTTGGCCGGCGTCGAGCAGGCGCTCAGCGCCACCCCGAAACTCCGCGACGACGCCACGACCTGCCGGGCCACCGCCTCGACCCGCTCCAGCGGCAGGCCCTCCTCCGCCGCCGCCCCCGCGATCTTCTCCACGAACAGCGTCGCGCCGGTGCCGCGCCGCCCGGCGGTGAAGGTCGAGTCGCGCACCGCCACGTCGTCGTCGACCAGCACGCTGGCGACCTGCACCCCCTCGTCCTCCGCCAACTCCGCCGCCATCTGGAAATTCAGCACGTCGCCCGTGTAGTTCTTCACCACGAACAGCACCCCGCTCCCGGAGTCCACCGCGGCCGCCGCCCGCACCATCTGGTCCGGCACCGGCGAGGTGAACACCTCCCCCGGACACGCCGCGTCCAGCATCCCGGGCCCCACGAACCCCCCGTGCAACGGCTCGTGGCCGCTGCCCCCACCGGAGAGCAACGCCACCTTCCCGGCCACCGGCGCGTCCCGCCGCACCACCACCCGGTTCTCCACGTCCACCACCAGCTCCGGGTGCGCCGCGGCCATCCCCCGCAGGGCATCCGCCACCACGGTCTCGGGGACGTTGATCAACATCTTCATGGATACCTTCCAGGGGTCCTGAGCAAGCACGTCCATGACCTGATGCTTTGCAGGTCAGATGCGGTTTCGCTGGTTCTCGATCTTGACGCACCACGGCGTCGAACGGCGGCTTCTGGCGGGACTGACGCGGACCTCATGCCGACTTCCCTGAGGGGTAATCAGCCAATCGGGTGACCTTTCAGTCGGACTGCTCCGGCGGATCAAGTATCGGGCCGCGGAGAGCCGGCCGCACCGCTGTCCACAAGGTTTCTCCGCCGCAACGGGCGCCCGTCGCCCGCCGCCCGCCCCTCCCGACGAACGCGCGCTGCCTGGCCCCAAGCGATCCGCCGACACCCCGCTGATCGTGCGCCGCTCGACGAGAAGCGCCGCCCGGCCACCCGAACGGCGCATGGGGGACTCGCCCGGCGCCCTTCCGCACCCCGAGGAATTCACCCGCCCTGACCCGCCGGCCCGTCGCCCGCCGCGCCGGGTCACTGCCGGCCGACGAGGCCCCGCGACGGCCACTGGCGGGTCGGGGACGAGCGCCGGGTTGGGTGTCGTCGCGCAAACCCTCCCACTACCAGGTACGTCGGCTTCGCCGATGGCGACGACTGGACTTCCGGCTTGGGTACGGGCGGGGTGCCTCGGCCAATGGCGCGGTCGCGGCGTGTGAGCGCCGCCTCGGCGCGGCGAGGAGACCCTGCCGGCCAGAACGGCACCGACCACCGTGTGAGGGCTTTCCCACATCCACCGGGTCTCGCGCGCTTCGGAGAGTGCGGCGCCGGCCGAGCCCACACCTGATCCGGCGGATCACCGCGCCCCACACCGGTCGGAGCGAGGCCGGCGCGAGCAGGTCGCACGACCCACCGGTCGGTGTCCGGCGCGCGGCAACGGCAAAGCGCCCCGAACCGTTGCGGTTCGGGGCGCCGTGGCCTTAGGTCAGGCCGGGGTGACGTTCTCCGCCTGCGGGCCCTTCGGACCCTGGGTGACGTCGAAGGTCACCTGCTGGTTCTCCTCCAGCGAGCGGAAACCGCCGGCGTTGATGGCGGAGTAGTGGACGAAAACGTCCGGGCCGCCGCCGTCCTGGGCGATGAAGCCGAAGCCCTTTTCGGCGTTGAACCACTTCACGGAACCGGTTGCCATGTTGTCCCCTTGTCCAGGGTTGGGGGGCACTGGCTTGTCAGTGCCCCTGGGTGAGGTGATCGCCCTGGTCCTCGGGCACTGCTGCACAGCACAACGCCCGCGGCGCGTACCGCGGGCGTTGAGACTTCGGAACCACGACTACTAGTGAAGAAGTTAGCCGATCCGGAGTGGCCTGGCTACCGGGCGCAACGGAACCGCAGGGCAGAGTCGGAGTGACCCGTCGGACTCCTCCTGGGCCCCGACACGGGCCGAGGCCCCGAGGACCGCACCGCGCCTGCGGGCAATCCCCGGCATGGAGCGCGGCACCGGGCGCCTGACGAGGCCCTCAACCGAAGCGGTGAGCCAGGACAGCAGTCGGGCTGTGTGGTCTGAAGTTCGCGCGGCCTGGGGCGGCGCGGTCGGGTGGGGGTCCGACGGGCGTCAGTCGTGGTCGGCGATGAAGTCCGCTATCGCCGCCGCGACGGCTTCGGGCTGCTCGTCGGGGATGAAGTGTCCAGCGTCGGGCACGACGATTCCGGTGGTGTTGTCGGCCCACGGGCTGATGGCGGCTGCCATGTCCGGAACGGAGCCGTGGCTGCTGGAGACGCCGAGGACGGGCACGGTCAGGTGCCGTCCCTTGAGCGCCTCGCGGTTCTTGCGCGCTGACTCCGCGGCGTCTCGGTAGTACGCGAGGGAAGCGCGCAGGCCGCCGTCGGCGGCGACGGCCGCCGCGTAGTGGTCGACCTCGGCGTCGTCGAACGTGTCGGGAGACAGGGCCTTCATCTTCAGGAACCAGCCGACGTACTCGCGTTCGCGGCCGGCGAGCAGCGTCTCGGGCAGATCGGGCACGAGGTGGAACGCGAAATGCCAGGTTTTCCACGCCCGATCCGGGTCGGTGGGAATCGCCTCCGGGAGGGTGATTCCGGGAATTCCGGCGTCGAGCAGAGCGACCCCGCGCAGGTGGTTTTCGAAGGTGAGGGCGAGGGAGAAGGCGACCCAGGCGCCGATGTCGTGGGCGATCAGGGAGTAGGTCGACACTCCGAGAGCCTGCACGGCGGTGTGGACGTGCGCGGCGACCGTGTGCGTGTCGTAGCTGCGCTCCGGACGCTCGGAGTGGCCCTGACCCGGCAGGTCGATCGCGATGACGTGGCACCGGTGGGCGAGGTCGGGCATCACCTTTCGCCAGGCCCACCAGGTCTGCGGGAATCCGGCGAGCAGGACGACGGTCGGGCCGTTGGGCCGTCCGCCTTCGACGGCATGAAGGCGGACGCCGTCCGCGTCGACCCAGCGGTGAGTGAATCCGGCCAGATGTCGCAGGGGCAGGTCGCGGACGGGGTTGCTTTCGGAGACATGCGGAGTGCTGGTTGCCGGGCCGGTCACGGGGATCCTCCATCGGGGTCGGGTGTGCGGTCGGGACGGTGTGGCCGACGGCCGTGGCCGGGGCCACGTGGGGTGTTTCTCACGCGGTCGCGAAGTGCCCGCAGCGTGCCTGGCCATGACCACGTTCGAAGGCTAACGCATCTTGGACCGATCAGTTCAAGATAGGATGGTGCGCAACACGGACCGAACCATCGACGCATCGGCAAGGAAGTGCCGCGTGGCAGGCAAGAAGCAGTTCGACATGGACACGGCGCTCGACGCCGCGATGATCCAGTTCTGGCGCAACGGCTACGCCGACACCTCATTGGGTGATCTGTCGCGGGCAACCGGTCTGAACCGCAGCTCCATCTACTCCTCCCTCGGCGACAAGGACACGCTCTTCCTGCGCTGCCTGGACCTCTACGCCGCGCGCTACGGCGAGAAGTACGACGCCGCCCTCTCGTGTGCGGCCTCGGAACCCGTTGCCGCGATTCGTGCGTTCTTCGACGTCACCCTCAAGCGCATCGCCGATCCCGAACTCCCCGACGGGTGCCTGATCGCCCAGTCGGCCATGGCGATTCCAGCGCTGAGTCCAAGCGTCGCGGCGCACGCCAAGCGGGCGCTCGGCATCCAGCTCCAGCGCCTGCGCGCCGCACTGAAGGCCGGCCGACTGACCGACCAGGACGCCGAGGTCTTCGCCGTGCACACGGCGGCCGTGAACCAGTCGCTCGCCGTCATGAGCCGGGCCGGGGCGAGCCCGGCACAGCTCCTGGCCATCGTGGGCGTGACCGTGGACGCGCTGTCGCAGACGCTGCGCGCGTAACGCACCCGATCACGCTCGGCGTCGTCGTCCCGCACCGCGCCCGCGCCCGCGAGTGGGTGCGGGGGCCGGTGCGCGGGAGCGTGCCCCACCGCCTTTCGCATTGATGGCCATCTCGGCGATGCCTTTCGCAACGTGGTCAGGTGGTGGGCCATCGAGCTTCTGCGGCATTTCCGTTTGGGCTTATCGGCAATACGGCGCCATGTTGAGCCTTTCTGGTGCCGGCTGATGGCCCGTGCGGCGGCCCGCCGGGCAAGGGGCCGCCGGGCGTTGGACGGGAGTGACCACGCGGCACCGGTACGCGTCGACTGCGATGCCTTCAGGGATGCAAAAGCGGCCGCCTCCCGGCTAGGTGCGATCCAAGAGAAAAGGCCGTGATTTTCCGGTCGATTTCGTGGTCGGAACCAATGACCGGAACCGATCGGCGCACACCCTCACGGGTGGGCCGCAATGCGTCGAACTGGTCCGAGAATTCCGGTCCTTGACAGAATCTTGAAACCGTGAGGCACTAACTCGGCTCGGTGAGACCGGAGCCGCCCCGATCCCGTGGACACCACGGCCGTGCGGCTTCGGCCTGGTCGCCGGCACTCTGATCTCCCTGCCCCTGGGCGCGGCCGACTTCAGCGGCGTCACCGATGCCCACCTGGTCGGCTTCCCCACCCCCTTCCACTTCGGAGCCCCGCAGTTCTCGGCCGCCGCGGTGATCTCGATGTGCATCGTGATGCTCGTGATCATGACCGAGTCGACCGCCGACGTCCTGGCCCTCGGCGAGATCGTCGGCCGGCCGGCCGACGAGAAGACCCTGGCCGCAGCATTGCGCGCCGACGGCCTCGGCACCGGCATCATCCCCATGGCCGATCCGGACTCCTACCACGCCTTCCCCGAGAGCCTGCGCATCATCCTCGACTCCGGGATCAGCGCGGGCTGCGTCGTCGCCGTCCTGCTCAACCTCGTCTTCAACCACCTGGGGCGGACATCCGAGCCGTCACCCGCGCCGGCCGCCCCCCCAGCCGGTGCACTGACCCCGCAATCGCCCCCAGGCGCCGCGCAGTTCGGGCACGCCTCGGTGGTGGGCGGGTGCGTGCTGTCGGAGGGAGGGCTACCAGCCGGGCGGCTTGGCCGTGCCCATGGCGCGGGTGACGGTGATCTCGATGACGACGCGCTGGGGATTGGGGCGCGGGGTCTTGTAGCGCTCGGCGTACCGGCGTTCGGCGTCGGCGACGGCTTCCGGGTCGTCCTTGACGGTGGCGGTGCCCTCCAGGGTGCACCAGAGTCGGCCTTCGGCCTGGCTGACGGCGACGACGGTACCGGGAGTTGCCGCGCGGAGGTTGCGGACCTTCTTGCTGCCGGCGCTGCTGATGACCCGGGCGACGCGCGTTTCGGGGTCGTAGGTGACACCCACCGGTACGAGGTGAGGTGTGCCGTCGGGCCGGGGCGTGGACAGGAAGCAGATGCGACGTTCTGTCCAGAAGGTGTCGGCAGATGCTGGAGGCGTATTGCTCTGGGAGGTCACGGCAGATTTTCGCATGACCGCTTTGCCGCTGTGCCGAGGCATGCGGCGCAGGGGTCGATGCGGAAACGGGTGCGGCCGGTGCGCCAGTCGATGCCGGTGAGGTACCAGGCGTCGACGCCCTGGGCGTTGGCGGGCTTGGTGTAGGCGTACAGGATGCCGTTGGCGCGGGAGAGTTCGGTGACGACGGTGGGGGACTGCTCCGGGCTGGTCCAGGCGACGTGGCAGGACCTGGCCGTTGCTCATCGGGGCGGAGGGGGGAGGGTGATTCCCCCAGCGGGGCGGTGAAGTGGCGGGGCGCCAGGACGGGGCCGGCCGGATCGCGGGCCGCGGCTCACGGCCCACGGCCCGCGACCCGCGGCCCACGCCACCCCGCGGTGTCGGTCGGCCGGACCGATCGCCCGGGCTCCGCCGCCATCGCCACCGTGCGTCACCGGGGGAACCTGCGTCGCCGGCTGACTCGGATCTGCGCCACCACCCGAGCGGAGCGGCGGACCGGCGTCACAGATGGGCGGGTACCGCCTGCCGGGGGCGTTCGCCGTCCTCGTGGTCCGCTGCGGTGGCGGGCAGCCGCTTGATGAGGAGGGCGGCTCCCATGGCGAGGACGAGGAGGGCCAGCGAGGCGTACAGGGCGCCGGTGTAGACGTCGGTCCCCTTGGCGCCGCCGGCGCCGGCCGCGGTGATGAGTCCCGAGGCGAGGGCGGTGCCGAGCGACGCGCCGATGCCGAAGCAGGCGCCGGTCAGGCCGGTGAGGGCGCCTTCCTGGCCCTTGGGAGCGGAGACCACGGCGAGGCCGTTGAGCGCGGTGATGCTGATGCCGTTGTAGGTGAGGCCGAGGACGGCGAGTGCCGCGAAGAGCGCCCAACCGCTGTGCAGGAAGGTCACCGCGGCCGCGAAGGCGAGCAGTGAGCCCGCCGCGCCGATCAGTGCGATGCGCCGCCAGCCGAACCGCGGGCCGAGGTAGCCGGCCAGCGGGGCGCCGACCACGCCGATGGCGGAGGCCGGGGTGGCGTACATGAGGGCGGCGTGGGTGGCGGAGAGCCCGTAGCCGGCGTGCGGGTCCTGGGTGAAGAGCGGGATGGTCAGGGCGAGGGCCCCGAACGCGCCGGCGAGGGTGAGGGTGACGGTCAGCAGCAGCGGCCAGGCGCGGCGCGAGGCGAGCAGCCGGATGTCGATCACCGCGGTGGCGGCCGTCCCCGCCGCGGCGGCGGTGGCCCGGCGCTGGTCGCCGCGGGCGCGTTGGACCAGGACGAAGACGATCAGGGCGAGCAGGCCGCCCACGAGGCTGACCGCGCCGGGCAGGGAGGTCCAGCCCCAGGAGGCGCCCTGGGCCAGCCCGACCAGCAGCCCGGTCAGGCCCAGCCCGAGCAGGCCGGCCCCCAGCCAGTCCATGCGGCCCCGCGACGTGGGCGGGACGGCCGGCACGCCGCGGAACACGGCGGCGGTGCCGAGCACGGAGAGCAGCAGGCTGCCGAGGAAGATGGCGCGGAAGCCGACGGTGTCGGCCAGCCAGCCGCCGGCGATGGCGTCCACGCCCGCGAAGCCGCCGTTGACGGCGCTGATGATGCCGGCCGCGCGGCCGAAGGAGGCCGGGTCGAGGACGTCGTTGAGGGTCAGGAAGGCCAGGGAGAAGGTCGCGGCCGAGACGCCCTGGAGCACGCGTCCGGCGATGAAGACGGCGATGTCCGGCGCCAGCGCGCAGGCCAGGCTTCCGACGATCAGCATCGCCAGGCAGGCCAGCATCATCGGCTTGCGGCCCCGGTAGTCGCTCAGCCGCGCCAGGGTGACTTGCCCGACCGCCGCGAACAGGAAGAACAGCGTCTGTGACAGCCCGACCAGGCCGCTGGTGGTGTGCAGGCGCCGGACCACGTCGGGCAGCGCCGGGCTGAGCATCGTGGCGTTGATCTGGTACCCGAGCACGGCCAGCATCAGGGCCGGCAGCATGAAGCGCGGGTTCGCGGGCCGCGCCGTACGGGGGCGCTCACGGCACGTCATGGGCATGACGGCTCCTCGGGGCTGGGCGGGATGGAGTGCGGAGGGGGGCGTCGGCGGCGGGCCGGCGGCGGGCCGACGGGGGGCGCCGGTGCGGCGTGCGGTGCGCGCCTGCCTCACGTCGCCTGCTTGTCGGACAAGCTCACGCCGTTCGCACCGGTCTATCTCGCCTTCAACAAAGTGTCAATGCTTCTTTGTCGATCCTTTGTGGGGGTGAAACGGGCCGCGGATGCGTGAACTGCCAGTGGAAAGAGTCGGAACGCGGGGAAAACCGCAGGTCGGTGGCGCGATCGAGGACAATGGTGGGGTGTCGGACCGCGATCACGGAGAGAGGGCCATGGTTGCCAGACAACCTCAGCGGAGGCCGGTCGTCCTGCTGTACGAGCGGATGGTGGAGGCCATCCGCGCCGGCAGTTATCCGCCGGGGTCGACCCTGCCGACCGAACCGCTGCTCGCCGCCGAGCTGGGGGTGAGTCGGGCGGCGTTGCGCGAGGCGTTGATCCTGCTCCAGGAGGACGGCGTGATCACCGTGCGGCGCGGGGTGGGGCGCACCGTCAACCACCACCTCCCGCCACGCGGCTTCGAGTTCCTCAAGTCGCTGGAGGCGCTGTTCGGTCAGGGCGGGCCGGTCGTGGTCCGGCCCCTGGCCCGCGGGTACGAGGAGCCGACCGACTTCTCCACCCAGCACCTGCTGCTACCGGGCAGCGGCCGGGTCCGCTTCTGGGAGACCCTGCTGGAGGTGGGCGGGACGCACGGCTGCCTCACCCAGGAGTGGGCCGCCCCGGACGACGTGCTGTGCCGGGTCCTGCCGCAGGCCGCCGAGGTGTTCGACGGGCCGGGCGGGCGGACCGCTTCGCTGCTCGGCCTGCTCCTGGACGCCGGACGGCACCTCTCGCTGACCGGCAGCAGCAGCATCACGGCCACCACCCTCGGCCGCCAGCGCGGCGCCCAGCTGGGCCGCCCCGGAGACACCCCCGCGCTGCTGGTCACCCAGGTCGTCCGGCTGGACCGCACGCCGCTGCTGGCCGCCAAGCACATGCTGCCGCCCGGTGTGCCGGCGCTCCAGGTCTGGCACGCCCGATGAGGGTCGGCGCAGGGCGGACGCCGCGTCCCGAAGGTCCGGTGTCGGGTGGCTTCGGCCCCCGGCGCTTCGCCCGTCACGGGAAGTCGTGCCATACTCCCGCCCCATGACCTTGTCTGACAAGCTGCGGCTGGAATCCCCGACCTCTTCCCGTTCCCTCACCGAGGACCAGATCCGTCGTGCGCCGAAGGTGCTGCTCCACGACCACCTCGACGGGGGGCTGCGGGCGGAGACGATCATCGAGTTGGCGGCGGAGATCGGCTATCGGAACCTGCCGGCCACCGAGCCGGTCGCGTTGGCCGACTGGTTCCGCGACGCGGCCGACTCGGGCTCGTTGGAGCGGTACTTGGAGACCTTCGCGCACACCTGTGCCGTGATGCAGACCGCCGAGGCGCTGTTCCGGATCGCCGCGGAGTGCGCCGAGGACCTGGCCGCGGACGGGGTGGTCTACGCCGAGGTGCGGTACGCGCCCGAGCAGCACCAGGCCGGCGGACTGACCCTCGACCAGGTGGTCGAGGCGGTCAACGCCGGCTTCCGCGAGGGCGAGCGCCGGGTGGCGGCGGCCGGCCGGCGGATCCGCGTCGGCACGCTGCTGTGCGCGATGCGGCACGCCGACCGGGCGGTGGAGATCGCCGAACTGGCCGTGGCGCACCGCGACCGCGGGGTGGCGGGCTTCGACATCGCCGGCGGGGAGATCGGCAATCCGGCCGGTCGGCACGCCCAGGCATTCGACTACCTGCGCAGTCAGGGCGCCCGGGTGACCGTGCACGCCGGCGAGGCGGTCGGTGCGGAGTCCATCCGCGAGGCGGTGCTGCGGTGCGGCGCCCACCGCATCGGGCACGGGGTGCGGATCACCGACGACATCACGATCGACGCCGACGGGCGCGTCACGCTCGGCCGGTTGGCCTCCTACGTCCGTGACCAGCGCATCGCGTTGGAGGTCTGTCCGACCTCCAACCTCCAGACCGGTGCCGCGGCCGGCTACCCGGAGCACCCCATCGACCTGCTCCGTCGACTGGGCTTCCGGGTCTGCCTGAACACCGACAACCGCCTGGTCAGCGGCACGACGATGACCGAGGAGTTCCAGCACCTGCGGGACGCCTTCGGCTACGGCGCCGCCGAACTGGAGGAGTTCACCGTCCACGCGGCCAAGGCCGCCTTCCTCCCCTTCGACGAGCGCACCGCCCTGATCAACGAGGTGATTCTTCCCGGCTACGCGCACCTGCGGGCCCGGGAACTGGGCCGGGTGCCGGTGCGGGAGGGCGACGCCGCCACGGCGGCGTGAGCCCCTCCGCACGACGGACGGCACCCGCACCAGGGGTCGGGACCGGGCTTGCTGGCCCCGGTCCCGGCCCCGCCGAAGTCGCCGCGCCGGCACCGCCGCTCCGGTAGCATCGGCGGCTCCAAGTCGCCGGTACGGGGGAAGTCCGGATGGTCGCGCGGTACGTCGTCTCGCCGCAGGGTGCGCGTCGCGCGCACCCGGACATCGGCTCGGCCCTGGCCGCCGCCGCCCGGCGGGGTCGCGCGGCACGGGTGGAGATCGCGCCCGGCCGCTACGAGGAACTGCTCCTCGTCGAGGGCGAGGTCGAGTTGGTGGCGGTCGACGGGCCGGGCTCCGTGGTGGTGCACCGGCCGCGCGGCACCGTCCTCGACGCCGCCGGCACGGTCCGGGTGAGCGGCCTCGTGCTGAGCGGCCGCGACGCCGACGTCGTCAACTGCCGTGCCGGCACGCTCGTGTTGGAGCGCGTCGAGGTGCGGGCCCCCAGCGGTGTCGGCGTGCACGCGCGGCCGAACACCACCGTGACGCTGCGGGACAGCGAGGTCCGACACGGCCGCACCCTCTTCGCCGGCTCCGACGGGCGCATCGAACGGTGCCGGTTCGTCGACGCCGCCGACAACGCGGTCGCGGCCATCGAAGGCGCCCGCATCACGGTCCGCGACAGCTGGATCGGCGGCAGCCGCCTCCACGGCGTGCGGGTCAGCGATGCGCGGGCCGAGGTCACCGGGTGCGAGCTGACCGGCACCCGGAAGGCGTCCCTGGTCGCGGACACGCAGGCGGAACTCGCCGTGGCCGACTGCGCGATCGACGCCGTGGACGCCGAGGGCGTCCTCTTCATCGAGCAGTCCCGTGGTTCCGTGGACGGCACCCGGGTCACCGACGCGCAACACGGCATCGCGGTCGCCAGCGGCGCCGACCCGGTGGTGCGCGGCTGCACGCTCACCGGATGCCGGGACACCGGCATCAACGTCCAGACGGGCGGCCGCGGCAGGTTCGAGGACTGCACGGTCGTCGCCGCCGGCAACGTCGCGGTGTTCTCGACCGACGGCGGGGCCCCCGACGTCCACGGCTGCCGCGTCACGGGGGGCAACGTCGGCATCGCGGTGACCGCGGCCGCCAGGGGCCGCTTTGCCCGGATCGAGGTCGAGGACCTGACGAGCGTGGCGCTGCGGGTCCGCGACGAGTCCAAGGCCACCTTCGAGCGGGTCCGGGTGGCGCGCTGCCCGTCCGGCCTGGAGACCAAGGGCGGCGTGGGCACCACCGCCGAGGTCGTGGACGCCGCGTTCCGGGACTGCGGCATGTCCGCCGTGGAGGTGCTCGGGCACTCCCGGGCCACGCTCAGGGGCGCGGTCGCCGACGGCGGACGGCTGGGCTTCGGCGTCGGCGAGGACGGCCAACTGTTCCTGCACGACTGCGCGGTGACGGCGGTGAGCGCCGGCGGCGCGATCGGGTTCGGCGCGGCGCGGCTCGTCGCGCGCGACCTCACCGTGACCGGCTCGGCGGCGTTCGGCGTCTGCGGGCTGGGTTCCGCCTATCTGGACGTGGCGAACGGCCGGTTCGTCGACTGCGCGGCCGTCGGCGCGAGCTTCGACGAGCGGGCCACCGGCCGGCTGGCGGACTGCGCGATCGACGGCGACCGGGGCGCGGCGGTGCTGGACAACGGCCGCGTCGAGCTGGTCTCGCTCCGCACGACGCTGCGGGTCGTCAAGCGGGAGCCGACGCCGGCCGAGCCAGCGCCGACGATCGTCAACAACTACGGCCCGGTCTTCAACGCCGCTGCCAACGGCGTCCAGTTGGCGTGGCACAACCACGAGGTCCACCAGCAGCAGACCAACGAGGACGGATCCCGCACATGAGCGAGCCGCAGCACGAGCAGCACCCCGCCGGGCCGGTGTTCCACGGAGCCGTCTCCGGCTCCCAGTTCGCCTGGAACAACCAGACGGTCACCCAGAACCAGCAGAACGCCGACGGCGCGGCGCCGGGCTTCGAGGCGCTCGCCGCACTCGTCACCGACCTGCTGCGGGAACTGCCCCGGGTCGGCCTGGCCGAACAGGACCGTGCGGACACCGAGGAGGCGGCCCGCGAGGTGCTCGCGACGATCACCGAGCCGACCCCGCCGGAGGCGGGCCGGCTCCGCAGGGCGCTGGCCGTGCTCAAGGGCGTCCTGGCCCCGGTCGCGACGGGCGTGGCGGCCGGTACGGCGGCCGGTGCGCAGGACTGGGCCCGTACCGCGATCGAGGGTCTGACCAGCAGCCTGTGACCTCCCCGCGCGGCCACCGGGACCGGACGCGGGCGAACGGGGTAGAGCACAGGGACGGACCGGGGGCGAGCCCGCCGCCGGTCCGACGTCTCACTGAGGGAGTCGGAGATGACGACGGCCATCAAGCACCACGACGTCGAGGTCAACGGAGTGCGGCTGCACGTCGCCGAGCAGGGGGAGGGGCCGCTGGTCGTGCTGCTGCACGGCTTCCCCGAGTGCTGGTACTCCTGGCGGCATCAGTTCGCCCCGCTCGCCGCCGCCGGGTACCGGGTCGTCGCCCCCGACCAGCGCGGCTACGGCCGCAGCGACCGTCCCAAGGACCCGTCCCAGTACACCGTCCACCACCTCACCGGCGACGTCGTCGCGCTGATCCACGCCCTGGGGGAGTCCCGCGCCTTCCTCGTCGGCCACGACTGGGGCGCACCGGTGGCCTGGACGACCGCGCAGCTCCGTCCGGACCTGGTGCGCGGCGTCGCCGGACTCAGCGTGCCGCCGTTCCCGCGCGGCCGGCAGTCGATGGCCGCCGCGTACCGCCAACAGCTGGGCGAGCGCTACTACTTCGTGTACTTCCAGGAGCCGGGCCGGGCCGACGCCGAGCTGGCGCGGGACGTCCGCACCACCTTCCGGCGCATCCTGGCCGGGCGGCCCGCTGACGGCGACGGCCTGCTGTGGAACGCCCCGGCCGACGGGCGGCTCCTCGACGCGCTGGCCGACCCCGGGGAGCTGCCGGCCTGGCTGACCGAGGCCGACCTCGACGCCTTCGTCGCGGAGTACGCGCCGCACGGCGCCGAGGCGTTCACCGGCGGCCTCAACTGGTACCGCGCCACCGACCTCAACTGGGAGCTGACCGCCGCACTGGACGGGCTGCCGGTCACCGTGCCGGCGCTGTTCCTCGCCGGCGAACAGGACATCGTCACCGCCCTCCCCGCGGCGCGGGACTTCATCGCCGCGTTGCCGCAGGTGCTGCCCCGACTGCACCACAGCGCACTGCTCCCGGACTGCGGCCACTGGACGCAGCAGGAGCGGCCCGACGAGGTCAACGCGGCGCTGCTGGACTTCTTCGGCAGCGTTCGGGACTGACGTCCGGGACCGACGTCCGGCGGGCGGTGCGCGGGCGGGGCAGCACTGCCCCGCCGCGCCCGGCCCGGTCCGGAATCGGTCAAGTGCCTTGCCTGGAACCAGAGTTCGGGGACAGGCGTCCGTACCACCATGGCGAGGAGCACGGGGGTGCCGCTGTGACAGAGCCGTTCGAGATGGGCGTGTTCGCCCTGAGCGGGGAGCTGCGCCGGCTCGGGCCGTACCGGCTGCTCGGCCAACTGGCCACCGGTGGGATGGGTGTGATCTACCTCGGGCGGGATCCGGGCACCGGTCGGATCGCCGCAGTGAAGACCCTGCTCGCCCCCGGCGGCGTGACCGCGGAGGCCCGCAAGCGCTTCGACCGGGAGGTCCGGCTCGCCCGCCGCGTCACGAGCACCTACACCGCCCGGGTGTGGGACTCCGACGTCGAGGCCGGTCGCCCCTGGATGGCCATGGAGTACGTGGCGGCGCCCTCGTTGGAGGCGCTGGTGGTGCAGCAGGGGGCCCTGGAGGACGAGCGGGCCGTGCGCTGGATCGCCTCCGGGGTCGTGCGGGCGCTGGCCGAACTCCACGGCAAGGGCATCGTGCACCGGGACGTCAAACCGCTGAACATCCTGCTGTCCGCCGACGGCCCGAAGGTCATCGACTTCGGCATCTCCCACGCCAGCGACCTCACCAGCACCCAACTCACCCTGGGCACCATCGCCTTCGCCGCGCCGGAACAGGCCGAGGGACAGCCCAGCACCCCGGCCTCGGACATCTACGCGCTCGGCATCACCCTGTACTACGTGGCCTGCGGGAAGCTGCCCTACCCCTCGACCCACGAGCCGTTGCAGCAGCTCAACTACGTGCGGCGGGCCGCCATCGACCTGGCCGGACTGCCCCCGGACCTGACCGGAGTGGTCCGCGACTGCCTCGCGGTGCAACCCGACGAGCGGCCCACCGCCGACCAACTGGTCCGACGCTTCGCGAAGGGCACCACCGGGGTCCTGCCGCCCGGCTGGACGTCGCTCATCGGGCGGTACGCCGACCAGGGCCGCCGGCTCCGCCGCGCCGCCGACCAGGCGGAGGCCGAGACCGTCACCCGCAGCTGGACCTCCGACCTCCCGGGCCGGACCAGACTCCTCACCCAGGAGCGGACGGACCGGGCGGACCGGGCGGACCGGGCGGACGCACCGCGGCGGCCGCGCCCGGAGCCGAGGAACGCCCCGCCCCCGGCGCCGCCGCGACCGGACGGAAAACCGGCGCGCAAGGTCGAGTGGGGCGCGATGTTCGGGGCCGTACTCGTCGTCCTGGCCATCGTCTGGTTGGTCCAGCACCGCAACGACGCGTCGACGGACACGGCGACCGGTGGGCCGACGAGCAGCACCTCCGACGCCACCACCTACGGCGCCGCCCCGACGACCTACGGCCCCGACCCCACCACCTACGGCCCCGATCCGACCACCTACCGTCCCGACCCCACGACCTACCGCCCGAGCCCCACTCCGTCCAGCGCCGACGACCTCGCCTTCGGCCGGATCGCCACCGACGACTGCCTGGGCAACCGCTACGACGCCAGCTGGACGCCCGACACCCCGACGGTGACCGGGTGTTCCGGTTCCGACGCCTACTACCGGGTGCAGTCCGTGTCGCGGTCGTCGACCTGCACCTCCGACGACATGACGTGGTTCCACACCAACGGCGACACCACCGAAGCCAACCTCTGCCTGCGGCGCAACTACGCCGTCGGCCAGTGCATGTTCGCCGTCGCGCAGGGCTCCTCGACGCTCTCCGTCTACACCAACGCCGTCACCCCGTGCGGCGCCGGCATCCCGGCCAAGTACCAGTACACCGTCCAGGTCACGCGGGTGTTCCCCAACGGTGCGCCGAACGACGCCTGCGGCAGCGACCGGCTCTGGAAGACCGACGGTGCCACCGTCTACTGCGGCAAGGCGATCTGGAAGCGGCACGGACTGCCCGACATGTAGGGCGCCGCCGGCCGCGGCCCGTCACAGCTCGCCCGCCCGCCACCGGGACTCCTCGTCGGCCAGGGCCGCCGCGCACGGGGTGCGTGCGCGCACCGCGGCCAGCCAGACGTACAGGCGCGGGCCGAGGGGCGCGGGCGGGTCCGGGGGCGGGCCGTCGCCGTCGCCGAGCAGGGCGAGGAGGGCGGCCGCGGTCGGGTCGTCCGGGGCGCAGGAGGGGCAGAGCACGGATTCCCTGAGGCCGTGCACCGGCGTCCCGGAGCGGTTGTGCCAGGTGTGGGGGTGGCGCACCACCAGCAGTACCGGGGTCCGGCAACGCGGGCAGGAGGGGGCGGCGGAATCGGCGGGATCGGCGGTGGGGTTCATGCCAGGCCCGCCCAGGCTTCGGCGCCGAACGCGCCCTTGACGTCGGAGGCGAGGGTGCCGGCGTCCACCGTGGCGGGCAGGGCGTAGACGGTGGTCTTGACGCTGCCGCGGACGCTGAGGTGGACGGGGTGGTCGCCGGGATGGTCGGCGAGGAGCCGCTTGAGTTCGTGCACCCCGTCCTCGGTGAGGCGGTGCGCGAGGAAGGCCAGCCGCACCGGAGGACGTCCGCCGTGCTCGGCCGCGGACAGGTCCAGCACGGCCAGTTCGCGGCCGAAGACGTTGAGGGTGCCGTCGCGGTCCTCGATCCGGCCGCGGACGGCGATGACGGCGTCCTCGGTCAGGGCGGGCTGCACGAGCTGGTAGGCGGCGGGGAAGAACAGCACCTCGATGCTGGCGTCGCGGTCGGCGAGGGTGACGATGGCCCAGGCGTTGCCCTGTTTGGTCACCTTGCGCTGGATGCCGGTGATCAGCCCGGACAGCTGCACCTCCCCGGTGGTGCGGCCGGAGCCGAGCAGCTCGGCGAGCGAGCAGTCCCGGGCGCCGGCGAGGACGTGCTCGGCCCCGTCCAAGGGGTGGGCGGAGACGTACAGGCCGAGCATCTCGCGCTCGGTGGCGAGCAGGTGGCGGCGCGGCCACTCCTCCGCGTCGATCGGGAGGTCCAGGCCGAAGGCCGGTCGGTCGTCGGCCCCGCCGCCGAGTCCGGCGAACAGGTCGTCCTGGCCGAAGCCGGCCGCCTTCTTCACCGGGATGATCGCGTCGATGGCACCCTCGTGGACCGCGGTCAGTCCCTTGCGGGTGTGGCCGAGCGAGTCGAAGGCGCCGGCCTTGATCAGGGATTCCACGGCCCGTTTGTTCAGCGCCGGCAGCTCGACCTTGTCCACGAAGTCGGCGAACGAGGTGAACTTCCCCTTCCGCCGGCGGGCGTCGACGACGGCCTCGATGACGGCGTCTCCGACGTTGCGCACCGAGCGCAGCCCGAACCGCACGTCGTCGCCGATCGCGGTGAACTCCGCGACGGAGGCGTTGACGTCGGGCTGGAGGACCCGGACGCCGTTCTTGCGGGCGTCGGCGAGGTAGACGGCGGCCTTGTCCTTGTCGTCGCCGACCGAGGTGAGCAGCGCGGCCATGTACTCCGCCGGGTAGTTGGCCTTGAGGTACGCGGTCCAGTAGGAGACGAGGCCGTAGCCGGCGGTGTGCGACTTGTTGAAGGCGTAGCCGGAGAACGGCAGCATCACGTCCCACAGGGCCCGGATCGCCTCGTCGGAGTAGCCGTTGTCGCGCATGCCGCCGTGGAACTTCTCCCACTCCGCGGCCAGCACCTCCGGCTTCTTCTTGCCCATCGCGCGGCGCAGCATGTCGGCGCCGCCCAGGGTGTAGCCGGCCAACTGCCGTGCGATGGCCATGATCTGCTCCTGGAAGATGAGCAGGTGGTGGGTGGAGCCCAGGATCGGCTCCAGCGCCTCCTTCAACTCCGGGTGGATGGGTGTCGGGTCCTGTTTGCCGTTCTGCCGCAGGGCGTAGTTGGTGTGCGCGTTGGCGGCCATCGGCCCCGGCCGGTAGAGGGCGTTGGCCGCGGCGATGTCCTCGAACCGGGTGGGCTCCATCAGTCTGAGCAGGGCCCGCATGCCGCCGCCGTCGAGCTGGAAGACGCCGAAGGTGTTGCCGTCGGCCAGCAGCCGGTACGTCGGGGCGTCGTCCAGGGGGATCACGACGGTGGCGGGGTCGCCGTCCAGGGGGTCCACGGTGGCCAGCCGCACGCCCCGGTTCCCGCGGATGTTCGCCAGCGCCTGGTCGATCACGCCGAGGTTCCGCAGGCCCAGGAAGTCCATCTTGACCAGGCCCATCGCCTCGCACGACGGGTAGTCGAACCCGGTGATCCGCGCGCCGTCCGCGGCCCGCATGTGCAAGGGGATCCGGTCGGTCAGCCGGGTCTTGGAGAGGATCACCGCCGCGGCGTGCACTCCGGTGCCGCGGGTCAGGCCCTCCACGCCGCGGGCGGTGTCGATCACCTGCTGCACGTCCGGTTCGGTGGCGTACAGCCGGCGGATCTCGCCGGCCTCGGCGTACCGCTCGTGCGCGGGGTCGAAGAGGGCGGCGAGCGGGGCGGACTTGCCGTTCTGGTCCGGCGGGAGCGCCTTGGTGATCCGTTCGCCGTGTGCGTAGGGGTAGCCCAGGATCCGGGAGGAGTCCTTGATCGCGTTCTTCGCCTTGATCTTGCCGAACGTGTTGACCAGGGCGGTGAACGCGTCGCCGTACTTCTCGGTGACGTAGCGGACCATCCGGTCGCGCTGGCGGTCGTCGAAGTCGAGGTCGACGTCCGGCGGGTTGATCCGCTCGGGGTTCAGGAACCGTTCGAAGAGCAGGCCGTGCTCCAGCGGGCAGAGTTCGGTGATGCGGGTGGCGTAGGCGACGAGGGAACCGGTGGCCGAGCCGCGGCCCGGGCCGAGCGGGATCCGGTTGTCCCGGGCGTGCCGGCAGATGTCCGCCACGACCAGGAAGTAGGAGCTGAAGCCCATCGGCCCGATGACCGCCATCTCGGTCTCGAACCGCTCCAGGACGTGCGGGGGTACCGGGTCCCCGTAGCGCAGGCTCAGCCCCTTGAGGACTTCCTTGCGCAGCCAGGACTCCTGGGTCTCGCCCTCGGGCAGGTCCGGGAACTGCGGCATCTCGTCGACGTGGTCGAAGACCGCGTCGTAGGGTTCGACGCGCTCGGCGACCAGCAGGGTGTGGTCGCAGGCCGCCGGGAGTTCGGCGAAGAGGCGCCGCATCTCGGCGGCGGACTTCAGGTAGTAGCCGGAGCCGTTGAAGCGGAACCGGTGCGGGTCGGCCTTGTTCTTGCCGACGCCGATGCACAGCAGGTTGTCGTGGGCGTCGGCCTGGTCCTCGGTGACGTAGTGCGCGTCGTTGGTGGCCAACAGCGGGATGTCGAGGTCCCTCGCCAGGCGCAGCAGGTCGTCGCGGACGGTCCGTTCGATGTCCAGGCCGTGGTCCATCAGCTCCAGGAAGTAGTTCTCCCGCCCGAAGAGGTCCTGGTAGGCGCCGGCCGCGGCCCGCGCCTCGGCGTACTGGCCGAGCCGCAGCCGGGTCTGGACCTCGCCGGAGGGGCAGCCGGTGGTGGCGATGATGCCGTCCGGCCGCTGCGCGATCAGCTCGCGGTCCATCCGCGGCTTGCCGGCCGGGAACTGGCCCTCGTAACTGGCCTGTGTGGAGAGCCAGAACAGGTTCCGCAGGCCCTGGACGTTCCGCGCCCACATGGTCATGTGGGTGAAGCGGCCGCCCCCGGAGACGTCCTTGGACCCCTCGCCGTCGTCGCTGACGGCGCGCCGGCCCCCGGGACCCCAGAACTCCCGCTTCCGGGTGAACCGGGACGACGGCGCCACGTACGCCTCGATCCCGATGATCGGCTTGACCCCGTCGAAGCCCTTCGCGACCTGCGCGAACTCGTAGGCCCCGAACATGTTCCCGTGGTCGCTCATGGCGATCGCCGGCATCTGCTGCCGGGCGACCTCGGCGAACATCGGCTTGAGCTTCTGCGCGCCGTCCAGCATCGAGTATTCGGTGTGGTTGTGCAGATGGACGAAAGTGTCCGACACGGGTGCGTCACCTCCGGGAAGATGGGCGGCCCCACCCGGCCGGAGCCGCGGCGGTGGCCGTGCGGGCAGGCAGCAACGGAGCCGTGGGACGGACCGGCCGGACCGTCCGCCACTCCGGACCCTTGCATGCCAGATACAACCAGAAGTTGTTCATGGTGCGGCCGGGCGTCGTGCCCGTGCGGACCGCGCAGGCGAAACCGGCGGACGTGCGCACGCCTGCGCGCCGCTGACCTACCGGTTTGTGCTGCACACTCCCTGGAGTGCAGTCCGGATCCCCGTTGACGACCGCCATCCAAGCCGCCCTCCGTGCGGCGGATCAAACAACCGCCACATCGGCGTGCCACAACGAACTGTTGTGTATGTAGGGTGGCGGCCGTGGACCTCAAAGCTGTGCGGACCTTCGTCGCGGTCGCGGAGACGGGGCAGTTCCAGAAGGCCGCCGTCGACCTCTCGCTCACCCAGCAGGCCGTCTCCAAGCGCATCGGCGCCCTGGAGGGCGAGCTCGGCGTGCGCCTGTTCACCCGGACGGCGCGGGGCGCCGTCCTCACCATCGACGGGCAGGCGTTCCTGCCGCACGCCCGCGCCCTCGTCCAGGCCGAGGAGCGGGCGGCGGCCTCCGTCCGGCCCGGCAGCCGCGCGCTCCGCGTCGACGTGGTCGGCCGGCGGCTGGCGACGGCCGGGCTGCTGCGCGACTTCCACCGCGCGCATCCCGCCATCACCCTCGACGTGGTCACGCTCTCCGACGCCGACGAGGCGGTCGCCGCCGTCCGGGCCGGTGCGATCGACGCCGCCTTCCGCGCCGTCACCCGGCCCGGCGGCCAACTGCCCGACGACGTCCGGGCCACCCCGGTCTTCGACGAGCCGCTCCAACTGTGCGTCGGCCCGGCCCACCGGTTCGCCGCCGCCCCCGCGGTCACCCCGGGCCAGCTCGCCGGGCACCGGATCTGGATGCCCGGCGCCGCCCCCGGCACGGAGTGGCGTGCCTACTACGACGACTTGGCCGCCGCCTTCGGCCTGACCCTCGACACGATCGGACCGGACTTCGGCATCGAGGCGCTCCTCGACGCCCTCGCGGACTCCGCGACGCTGGCCACCTTCTTCGGCCGCCGGACCCCGCTCGTCTGGCCCGACGGCCACGACCTGCGGCGGATCCCGATCCACGGGCCGACGCCGGTGTACCCGCACTCGCTGCTCTGGCGCGGCGACAACCCGCACCCCGGGCTCACCGCGCTCCGCGACCACCTCGCCTCGCTGCCCGTCGACCACCCCGACACCGAGACCTGGCGGCCGAGTTGGGCGCAGCGGCGCACACCGCCCGGTTAGGCCGGCGGCCCGGCGCCGGGTCCGTCGCCCGCCAGCCCCTTGCGGAAGACCGTGGAGCTCCGCGCCACCGTCATGCCCACCCGCAGGTACAGTTCGAGCGCGCCGGTGTTCGAATGGGTCCACAGGATGCAGCGTCGCCTGCCGTGCCGGTGGAAGGCGCGGAAGGCGTGGCGCAGCAGCAGGCGGGCGATGCCCCGGTTGCGGTGGTCGGTGCGGACCGCGACCTGCTCGACGTAGCCCTCGCCGGTCTCCGGGAGGTCCAACGACATGACGGCGCCCACCAGTTGGCCGTCGGCGAAGGCCAGCGACGACAGGCCGGGGGCGAAGGTGGGCCGTTCGACCGTGTGCCGGGCCCACTCCGCGTAGGACTTGCGGCGCGGCTGCCACGCGGCGAACGCGTCCTCGATGAGGCGGTGGGCGGCGCGTTCGTCGCCGGGGCGGAACGGCCGGACCGTGAGGTCCGCGGGGGACGCGGGCACCACCGGCTCCTCGGGCATGGCGTACGCCAACTGCCAGGAACGCACCAGGGGTTGGTACCCGCGCGAACGCAGCAGGGCGACGGCGGCGGTGTCGTCGTCCGGCACGGTCTGCACGATCCCGGCGCTCCCGACCTGGCGCGCCCGGACCTCGGCCCAATCCAGGAGGGCGGCGCCCAGTCCACGGCCCCGGTGGGCGGGATGGACGTCCACCTCCGAACGCCGGTCCACCCAGGCCCGGGCGGCCAGCCGGCCCGCCTGGTCGTGGACCAGCAGGGTGTCCCGCACCGGGTCCAGCCCCGGACGGTGCAGGTCCGCTGCGATGCCGCCGGGATCGGTCTCCGCCCTTCCGTGGAGGGCGCGTTCGCAGGTGGCCACCAGGCGGTGGACCGCGGCCAGGTCGTCGGCCGTGGTCGGTCTGGCCCGGTAGCCCGCGGGCAGAGGCGGCAGGAGTTCGGACATCGCCGGAGACTACCCCCGGGGCGGGGCGTCCGCCATGGTCCTCAGCCCGCCGCGGGGTCGGTGGCGGTGCGGTCGACCAGGCGCTCGTAGCGCTGGCGGGCCGCCTGGGGCGTGCCGAGGCCGAGGCCGAAGGAGATCTCCTGCCAGGTCATGCCGCGGCCGCGGGCCATCTGGAGGAGACCGGCCTCCAGTTCGTCCATCTCCCCGCGCACCATCGGGACCAGGCTCAGTGCGGCGGTGACGTCGGCGCGGTCCACCTCCGGCTCGCCGTCCTGGAGCAGGGCGGCCCCGCTGAGCAGGAAGGACACGAGCCGGACGGCCTCGTGCGGGCTGACGAAGGCGGGGTGCACCTGCCGCCGCCGCTGTTCGTCGGTGGCCGCGTGCCGCTCGGCGATCCGGAAGAGGGCGGCGTGGGCGCGGTGCGCGCGGGCCCGGCCGGGGTCCGGGGGAGTGAACGGGTCGGCGGGGGCGGTCGGTTGATCGGGCTGCTGGGGCTGCTGGGACTTCTGAGGCTGCTCCGAGGTCGCTGACATGACGTCAGGATGCCGACTTGTGTGAGGCGTTGTCAATGGATTGAGGTGAACGAGTTGTTCAAGCGTGTCGCGGTCGAGGGAGGAGGGGTCCCTGTCGGGGCTGATCGGGGTGGAGGGTCGGCGGCTCGCTACCCCCTCGGGGTATGTGGTACCCCTCCCTTTCCCTATCCGGCCCGTGCGGCCCGTGCGGCCCGTGGGGGCTCCGGCGTCCGGATGCCCGTCCGGGGCCGCGGCCCTACCCTCGGGGTATGCCGGGTCTTCGCGGAGCCCTAGCGGTGTTGGCGTCGGGTGCACTGGCCGGCGCCCTGGTGGGGATTCCGGCACCGGTCTCCCTCGCCGGGCCGCGGGGGGCGGCCGGCGGAGGGGCCCTCGACCCGTTCTACGCCCAGCGGCCGGCCTGGCAACCCTGCCCGGCGGACTTCCCCGGGACCGCTGCGTCGGGCCACGGCTCGGCGCCGCCGGCCACCACCGCGCCGCCCACCGCCGCCGGCCGCTTCCAATGCGCCCGCCTGGACGTGCCGCGCGACTACGCCCACCCGGAGAACGGCACGCTGCGCGTCCAGATGGTCCGGCTGCCCGCGACCGGGCCGGGCAAGCGGCTCGGCTCGCTCGTCATCAACCCCGGCGGCCCCGGTGATTCAGGCGTCAACTACCTCGTGGGCAACAGCGACGGCTTCGCCCACCTCGGCCAGCGCTACGACCTGGTGAGCTTCGACCCGCGCGGCACCGGCCACACCGAACCGGTCTCCTGCGGCACCGGCTACACCCCGGCCGGCGGCTCGGGCGCGGCCGGCCTCGCCGCCGACGAGCAGCGCATCAACGAAGCCTGCGGCCGGTACTCCGGCGCGCTGCTGCCCTGGCTCGGCACGCCGAACGTCGCCCGGGACATGGACGTGCTGCGGTCCGCGGTCGGCGACCGCAAGCTCAACTACCTCGGGTTCTCCTACGGGACCCGGCTCGGCGCGAACTACGCCCACCTCTTTCCGCGCACCGCCGGCCGGTTGGTCCTGGACAGTGTCGAGGACCCGACCAAGAACACCTGGCAGACCGCGGTCGCCCAGGCGGGCAGCTTCCAGCGGGTGCTCGACGACTTCGCCGCCGACTGCGTCCGCACCAGCGGCTGCCCGCTCGGGTCGAACGCCACCGGCGCCGACCGCCAACTCACCGACTGGTACCAGAAACTGACGGACCATCCGATCTCCGCGCAGGGCACGGACGTGGACGGCACGACCTACGTCTACGCGCTGCGGGAGGCGCTCTACAGCCGCGACAGCTGGCCCTCGCTGCGGGACGCCCTGGCGCGGCTGCGCCGCGGGGACGCCACCGGCATCCTCCAGCTGAGCGGTGGCGGCAGCGGCGGCAGCGGCACCGGTCGGCCCGGCGGCCGCCCCGTACGCGGCCCGACCACGGCGCTGCCCGCCCAGGACCAACTGGCCCTCCGGGCGATCAGCTGCCGGGACACCTCCGAGCGCTACGGGCCCGCCGACTACCCGCGCGCCGTGCGCGAACTCACCCAGGCCTCCCCGCTCTTCGGCCCGGACATCGCCCCGACGCTGCTGGACTGCTACGGCTGGCCGGTCCCGGGCGACGACTCCTCCCGCGAGGTGGCCGCGCACGACGCGCCGCCCGCCCTGCTCGTCGCCACCACCCGCGACCCCGCCACGCCGTACGAGGGCGCCGCGCACATGGCCCGGGCGCTGGGCAACTCCAGCGTGGTGCTGACCTACCACGGCGAGGGCCACGCCGCGTACACCTCCGGCAATCCGTGCGTGCGACAGAAGGTGGACGGGTTCCTGCTGGACGGCGTGCTGCCGGTGGGGGGCAGCGGCTGCCGCTGAGCGGCCCCGCGGGGCTCAGCCCGCCTTCCGCCCGCGGCCGGTGGTCTGCTTGGCCGCCGCCTTCCCGCGCGCCGTCCCCGCGGTCTTCTCCGCACCCTTCCCGCTGCCCGTGGCCTTCGTGCCGGCGCCCTTCGTGCCGGTGCGCTTGGCCGCCGCGGACTTCTTCGCCGCCGTCCCGCCCTTCGCGGTGCCGGCCGCGGCCCGTTTCGCGGGCTGCCGCTCGGCGGTCTTCCGGGCTGCGGTGGACTTCCGGGGCGCGGTCCTCGTCGCCGTGCGGCCGGCCGGCCGCGCCCCGCCACCCGACCCGGCCGTGCCGTCGGCGCCCTCCGTCCCCTCGGTCTCGCCGCGGGCCCGCTGTGCCGCCCGCACGCTGTCCTGGAGCGCCGCCATCAGGTCGTGCACCTGTCCCGCCGGCCGCTCCTCGCCCGCCTCGAACGCCGGCTCGCGGTGTGCGAGCTTGGCCGCCACGATCTCCTCCAGTGCCTCGCGGTAGTGGTCGTGGACGTCGTCCTCGGACAGCTCGCCGAAGGAGTCCATCAGCGTCTCGGCGGCCCGCACCTCGTTGGCGGCGACCTTCACCTCCCCTTCCGGGAGGACGCCGGTCATCGGGCGGATCTGGTGCGGCCACAGCAGGACCTGCATCACCAGCACGTCCGCCACCGGCCGGATCATCGCCAGGGTCTCCCGGCCGTGCAGGGCGATCTTGCCCAGCCCCACCCGTTGGTGCCGCTCCATCGTGTCCCGCAGCAGGGCGTACGGCTTCGCCGCCGCCGGCCCGTCGGCGCCCAGGTAGTAGCCCTTGCCCATCTGGAGCGGATCGATGTCGCCGCCCGCCACGAAGGCCAGGATGGTGAGGGTCTTGGCGGTCGGCAGCGGCAGCGCGTCCAGGTCGTCGTCGGTCAGCGGGACGACGGCGTCGTCGTCGGTGCGGTAGCCGCGGCCGATCTCGTCGGGGGAGACCTCGGTGCCTTCGAGGGAGCAGACGGGCTGGTTGCGCACGCGTCCGCCGTCGGCCGTGTGGATCCGCACGAAGCTGACCGCGGCGGTGGGGTCGGTGGCGTTGTAGGCGGCCACCGGGATCGTGACCAGGCCGAAGCTGAGGGAGAACTTCGCGGTGGGGCGCATGGGGGGAGCCGCCTTCGTGGTGCGGTTCGGTGCCGTTCCATGCTAGGAGGACGGCGCGCCGGCCACCTCCCGAGCCGGTCCGCACGGGCCGTGCCGGCCGTCGGCGGCCGGCACCGGCGACCGTGCCACCGACCTGACGTCACGTCATCTGCCGAGCGGGTGCCCGAACGGGCCGCCGGTGGCGCTCACCCGCCGGTCCAGGTCCATTCCGCGACCTCCGGCAGGTCCGTGCCGTGCTCCCGGATCCAGGCGTGGTGGCGGATCCGGGCGTCCGTCATCGCCTGCCGCAGTGCCACCGCGCGCACGCCCAGCCCCGGCACCCGGTCCACCGCGTCCAGCACCAGCCGGAACCGGTCGAGGTCGTTGCGGACGACCATGTCGAAGGGCGTCGTGGTGGTGCCCTCCTCCTTGTAGCCGTGGACGTGCAGGTGCTGGTGGCCGGCGCGGCGGTAGCAGAGCCGGTGGATCAGCCAGGGATAGCCGTGGTACGCGAAGATGACCGGCTTGTCCCGGGTGAACAGGGCGTCGAACTCGGAGTCCGGCATTCCGTGCGGATGGACCTCGGCGGGCAGCAGCCGGGCGAGGTCGACGACGTTGACCACCCGCACCGCGAGCTCCGGCAGGTGGTGTCGCAGCAGGTCGGCGGCGGCCAGGGTCTCCAGGGTGGGCACGTCCCCCGCACAGGCCAGCACCACGTCCGGTGCGCGGTCGCCGGTCTCGGTGCCCGCCCACTCCCAGGCGCCGGCGCCGCGGGCGCAGTGCACCCGGGCCTGGTCCAGGGTGAGCCAGTCGAAGCAGGGTTGCTTGCCGGCGACGATCACGTTGACGTGGTCGCGGCTGCGCAGCGCGTGGTCGGCCACGGTCAGCAGGGTGTTGGCGTCCGGCGGGAGGTAGACCCGGACGACCTCGGGGCTCTTGTTGAGGACGTGGTCGACGAAGCCCGGGTCCTGGTGCGAGAAGCCGTTGTGGTCCTGCCGCCAGACGTGCGAGGTGAGCAGGTAGTTGAGGGAGGCGACCGGCCGCCGCCAGGGCAGCCGGCGCGCGGTCTTCAACCACTTGACGTGCTGGTTGACCATCGAGTCCACGATGTGCGCGAACGCCTCGTAGCTGGCGAACAGCCCGTGCCGCCCGGTGAGGAGGTAGCCCTCCAGCCACCCCTGGCAGAGGTGTTCGGAGAGCACCTCCATCACCCGGCCGTCGCGCGCCAGGTACTCGTCGGTGGGGAGCGTGGCGGCCTGCCACGCCTTGCCGGTGGCCTCGTAGACGGCGTCCAGCCGGTTCGAGGCGGTCTCGTCCGGGCCGACCAGCCGGAAGTCGCGGCGCTCGGCCGTCGCCGCCATGACGTCGGCCAACAGCCCGCCGAGCACCCGGGTCGGTTCGTGCAGCACGGTGCCGGGCTTGTCGACCTCGACCCCGTGCCGCTGGAGCGGCGGCAGTGGCAGGTCGCGCAGCAGCAGCCCGCCGTTGGCGTGCGGCGAGGCACCCAGCCGCCGCCGGTCCTGGGGCACGCACGCCAACACCTGCGGGCGCGGCCGCCCCGCCTCGTCGAACAGCTCCTCCGGACGGTACGAGCGCATCCATCGCTCCAGCTGGTGCCGGTGGTCGGCGTGTTCGCGGACCCCGGGGAGGGGGACCTGGTGGGCGCGCCAGGTGCCCTCGACGGGGTGCCCGTCCACCTCGCGCGGACCGGTCCAGCCCTTGGGGGTGCGCAGCACGATCACCGGCCAGTGCGGGCGTCGGGCGTCGCCGTCGGCGCGGGCCCGGCGGTGGATCGCCGCGATCCGGTCCAGCGCCCGGTCCATGGCCGCGGCCAGCGCCTGGTGCACCGCCGCCGGGTCGTCGCCGGTGACGTGCAGCGGCTCGTGTCCGTAGCCGCGCAGCAGCGCGTCGAGTTCGTCCTCGGGGATGCGGGCCAGCACCGTCGGATTGGCGATCTTGTAGCCGTTGAGGTGGAGGATCGGCAGCACCGCCCCGTCGTGCACCGGGTCCAGGAACTTGGTGGCGTGCCAGGACGCGGCGAGCGGCCCGGTCTCCGCCTCGCCGTCGCCGATCACGCAGGCGACCAGCAGCTCCGGGTTGTCGAAGGCCGCTCCGTAGGCGTGGGTGAGGGAGTAGCCCAGTTCGCCGCCCTCGTGGACGGAGCCCGGGGTCTCGGGCGCGACGTGGCTGGGCACCCCGCCCGGGAACGAGAACTGCCGGAACAGCTCCGCCATCCCGGCCCGGTCCCGGGTCACGTCCGGGTACGTCTCGGTGTACGTGCCGTCCAGCCAGGAGTTGGCCAGCACCGCCGGGCCGCCGTGCCCCGGCCCCCAGACGCACAATGCGTCCAGGTCGCGGGCCTTGATCACCCGGTTGAGGTGGGTGTGCACGAGGTTCAGGCCGGGGGAGGTGCCCCAGTGGCCGAGCAGCCGGGGCTTGATGTGCTCCGGGCGCAGCGGCTCGGTCAGCAGCGGATTGGCCATCAGGTAGATCTGCCCGACGGCGAGGTAGTTGGCGGCCCGCCAGTGCGCGTCGAGGGCGCTCAGCTCGGCCGCGTCGAGCGGGGCCGCCGCGTCCGCCGCGCCGGCCGCCGAGGGGGCCGTGGTCGTCCGGGTCCGGGTGTGTGCCACAGTCAGCTCCTCATGTCGCGCGGTGCCGCCGCGGAGCGGGCTAGCCGTTGCGCCGGTCGGCGGTCCGCGGCACGGTCCGGCCGGCCGCGAGGTAGCGCTCCGCCTCCAGGATCGCCTCGTGGACGGTGCGCCGGCCCATCAGCACGCACAGCGTGTAGGCCAGGTCCTCCAGCTGGCGGCGGGCCGCCGGATCGTGCGGATCGGCGAGCACCACGCGTTCCCAGACGCGGTAGCGCCGCAGCAGGTCGACGAGCACGGACTTGTCCGGCAGCAGCATGTCGTCTTCTTCTCCCGACATCGGTCCGGCGTCCCCGAGGCGGCCGACGGCCGTGGCCGGGCGGGGCCGGGCACGGGTCGTTCCCACCTTGCGCCGGCGGTGCGGCGGCTGCAACCGGACGGCCCGCCGCCGGCCGGGCGGCGCTCAGTCGGGCGGCTCGGGCGGTTCGGGGTGCTCGTCGGGGCGGTTGCCGGGCGGTTCCTCAGGCGGCTCCCCGGCCGGCTCCTCGGGCTCCGTCGCCGGCTCCCGCTCGGGGTCCGGCGTCCCCGGGTCGCGCGGTACCGGGTGGGGCGTGCTGGGTACGGGCCCCGGCCCGTCACCCGTCGTTCCTCCGGCCATGCTGGCGGACCTCCCTCCTGGTGGTTCCATCCTGCGATGGTCCGCTGCCCGCCGCCCCTTTGCCCAAACCCCCGCCCGCGCCACCCAGCCGTTGATACGTTCAGGTCATGAACGCGCGTGCGGACGACGGCAGCGCCGGGGACGTCGACTACGGCGCGATCGGCGCGGGATACGCCGACCACCGCCGGCCCGACCCCCGCATCGCGGCCCTGGTCCACCAGGCCCTCGGTACCGCCCGCACGGTCGTGAACGTCGGGGCGGGCGCCGGCTCCTACGAAGCGGTCTCGCTCGACGTCACCGCCGTCGAGCCCTCCGCGGCGATGCGGGCCCAGCGGCCGCCGCACCTCGCCCCGGCGCTCGACGCGGTCGCCGAGCGGCTGCCCTTCGCCGACGACTCCTTCGACGCCGCGATGACCACGTTCAGCGTCCACCAGTGGAGCGACCCGGCGGCCGGGCTGCGCGAGCTGCGCCGGGTGGCGACCGGCCCGGTCGTGGTGCTGACCTGCGACCCGCGGCGGGTGCGGGACTTCTGGCTCCACGACTACTGCCCCGAGGTGCTGGACACCGAGGCCCGCCGCTACCCCGAGGTCGACGCCCTGACCGCCGCCCTCGGCGGCACGGTGCGCGTGACGCCGGTCCCGATCCCCCTGGACTGTTCCGACGGCTTCAACGAGGCGTACTACGGGCGCCCCGAGCGCCTCCTCGACCCCGCCGCCCGCCGGGCGTGCTCCGCCTGGAGCTTCGTCGACGCGCCGGTGCGGGACCGCTTCGCCGACGCCCTGCGCCGCGACCTCGCCGACGGCACCTGGGACGCCCGCCACGGCGCGCTGCGCGAACGCCCCTCGCTGGAGGGCTCGTTGGTGCTGCTGCGGGCCCTGCCGGCGTGATCCCCGTCGGTCCGGCGCCCGGCACCGATCGCGCGGGCGGGCCCGCTGTGCTCCGCTGGTAGGCAGGACGGTCCCGGTCGCACGGGACGGGCCGCGGACCGAGCACCAGCCGAGGAGCGCCGTGCCATGCCCGCCACCGCCTTCCGCATCGCGATCATCGGGGCCGGCCCCGGCGGGCTGGTCTGCGCCGGGATCCTCCAGCGGTACGGGGTGCCGGTGACCGTCTTCGAACGGGACCCGGGCCCGACGCGGGTCGGGCCGGGCGGCCCCCTCACCCTGCGCGCGGCGACCGGGCTGGCGGCGTTGCGGGTGGCGGGGCTGGAACGGGCGTTCCGCGCCGCGGCCCGGCCCGCCGGCCAGGAGCTCCGGCTGCTCGACCGCACCGGCGCGGTGCTCCACCGGGACCTCCCGGTCCCGGGCCCGGAAGCGGACCGCCCCGAGATCGACCGTGGCGCGCTGCGCCGCCTGCTGGTGGCGGCGCTCGCGCCGGGCACCGTCCGCTGGGCCAGCCACCTGCGGACGCTGCACCCGTGCGGCGGCGGCCGCCACCGGGCGGTCTTCGACGACGGCGGGACGGCCGCCTTCGACCTGGTCGTCGGCGCCGACGGCATCTGGTCGCGGGTCCGCCCGCTGCTGTCCGACGCCGAGCCGCACTACTGCGGCGTGACCTTCGTCGAGGCCGGCCTCGACGACGTCGACACCCGGCACCCGCGGTCGGCCCGGCTGGTCGGCCGCGGCACCATGATGGCGCTGTCCGGGGGCCGGGGCCTGCTCGCCCGCCGCGACGGCCGCGGCCGGATCCGGCTCTACGCGGCCTTCCGGGGCTCCCAGGACTGGGCGCGCGGGGCCGGGGTGCGCACCACCGACACCGAGGCGGTCCGGGCCGCCCTGCTGGCCGGGTTCGCGGGCTGGCACGAAAGCCTGCTGGCGCTGCTCAGGGAGAGCGACGGCGGGTTCGCGAGCCACCCGCTGTTCGCGCTGCCGGTGCCGCACGTCTGGCCGCACACCCCGGGCCTGACGCTGCTCGGCGACGCCGCGCACCTGATGGCGCCGCTCTCCGGCCCGGGCGTCGACCTGGCGCTGGCGGACGGCTGCGCGCTGGCCCGGAACCTCGTCGAGGCGCACACCTGGCAGACCGACCCGGACCGGGCGGTGCGCGCGTACGAGGCGGCGCTCTTCCCCCGCGCGGCCACGGCCGCCCGGGCCGCCGCGCGCGACCTGGCCGCCGCCCTCCCGCCGGACGCCCCGCACCGCTCCCACCGCCCGTTCCGCCGTCGGGAACCGCACCCGCACCCGCCCTGACCCGCGCCGCCGCGCCGGGTTGCGGGCCCGCACCGCCCGTCGCACGATCGGCAGCACGGGAGCCGGGGGCGGCGCGGTCCGGTGCGCCGCCCGGCCGGCCGTGGCGCCGAGGGACGGAGCAGCGCGTGAAGATCACCGAGCCGACGCCCGGTGCGCCGTGTTGGGTCGAGCTGGGCACCTCGGACGTGGCCGCCGCCGCGGTCTACTACCGAGAGGTCTTCGGATGGCACCCGGCGACCGAACCGCGGGCCGGGGCCGGCGGTTACACGATCTTCTCGGCGGGCGACGCCCGGGTCGCCGCGGCGACCCCGCTCTACGCGGCGGGCCAGCCCACGGCCTGGACCGTCACCTTCGCCACTCGGGACGCGGAGGCGCTGGCCACGTCCGTGTCCGAGGCCGGCGGCAGCGTGCTGGTGGACCCGCGGGACGTCTTCGACATGGGCCGGTTCGCGGTGTTCGCCGATCCGCAGGGCGCGGCTTTCGCGGTCTGGCAGGCGGGCTCCTTCGCCGGCGCGGAACTGCTCAACGAGCCCGGTGCGCTCGGCTGGGTGGAGCTGGCCACCGGCGACCCCGAGACCGCGGTGGCCTTCTACTCCCGGATCTTCGGATGGTCCGTCAAGTCCCATGGCACGTACGCCCAGTGGGGGATCGAGGGCGCCGACTTCGGCGGCATGAGCACCGTGCAGGACCGCGACCGGGAGGACGTCCGGCCGCACTGGCTGCCGTACTTCGCGGTGGAGTCCGTCGACGGGACCGCGACGCGGGCCGCCGACTCCGGGGGCATGCTGCTGATGGCGCCGACCGACGTCCCGGACGGCCCGCGGATCGCCATGGTGCGCGATCCGCAGGGTGCCGTCTTCGGCATCCACCAGGCGGGTACGGAAGGCTGACCGCACGCACCGGCGCGCCGGGGGGCGGGTGATTTCCTTCGCCCACCGGCCCCACACGGCGTCACACGATCGGCCGTGCAGTCGTCGTTTCACCACACTGTTTGGGGTCTTTGCGCGTAATGTCCGCATCGCACCGTTGGGTGGCACTGCGCGGCACGCATCGCGCGTCAAGAAATGGAGACCCCTATGTCCACGACCGACGTCCTCGTGGCCCGAGGCAAGAAGCTCGCAGCCGGTGCGGGCGCACTGACCACGGCCGTCGCCCTGGGGGCGACGCTGCTCGTAGCGGCTCCGGCGCAGGCGGACCCGCGGCCCCAGCCCCAGATGCAGGCCAGCTCGGGCGACTCGTACGGCACCATCACCGCCGCCCGTGGGATGAACGAGCGCGAGTACCCGAGCACGGACTCCGCCTCGCAGGGAGACCTCCGCAACCGCGCCCGGGTCTACCTCGTCTGCAAGGTCCGCGCCCAGAACATCCGCGGCAACGAGGTCTGGTACCTGGTCCGCGGGAGCCGGCGGAGCTGGATCTCGGCCAAGCACGTGACGAACACCGGCTTCGTGAAGTACTGCAAGGACGGGCAGCGCGACCGCGACCGCGCCCGGGCCGGTGAGGCCGCCAAGCACGCCGGCTGAACCCGGCCGCCCGGCGCGGCGGTTCTCCGGCCGGGGCCCGGCGCGACACCCCTCCAGGGGGCGCGCCGGGCCCTTCGGGCGTCCGGACCGGAGCGGTCACCGCCCTTCCGTATTACTGGAACGCGTTCTACTGTGCCCCCGATCCCGGAATCCGACGGGCCGTCAGCACCCGGGCGGCCGTCGGCGCCGGGACGAGTCGACCGGACGACTGGTGGAGGGGCCGTGCACCTGGACTACACCCCGGAACAGCAGCGGCTGCGCGCCGAACTGCGGGCGTACTTCGCCGCGTTGGTACCGGACAACGCCTACGCCCGCTACGCCGACCCGGCCGCCCAGAAGCGCTTCTACCGCGACACGGTGCGTCGGCTCGGGGCCGACGGCTGGCTGGGCGTCGGCTGGCCCACGGAGTACGGCGGGCGCGGGATGACGCCCATGGAACAGTTCATCTTCTTCGACGAGGCCGCCCAGGCCGGGGTGCCGCTGCCGCTGATGGCGCTGAACACCGTCGGCCCGACCCTCATGCAGTACGGCACCGACGAGCAGAAGGCGTACTTCCTGCCCCGGATCCTCTCCGGCGAGCTCGACTTCGCGATCGGCTACAGCGAACCGGACGCCGGCACCGACCTCGCCGCCCTGAAGACCCGCGCGGTGCGCGAGGGCGACGAGGAGAGCGGCCACTACGTCGTCAACGGCCAGAAGATCTGGACCACCAACGGCGACACCGCCGACTGGGTCTGGCTGGCGGTCCGCACCGGCCCCGTCGAAGAGGGCGTCCCACCCCACAAGGGCATCACCATGCTCCTGGTCCCCACCAGCGACCCCGGCTACTCCTGCACCCTGATCAACACCCTGGCCTCGCACGACACCACCGCCAGCTACTACGAGAACATCACCGTCCCCGCCACCCGCCGCGTGGGCCAGGAGAACAAGGGCTGGCGGATCATCACCAACCAGCTCAACCACGAACGGGTCACCCTCGCCGCCCACGGCACCATGGCCATCCGCGCCCTGCACGACGTCCAGCGCTGGGCCGCCGGCACCAAGCTCGCCGACGGCCGCCGGGTCATCGACCTGGGCTGGGTGCGCGGGCGGCTGGCCCGCACCCACACCAGACTGGACGCCATGAAGCTGTTGAACTGGCGGATGGTCGACGCGCTCCACCGCGGCACGCTCACCCCGCAGGACGCCTCGGCGGTCAAGGTCTACGGCTCCGAGGCCCGACGGGACGCCTACGCCTGGCTGATGGAGGTGGCCGGCGCGGCCGGACCGCTGACCGAGGGCTCGGCGGGCGCGGTGCTCCACGGCGAACTGGAACGCGGCTACCGCTCCTCGGTCATCTTCACCTTCGGCGGCGGCAACAACGAGATCCAGCGCGAGATCATCTCGTGGATCGGCCTCGGCATGCCCCGGGTGCGGCGCTGACCGTCCAAGGAGGCGCGACGGCGATGGCAGGCGATCCGGGGCTCTTCGGGCCCCATTCGGTGACCTGGCAACTGCACGCCGACCCGATGATGTGGATCGCCGGCGTCCGGGCGCTCCACCTCCAGGCGCTGCACCCGCGCGCGGTGCGCGGCGTCCTGCAGAACTCGGCCGCCTTCCGCCCGGACGCGCAGGGTCGGCGGGACGCCTGGGGCCGGCTGATGCGCACCGCCGACTTCGTCGGCACCCTCAGCTACGGCACCACCGACGCCGCCGAGCGCGCCGGCGCCGCGGTCCGCGGCCGCCACCGCCGGCTGACCGCCACCGACCCGGCCACCGGCGCGCGCTACCGGATCGACGAACCGGAGCTGCTGCGGTGGGTGCACTGCGCCGAGGTGGACTCCTACCTCCAGGTGCTGCGCCGCTCCGGCTACCCTCTGACCGACCGGCAGGCCGACCGCTACCTCGACGAACAGCGCACCAGCGCCCGGCTCGTCGGCCTCGACCCGGACACCGTCCCCGGCGACCGGGCCGCGCTCGCCGCCTACTTCGAGCGGATCCGACCGGACCTCGCGGGCACCGACGAGGCCCACCAGGTCGACGCCTTCCTGCGCCGCCCACCGGTCCCGGACCCGTTGGCCCCGGCCCGCGCCCTGCTCTGGCGACCGGTGGCCGACCTGGCGTACGCGACCCTGCCCGGTTACGCGCACCGGCTGTACGGCCGCCCGGCGCCGCCGCCCGCCACCACCACCCGCCGGCTGCGCACCGCCGGCCGGTTGCTGCGGGCCGTACCGCCCGCGCTCCGCTGGCGGCTGCCGCCGCGGCACGTCCTGCGGGCGGTGGCCCGGCTCGGGCCCGCCGCGCGCCCGGGGACCTTCAAGCTCCGCGACTCCGCCGCCATACTGGACGGGCACGACACACAGGGGGATCCACGCGGCTGAACGCGGGAGCGGGGGCGGCGATCGGGATGGCGGAGCACAGGCTGATCCAGGGGCGGTACCGGCTGCTCGACACCATCGGGCGGGGCGGCATGGGGGAGGTGTGGCGGGCCCGGGACGAGGCGCTGGGCCGGTTGGTCGCCGTCAAATGCCTCAAACCGATGGGGCAGCGGCAGGAGCCGGGCTTCCACCGGGTGCTGCGCGAGCGGTTCCGCCGCGAGGCCCGGGTGGCCGCGGCGCTCCAGCACCGCGGGATCACCGTGGTGCACGACTTCGGGGAGGACGGCGGCATCCTCTTCCTCGTCATGGAGCTGCTGACCGGCCGCAACCTCAGTCAGCTGTTGGACGACAACCGGCGCCAGCCGCTGCCCGTCCCCGACGTGATCGAGATCGCCGAGCAGATCGCCGCGGCCCTCGCCTACACCCACGAACAGGCCGTGGTGCACCGCGATCTGAAACCGGCCAACATCGTCCGGACCACCGACGGCACGGTCAAGATCTGCGACTTCGGCATCGCCCGGCTCGGCCACGACATCGGCTTCACCGCCCGGCTCACCGGCACCGGCATCGCCATGGGCAGCCCGCACTACATGTCGCCGGAGCAGATCGGCGGCGGCACCGTCGACCACCGCAGCGACCTGTACTCCCTCGGCTGCGTGCTCTACGAGATCGCCACCGGCGCCCCGCCGTTCGCCCAGGGCGACGCCTGGGCGGTGCTGGTCGGCCACCGCGACACCCCGCCCGAGCCGCCGCGCGCGGTCCGGCCCGACCTCCCCGAGGAGTACCAGCGGGTCGTCCTCGACCTGCTCGCCAAGGACCCGGACGACCGCCCGCGGGACGCCGACGAGCTCGCCAAACGCCTCGCCGACGCCCGCCACCCCCGCGCCCACCGGGGCACCGGCCCGGCGCCAGGCGATCTGACGGTGCCCGCCCCACGACTGCCCGCCTGGACCCGCGGCCTGACCGCCGGTCCGCCGGCGGTCGGCAGCCGACCGCCCCGACGCACCCCGGTGGACCGGGCCGTCGCGGTCCTCACCGACGTCTGGACCGGCCTCGGCGACCCGCTGCGCGGCGAGGCGTCCCCGGCCCTGGGCCCCGAACGGCCGGCTCCGCCGGGCGACCAGCACGCCCTGCTCGGCACGCTCGCCGTCCGGTTGACGCACGCCGACGCGCTGACCCGGGCCGGCCGGCACTTCGAGGCCCAGGAAGTCCTCGGCGAGGTGCTGGCCGGCCGGGAGCGGCTGCTCGGCCCCGACCATCCCGACACCCTCGGCTGCCGCCACCACCTCGTGGTGGGACTCGGCCGGCTGGGCCGCCTGGAGGAGTGCCGGACCACCGCCCGCGAGGTCGCCGACGCCCGCGCCCGGGTGCTCGGCCCCCACCACCCCGACACCCTCGCCACTCGTTGGCAGCACGCCTTCGTCTCCGGGCAGTTGGGGCGGTGGCCGGAGGCGCTGACGGCTTATCAGGAGGTGGCCACCGGGCGGGCCGCGGCGCTGGGCCCGGACCACCCGGACACCCTCGCCGCCCGCTACGAGACCGGCGTCGCCCTGGGCCGGTTGGGCCGCAGCGCGGAGGCGCTGGCCCAGTACCACGACCTGGTGGCGGCCCGCGCCCGCGCCCACGGCCCGGACGACCCCGAGACCCTGCGGGCCCGGCACGGCCTGGGGGTCAACTACGGCCGCCTGGACCGCTGGCCGGAGGCGCTCGCCGAGGCCCACTCGGTCGCCGCCGCCCGGGCCCGGGTGCTCGGCGCCGACCATCCCGACACCCTGGCCAGCCGCCGGGAGGTCGCGGTGGCGCTGGGCCGGCTCGGCCGCTGGGCCGAGGCGCTGGACGCCTACCGCGACGTCGCCGACGCCCGCGCCCGCACGCTCGGCGCCGCCCACCTCGACGCGCTGGCCAGCCGCGGCGAACAGGCCCAGTGCCTGGCGCGGCTGGGCCGGACGGCCGAGGCGGACGCCCTCCACCGCCGGGTCGCGGCACTGCGCCAGGAGCGCGCCGCGCACCGGCGGTAGCGGGTCGCCGCACGGGCCGCGGGCGGCCGGGTGGTCAGTGCTCCGGACGGACCCGGTAGAGCACCGTGGCGTGCGGCGGGACGTCGCGGGCGATGAGCGTCCGGGCGGTCCGCACGGTCCGCCCGGTGACCAGGTCACGCAGCCGGTACGAGTGGGCCGCCGGCAGTCCGGCCGCGCCCGCGGAGATCGACAGCGTGCGGGCGGTGCTGCCCCCGTTGAACAGCGCGATGGCCCGGTCGCCGTTCCGCAGCGGCTTGGACAGCACCGCCGCGTCCCCGTCCTGCTGCACGATGTGGCCCTGGACGCCCAGCGGGTCCTGGTCGACCGCGATCACCTCGCGGTTCCCCAGGATCGCCAGCGCCTCCGGGGAGAGCTTCCCCAGGTCGGTGCTGGAGATCAGCGGCGCGGCCATCACCGCCCACAGCGACATCTGGCTCTGCATCTCGTGGCGGCCCAGCCCCGAGTCGCCGACCAGCAGGAAGTCGGGGTCGTTCCAGCGGCCGGGGCGCTGGAGGTCGGCGAGGTTGGCGTTGTAGCGGAAGTTGCCGGCGATCGAGGCCCACTTCGCGGCCGGGGTGCTCTGCTGCACCGCGATGTCCGCCCCGCCCCGCCACAGGTTGCCCAGTTGCGCGGACCACTCGATGACCCGGTGCCAGACCGCGTCCCCGGCGAACTGGAAGTAGGCGGGTGCGGAGATCGAGAAGGTGATCGGCCGCCCGGTCGCCCGCAGCGCGCGGCTCTGCTGCGCGTACAGGTCGTGGTACACCTGCTCCTTGGTCTGCCCCTTCGGCACCGGCACGTTGCAGCCGTCCGCCTTGAGGTAGTCCACTCCCCAACTGGCGAAGAGCTTGGCGTCCTGCGCGAAGTGGCCGAAGCTGCCGGGGAACTTCCCGCAGGTCAGCGTGCCGACGTCCTCGTAGATGCCGAACTTCAGGCCCATCTTGTGGAGTTCCTGGCCGAGGTAGGCCATGCCGTGCGGGAACTTCGCGGTGTCCGTCACCAGCTCGCCCTGGGGGCCGCGCTGTCTGGTCATCCAGCAGTCGTCGACGGTGACGGTGCGGTACCCCTTGTGTGCCAGCCCGCTGCGGACCAGCGCCCGGGCGTTGTCCAGGACGACCTGCTCGTTGAGGCCGCCGCACTGGTAGTACGACCAGTTGTTCCAGCCCATCGGGGGCGTCGGCGCCAGGTTGGGGTACCCGGACTCGGCCCGGGTGGCGGGCGTGTGGGAGGGGTCGGCGGAGGCGGGGGTGGTGGCCGAGAGCAGCCCCGCCGAGCAGGCGGTGACGGCGGTGAGTCCGGCGAGGGTGCGGCCGATGCGGGATACCGACGGATGGGACACGGGTCACCTCACGTGGTAGGTGGGTCGGCCGGGACGAACGGCCGACGGGGCGGTTCCAGGGCGCGCACCGCGGGACGCTAGAAGTCAGCTGACGGTCGGTCAAGAAGCCGCACCGCCCGGAACAAACGATTCATTCCGCTGCCGCCGCGCGTTTCCTCCCTGGCGACCACCGGCCCCCCGTGCTACTCAAGGGACATGCCGGAACGGACTTCGTACGACGTCGTCATCGTCGGTGGCGGCCACAACGGGCTGGTGGCCGCCGCCTACCTCGCCCGCGCCGGGCGCACCGTGCTGCTGCTGGAGCGGTTGGACCACACCGGCGGCGCCGCCGTCTCCGCCCGCGCGTTCACCGGGATCGACGCCCGGCTGTCCCGCTACTCCTACCTCGTGAGCCTGCTGCCCCCGAAGATCGTGCGGGACCTCGGGCTGCGCTTCGCGGTCCGCAAGCGCACCGTCTCCTCGTACACCCCCGCGGTGCGCGCCGGGCGCCCGACCGGCCTGCTGGTCGGCGCCGGAGCGGACCGCACCCGGGCCTCCTTCGCACAACTCACCGGATCCGCCCGGGAGTACGCCGCCTGGGAGGACTTCTACGGCACCACCCGACGGCTCGCCGAACGGGTCTTCCCCACCCTCACCGAACCGCTCCCCACCCGCGCCGCGCTCCGCGCCCGGGTCGACGACGACGCCACCTGGCACGCCCTCTTCGAACGCCCCCTGGGCGAGACGATCGAGGCGGCCTTCCACGACGACCTGGTGCGCGGCGTGGTCCTCACCGACGGGCTGATCGGGACCTTCACCACCGCCCACGACCCGACGCTCCGGCAGAACCGCTGCTTCCTCTACCACGTGATCGGCGGCGGCACCGGCGACTGGGACGTCCCGCTCGGCGGGATGGGCGCCCTGACCGACGCGCTCGCCGACGCCGCCCGCCGGGCCGGCGCCGAACTCGTCACCGGTTGCCCGGTCACCGCCCTCGCCGCCGACGGCCGCACCGCGGAGGTCACCACCGAAGGGCACGGCACGGTCGCCGCCCGCCACGTGCTGGTCAACGCCGCGCCCCGCGAACTCGCCCGGCTGCTCGGCGACCCCGCCCCGCCGCCCGCCGAGGGCGCCCAGCTGAAGGTGAACATGCTGCTCACCCGGCTGCCCCGGCTCCGCGACCCGCACACCGACCCGCGCGAGGCGTTCTCCGGCACCTTCCATGTCGCCGAGGGCTACGCCCAGTTGGAGACCGCCCATCGGGAGGCCGCGGCCGGCCGGCTGCCGAGCGCGCCCCCGTCGGAGATCTACTGCCACTCGCTGACCGACCCCTCGATCCTGGGCGCCGACCTGGTCCGCCGGGGCTACCACACCCTCACCCTCTTCGGGCTGCACGCCCCCGCCCGGCTGTTCGCCACCGACACCGCCGAGGAGCCGGCCACCCGGGACCGGCTGCTGGCCGCCACCCTCGCGCAGCTGGACGCCCACCTCGCCGAACCGCTCGCCGACTGCCTGGCCGAGGACGCCGACGGCCGCCCCTGCGTCGAGGCCCGCAGCCCCCTCGACCTCGACCGCGAACTGGGCCTGCCGGGCGGCAACATCTTCCACCGCGAGCTGGCCTTCCCGTACGCCGAGGACACCGCCGACCTCGCCACCGCCGCCGCCCGCTGGGGCGTCGCCACCGACCACGCCAACGTCCTGCTGTGCGGCGCGGGCGCGCTGCGCGGCGGCGGGGTGAGCGGCATCCCCGGCCACAACGCGGCGATGGCCGTCCTGGAAGAGGGCTGAGGACGGGGGCCGCCGGGCGAGTGGCGGCCCGGCGGCCAGTTTCTGACGTAGCATCAGAAAATCTCTTCCCTCGTACGACGCGCTGCGGCATCCTGCGCCCATGCAGACGGAGCTGAGCAACGCGCTGGGAGTCGAACACGCCGTCTTCGGGTTCACGCCCTTCCCCGCGGTCGCCGCGGCGATCACCAGGGCCGGCGGCTTCGGCGTGCTCGGCGCGGTCCGCTACACCGCACCCGGCGAACTGGCCCGGGACCTCGACTGGATGCAGGCACACACCGACGGACTGCCCTACGGCCTCGACGTCGTGATGCCCGCCACCAAGGTGGAAGGGGTCACCGAGGCCGACGTCGAGGCGATGATCCCCGAGGAGCACCGCCGCTACGTCGAGGGGCTCCTGGACACCTACGACGTGCCGCCGCTCGCCGCCGGCGAGGCGTCCGGCTGGCGGATCACCGGCTGGATGGAGCAGGTCGCCCGCGGCCAACTCGACGTGGCCTTCGACTACCCGATCGCACTGCTCGCCAACGCCCTCGGCTCCCCGCCGCCCGACGTCATCGCCCGCGCCCACGACCACGGCGTCCGGGTCGCCGCCCTGGCCGGCAGCCCGCGCCACGCGCTGCACCACAAGGCCGCCGGCATCGACGTCGTCGTCGCCCAGGGGTACGAGGCCGGCGGCCACACCGGGGAGATCGCCACCATGGTGCTCACCCCGGAAGTGGTGGCCGCCGTCGATCCGTTGCCGGTGCTCGCCGCCGGCGGGATCGGCACCGGCGAGCAGATCGCGGCCGGGCTCGCCCTGGGTGCCCAGGGCGTCTGGCTCGGCTCGATCTGGCTCACCACCGAGGAGGCCGACCTGCACTCCCGGCGGCTGACCGCCAAACTCCTGGCCGCCGGCCCCGGCGACACCGTCCGCTCCCGCGCCCTGACCGGCAAGCCCGCCCGCCAACTGCGCACCGCCTGGACCGACGCCTGGGACGACCCCGACGGTCCCGGCACCCTCCCGATGCCGCTCCAGGGCCTGCTGGTCGCCGAGGCCAACTCCCGCATCCAGCGGCACGAGGTCGAGCCGCTGCTCGGCACCCCGGTCGGCCAGATCGTCGGCCGGATGACCAGCGAACGCAGCGTCCAGGCCGTCTTCGACGACCTCACCCGCGGCTTCGAGCGGGCCATCGACCGGATCAACCGCATCGCCGGCCGCGCCTGACCCGCCGATCCGCCACCGCCTGAGGAGGAACCGACCATGACCGACACCCCCAACGGCTTCTGGGCCCAGGCCACCGCCGACCCCGGCCGGACGGTCCTGATCGCCCCGGACGGCGAGGAGTGGACCGCCGGCCGCCTGCACGCCGCCACCAACCGGCTGGTCCACGGCCTGCGCGCGGCCGGTCTGGAACGGGGCGACGCCTTCGCCGTCGTCCTCCCCAACGGCGTGGAGTTCTTCACCGCCTACCTCGCCGCCTCCCAGGCCGGCCTCTACCTCGTGCCCGTCAACCACCACCTGGTCGGGCCGGAGATCGCCTGGATCGTCGCCGACTCCGGCGCCAAGGTGCTCATCGCCCACGAGCGGTTCGGCGACGCGGCCCGGCAGGCCGCCGACGAGGCGGGCCTGGCGCCCGAACGGCGCTACGCCGTCGGCACCGTCGCCGGCTTCCGCCCCTACGGCGAACTCCTCGACGACCAGCCGGAGTCCGCGCCCGAGGGCCGGACGCTGGGCTGGGTGATGAACTACACCTCCGGCACCACCGGCCGCCCCCGCGGCATCCGCCGCCCGCTGCCCGGCAAGCCCCCCGAGGAGACCCACCTCGGCGGCTTCCTCGGCATCTTCGGCATCCGTCCGTTCGACGACAACGTCCACCTGGTCTGCTCGCCGCTCTACCACACCGCCGTGCTGCAATTCGCCGGCGCCTCCCTGCACATCGGCCACCGCGTCGTCCTGATGGACAAGTGGACCCCCCAGGAGATGCTCCGCCTGATGGAGCGGCACCGCTGCACCCACACGCACATGGTCCCCACCCAGTTCCACCGGCTCCTCGCGCTCCCCGAAGACGTCCGCGGCGGCTACGACGTCTCGGCGATGCGGCACGCCATCCACGGCGCCGCCCCCTGCCCCGACCACGTCAAACGCGCCATGATCGACTGGTGGGGCGGCTGCGTCGAGGAGTACTACGCGGCCAGCGAGGGCGGCGGCGCCTTCGCCACCGCCGAGGACTGGCTGAAGAAGCCCGGCACCGTCGGCCGACCGTGGCCGATCAGCGAACTCGCGGTCTTCGACGACGACGGCGAGCGCCTGCCGCCCGGCCGACTCGGCACCGTCTACATGAAGATGGCCACCGGCGGCTTCAGCTACCACAAGGACGAGGACAAGACCCGCAAGAACCGCATCGGCGACTTCTTCACCGTCGGCGACCTCGGCTACCTCGACGAGGACGGCTACCTCTTCCTCCGCGACCGCAAGATCGACATGATCATCTCGGGCGGGGTCAACATCTACCCCGCCGAGATCGAGTCGGTGCTCCTCGCCCACCCCGCCGTCGCCGACGCCGCCGCCTTCGGCATCCCGCACGACGACTGGGGCGAGGAGGTCAAGGCCGTCGTCGAACCCGCCGACGGCCACCGGCCCGGCCCCGAACTGGCCGCGGAGATCCTCGACCACTGCACCCGCCAACTGGCCGGCTACAAGCGCCCCCGCTCCGTCGACTTCACCACCGCCATGCCCCGCGACCCCAACGGCAAGCTCTACAAGCGCCGGCTGCGCGCCCCGTATTGGGAAGGACGGGAGCGCGCCGTGTGAGCGTCGGCGGCGCCCCGCACCCCACCCCCGAGGTGCCGGGAGCCGTCCCCGCCGCAGCGGCTAGCCTGGACCCCTCACGCGGCTCGCGCCGGGGAGCCTCGTCGGAGCGCGCACGGTCCTCAGGGGGAAGTCGAACAGGTGGAGCAAGGGGCAGCGGACCTCGGGAACGAGCTCCGGCAGCTGTACCGGGCGGCCGGAAGTCCGGCCGTGGACAAGCTCGTCGAGCTGTCCCAGGGCCGGCTGCCGGTCAGCCACTGGCCGACGCCGTCGAGCGTGCGCGGCTGGTTCCACGAGGGCGCGGCCCCCGTCTCGTGCGCGGCCCTGCTGGTCTTCGTCGAGCTCCTGGACGGCTTCGCCCGGCAGGCCAGCGACGGCGCCCACCTGCCGCGCTCCGCCCAGTGGTGGGAGCTGCTGTGGTACCGCACCACCCGGCCGCAACCACCCGCCCCGGACGGCCCGGACGGCCCCGACGGCCCCGCACCGGCCACCGCGGGCGGCGGCAACGTCGTCGAGGGCCACGCCCGGCTCCTCGGCCCCACCGTGCAGGCCGGCGCCATCAACGGCGGGGTGCACGTCCACCCGCCGGCCGAACCCGCCGCCGCACCGCCCGCGCCGGCCCCCTCGGTACCACCCCAGCGCGACCCACCGGTGGTCATCCGGGTCCAACGGGGCACGGAGACCATCGAGTTCTACGATGAGGGGCTGGCGCGCATCTGGATCACCTCGGTGCTCGGCCAGCGGCACGGCGAAGAGGAGGCGGGACGATGAGCGGTGAGCACGGGATCGATCCGGTGACCGCCCTGCGGGCCGGGAAGATCCTGGAGGCCACGCGCGAGCCGCGCCAGGGGCTGGCGGAGACGGACGAGGCGATCGCCGCACTTGACGCGGTGCTCACCGCCACGCCGCCGGGAGCGCTGCGCATCACCATCCTGTCCAACCTGGGCCTGATCCGCATGGTCCGCTTCCAACTCACCGCGGCCCCGGCCGACCTCGACGCCGCCATCGACTGCTTCCGGGACGCCCAGGCGGCCCACACCTCCCACCTCCCGGAAGGCAGCCACCCCGGACTGAGCGCCGTCGTCCCCAACCTGATCGGAGCCCTGCACGCCCGGGCCGAACTCACCGGCCACTGGGACGACCTCGACGAGGCGATCCTCCTGGGCCGGGAGGCGGCGGTGCACATCCCGCCCGGCCTCCCGCAGCGCGCCGCGGCGCTCGCCAGCCTCAGCAGCGCCCTGCGCATCCGCTACGAACGCGGCGGCTACGACGGCGACTTGACGGAGGCCATCGACCTGGGCCGGCAGGCCAGCGCGGACCTGCCCGCCGACCACCCGCGACAGGGCCCGGTACTGTCCAACCTCGGCAGTTCGCTCGTCGCGGCGGGACTGTGGACGGACGCCGTCCGCGCCTACGAGCAGGCGGTCGAACGGTTCGCGGCGGCGGGCGACCGCCACGGCCGGGCCCGTACGCTCACCAACCTCGCCGCGGCGCTGGCCCAGTCCGGCCGGATCGAAGGGGCGCTGACGGCGTCCCGGGCGGCCCTGGAGGAGTTCCGGGCGCTCGGCGACGCCTCCGACGAGGCCCGGGTGAAGAAGAACGTCGCCTCGTTCCTGACCGGGTGGGCGGAGTCGACCGAGCGGGCCGCCCCGCCGCGGAACCAGGCCGGGTACGCGCGCATCCTCGCGGACTGCGCGCGGATCCTGGGGGCGGACGACGCCACCACCCGCGGCCTCGCGGACCGGCTCGCCGCGCTGCCGGACGACGCGGCCCCCGCCGGTGGGACGCCGTGACGTGACCCGCCGCGGTCCGTTGCCTTGACCGGCTCCACGGTGCGCCCCAGGATCGCCGCATGACGGATGCCACGGACGCCACGGGCGCGCGGAACAACACGGTCGACGGGGTCCTGCGGCGCAGTGCGCGCCGGGTCCCTCAGCGCACGGCGGTCCGGTACGCCGGGCGGAGCTGGACCTACCGGGCGCTGGACGACGCGGTGACCGCCGCCGCCCGGCTGCTGCTGGCCGAGGGGCTGCGCCCCGGCGACCGGGTGGCGTCCTACGGGCACAACTCCGACGCCTACCTGATCGGATTCCTCGCCTGCGCCCGCGCCGGCCTGGTCCACGTACCGGTCAACCACGGCCTGACCGGCGAGGAACTCCACTACATCCTGGACCAGTCCGGCTCCTCCCTGGTGCTCACGGACGTCGCCCTGGCACCCCGGCTGCCCGACGGGGCGCGGTCGGTGCCGCTGCACGGCGCCCCGGACGGGCTGCTGGAGCGACTGGCGGAGCAGCCGGCGGATCCCGGGGAGCCGGCCGGTGCCGACGCGCTGCCCCGGCCGTCCGACGACTCCCTGGTCCAACTGCTCTACACGTCCGGGACCACCGCCCTCCCCAAGGGCGCGATGATGACCCACCGGGCGTTGGTGCACGAGTACACCAGCGCGATCGTCGCCCTCGATCTGGCGGAGGGCGACCGTCCGGTCCATTCCCTGCCGCTCTACCACTCGGCGCAGCTGCACGTCTTCCTGCTGCCCTATCTGGCGGTCGGCGCGGAGAACACCATCCTGGACGGGCCCGCTCCCGAGGCGCTCCTCGCCCTGGTGGAAGCGGGCCGGGCGGACAGCCTGTTCGCCCCGCCCACGGTCTGGATCGCGCTCGCCAACCACCCCGACTTCGGCGTCCGCGACCTGAGCGGCCTGCGCAAGGCGTACTACGGCGCCTCGATCATGCCGGTGCCGGTACTGGAACGGCTCCGCGCCCGGCTCCCGCACCTGGCGTTCTACAACTGCTTCGGACAGAGCGAGATCGGCCCGCTGGCCACCGTCCTCGGCCCCGACGAGCACGCCGGCCGGCTGGACTCCTGCGGACGGCCGGTGCTCTTCGTCGAGGCGCGGGTCGTGGACGGGGAGGGCCGGGAGGTGCCGGACGGCACCCGGGGCGAGGTCGTCTACCGGTCGCCGCAGCTGTGCACCGGCTACTGGGAGAAGCCGGCCGAGACCGCGGAGGCGTTCCGGGACGGCTGGTTCCACTCCGGCGACCTGGCCGTGCGGGACGCCGAGGGCTACTTCACGGTGGTCGACCGGGTCAAGGACGTCATCAACTCCGGCGGCGTCCTGGTCGCCTCGCGCCAGGTCGAGGACGTGCTCTACGCCCATCCGCAGGTCGCCGAGGTCGCGGTGATCGGGCTGCCGGACGAGCGGTGGATCGAGGCGGTGACGGCCGTGGTGGTCCGGCACGCCGACGGCGGGGACGGCGCGGGCGGCGACGGCGCGGTGGGGGAGGCGGAACTGATCGCCGCGGCACGGGAGCGGCTGGCGCCGTTCAAGGTCCCCAAGCGGGTGGTGTTCGTGGACGCGCTGCCGCGCAACGCCAGCGGGAAGGTCCTCAAGCGTGCGCTGCGCGAGCGGTTCGGGACCCGCTGAGCGGCGCGTGCACGGCGACTGTCAGTGCCCGCTGCGATGCTGGGAAACGGCATTGACCCCCGTGTGATCGGAGCCCCTCCATGCTGACGACCCACTACGTTCCGGGCGCGCCGAACTGGCTCGACCTCGGCGCCCCCGACGTCGACGCCGCCGCGGCCTACTACGCCGCGGTGTTCGGCTGGACCTTCCAGTCGTCCGGCCCCGAGGGCGGCGGCTACGGCTTCTTCCAGCGCGACGGCGCGACGGTGGCCGCGGTCGGCCCGCTGACGGAGGAGGGCGCAGCCTCGGCGTGGACCGCGTACTTCCACACCGCGGACGCGGACGCCACCTGCAAGGCGGTGGAGCAGGCCGGCGGCCGGGTCCGCGTCGCACCCATGGACGTCTTCACCGCCGGCCGGCTGGCCATGCTCACCGACCCGACGGGCGCCGACTTCGCCGTCTGGCAGCCGGGCGAGGTCGAGGGCCTGGACGTCGTCATGGAGCCGAACACCCTGTGCTGGACGGAGCTCTACGCCACCGACGCCGCCGCGGCCAAGGAGTTCTACGGCGCGGTCTTCTCCTGGAGCTTCCAGGACGTGTCGACGGGCGGCGACCTGCTCTACAGCCTCGCCTCCGCCCCCGGCGCCGGAGCGGGCGAGGACACCGCGCACGGCGGCATCCTCCAGCTCCAGCAGATGCACCTGGACGCCGGCTCCACCTCGGAGTGGCACCCGTACTTCGGCGTCACCGACTGCGACGCCAGCTACCACACCGCCACCCAGCACGGCGGCACTCCCCTCATCGCCCCCATGGACGTGCCCGGCATCGGCCGGATGGCGATGCTGATGGACCCGGCCGGCGCGCCCTTCGCCCTGCTCAAGGGGGACCGGCCGAAGCCCTGACGGCGGCCCCGTCGTCACCCGTCGCGGCGCGCGTCCACGATGCGCTTGAACTTCCCGACCGAGCGCTCCAGGGTCTCCGGCTCGACGATCTCGACGGAGACGGTCACCCCGATGCCGTCCTTGACCCCGCGGGCGATCAGGCCGACGGCGGCCACCCGGTCGTCGGCGGTGGCGTCCGGCCGGGCCTCGGCGCGGACGGTGAGGTGGTCCAGCCGTCCCTCACGGGTCAGCCGCAGTTGGAAGTGCGGGGCGATCCCCGGGGTGCGCAGCACGATCTCCTCGATCTGCGCGGGGAAGAGGTTGACCCCGCGCAGGATGATCAGGTCGTCGCTGCGCCCGGTGACCTTCTCCATCCGGCGGAAGGCCGGGCGGGCGGTCCCGGGCAGCAGCCGGGTCAGGTCCCGGGTGCGGTAGCGGACGACCGGCATGGCCTCCTTGGTGAGGGAGGTGAGCACCAACTCGCCGTGCGCGCCCTCCGGGAGCACCTTCCCGGTGATCGGGTCGACCACCTCCGGATAGAAGTGGTCCTCCCAGATGTGCAGCCCGTCCTTGGTCTCCACGCACTCCTGCGCCACGCCGGGGCCCATCACCTCCGACAGGCCGTAGATGTCCACGGCGTCGATGGCGAACCGCTCCTCGATCTCCCGGCGCATCTCCTGCGTCCAGGGTTCGGCGCCGAAGATGCCGACCTTCAGCGAGGTCGAACGGGGGTCGACGCCCTGCCGTTCGAACTCGTCGAGGAGGGTGAGCATGTAGGACGGGGTCACCATGATGATCTCGGGGCGGAAGTCCTGGATGAGCCGCACCTGACGGCTGGTCATCCCGCCGGACGCCGGGACGACGGTGCAGCCCAGCCGCTCCGCGCCGTAGTGGGCGCCGAGCCCGCCGGTGAACAGTCCGTAGCCGTAGGCGATGTGGACGGTGTGCCCGGGCCGGCCGCCCGCGGCGCGGATCGACCGGGCCACCAGGTCCGCCCACTCGTCGAGGTCCCGCTCGGTGTAGCCGACGACGGTCGGGAGCCCGGTGGTGCCGCTGGAGGCGTGCAGCCGCCGCACCCGGTCCTTGGGGACGGCGAACATCCCGAACGGGTACTGCGCCCGCAGGTCGTCCTTCACCGTGAACGGGAAGCGGGCGAGGTCGGCCATCGAACGGCAGTCGTCGGGGCGTACCCCCGCCTGGTCGAACGCCGCCCGGTAGAAGGGGACGTGCTCGTAGGCGTGGTGCAACGTGGCCCGCAGTCGCGTGACTTGGAGGGCGTGCAGGGCGTCCGCCGAGAGCCGCTCCGCGTCGTCGCACCAGTCGGCCCCGCAGGCCCCGTCGATCGCCCCGCTGTCCGTCGCCGCTTCCGGCATGGATCTCACCGCCTCGTCTCCCTACCGATCATTCGGTAGCTGCGTGCCGCTCCAAGTAATCAGCGCGCGGCGAACACGTCAAGGGGCGTGCCGCGGACGGACCACGGGTAGCGTCGGCGCATGGGTGACGTACGGAAGGTGCAGGTGGACGGCGTCCGACTGGCGTACCGCGTCTGGGGTGAGACGGACGCCCCCGCGGCGGTGCTGCTGCACTGCCTCGGTGAGGACGGTGAGGACTGGCGTGGAGTGGTCGGCCGACTGGCCACCACGCACCGCGTCTTCGCCCTCGACCAGCGCGGACACGGCCGCAGCGACTGGCCGGGGGAGTACGGCTTCGAGCGCTGGCGCGACGACGCGATCGGCTTCGTCCAGGCGCTCGGCCTCGGACCGGTCACGCTCGTCGGCCACTCGCTGGGCGCCACCGCCGCACTGCTGTTGGCCGCCCACCGCCCGGACCTGGTATCCCGCCTGATCGTGGAGGAGCCCGCCCCGCCGGTGCCCGCGGACCCGCCGCAGTCGGTCCCGGCGCCACCGCCCGGCCCCGCGACCTTCGACTGGCGCGCCAAGGTCGCCGTGGTGGCCGAGCGGAACGCCCCCGCCCCGCACTGGCGCGCTGCGCTGTCCGCGATCACCGCCCCCACGCTGGTCATCGCCGGCGGCGCCACCAGTCACCTTCCCCAGGAGCACCTCGCCGAGCTGGCCGGTGCCCTCCCCGCCGGCCGGCTGGTCACCGTCGAGGGCGCCGGCCACCTCGTCCACGAGGAGCGCCCGGCGGAGTACCTGGCGGCGGTGACGGCGTTCCTGGCGGGGCGCGACTGAGTGCGGTAGGGCCGATCTGACACGTACTTGAGGTGTCGTCAGATGCCGGGTGGAGGCCGGGGCGGGGTGCCGGCGGGGGCGGTCCGGCCGTAAGCTCCCGGCGTCCGCACCACTCCGCGGCCCGCGCCGTGCGTCGGGCCGCGGCCTTCGAGAAGGGCTCGATGTGCAGCTGACCACCTCGATCCGTCGCGCGCTGCTCGCCGGGACCGCGGCCGCGGTGCTGTGCGCCGGCGCCGGGAGCGCCGTCGCGGCGCCCGCCGGCGCGCCCGCGCGGCCGACCGCCGGGCCGCTCGCCGCCGCGCCCGCACCGGCCGACCGGCTCCGCCCGCTCGCTGCGCTCTCCGCCGACCGGCTGGCCACCGCCGACCTCGTGGCGGCGGCGAAGTGGGGGACCGGCAGTCCGATCGACGACCCGGCCCGGGAGCGCGAGGTGTTGGCCGCGGTTGCCGCCCAGGCCCGCCAGGCGGGCGCCGACCCCGAGGCGACGGTGCGGATCTTCCGCGACCAGATCGAGGCCAGCAAGCTCGTCCAGCGGGGGCTGCACCGCCGCTGGGCGGCGGATCCGGCGCAGGCGCCCACGAGCCGCCCGGACCTCGCCCGGGTCCGGGCGGAGATCGACCGGATCAACGGGGAACTGGTCCGGGCCGTCGCCGCGTCCCCGCAGGCCCGTACGGCGCCGGGCTGCGTGCCGCGGCTGGCGGTGGACGCCCTGCGGGTGGGGCGGCAGCGCCACTTGGACCTGCTGCACGCCGCGGGGCTCGCCCGGTCGCTGCGCTCGGTCTGCGAGGGCTAGCGCATGTCCGATGGGCCGCGGCCGGGACCCGCGGTCCGTCCGGCCGTCGAACCCGGGTGCCGGCCCGCGCCGTCCCCGCTCACGCCTGCCGTTCGCCCGCCGCCACGGCCTTCGCCCAGCGGTAGTCCGCCTTGCCGCTGGGCGAGCGTTGGATGCGGTCGGTGAAGACGACCTGGCGCGGGACCTTGTAGCCGGCCAGGCGGGTCCGGCAGTGCGTCTGGAGGGCGTCGAGGTCCAAGGGGGCCGCGTCCGCGCGGAGTTGGACGACGGCGGCCACCCGGTTGCCCCAGCGGTCGTCCGGCACGCCGGCCACCAGCGCGTCGTAGACGTCCGGATGCGCCTTGAGCGCCTGCTCGACCTCCTCGGGGTAGATCTTCTCCCCGCCGGAGTTGATGCACTGCGAGCCCCGCCCGAGGACGGTGACCACCCCGTCGGTGCCGACGGTGGCCATGTCGCCGAGCAGCACCCACCGGTCGCCGTTCGCCTCGAAGAACGTCTCGGCGGTCTTCGCCGGGTCGTTGTAGTAGCCGAGCGGGACGTGGCCGCGCAGTGCGAGGCGGCCCGCCACGCCGACCTCGGCCGGCCGCTGGGTGGCCGGATCCACCACCGCCATACGGGAGTTGACGTTCAGGCGGAAGCCCTTGACGGGGCCGGAGTCGTCGGTGGCGGTGCCGTTGAAGCCCGACTCCGAGGAGCCGAAGTTGTTCAGCAGCAGTGCGTTCGGGACCAGCGCGCTGAACTGGGCGCGGACCGTGTCGGAGAGGATCGCCCCGGAGCTGCTGACGCTGAACAGGGACGAGCAGTCGGTGCCCTTGAGCGGGCCGGCCAGCGCGTCCACCAGCGGCCGCAGCATCGCGTCGCCCACCAGGGAGACGCTCGTGACCCGTTCCCGTTCGATGGTGCGCAGCACTTCCTCCGGCGCGAACTTGCGGTGGATGACGACCTTCTGGCCGAAGTGGAAGGCGATGAACGCGGTGAGCGTCGAGGTGCCGTGCATCAGCGGCGGCGTCGGGAAGAAGACCAGGCCCTCGCCGCCCGCCGCCACCCGTTCGGCCAGCTCCTGCGGGCGGCCGACCGGCTCCCCGGTGGGGGCGCCGCCGCCCATCCCCGAGAAGAAGATGTCCTCGTGGCGCCACACCACGCCCTTGGGCATGCCGGTGGTCCCGCCGGTGTAGATGACGATCCGGTCGTCGGCGGAGCGGGGGCCGAAGCCGCGGTCGGGTGAGCCGGCGGCCACGGCCTGGGCCAGTGGTACCGGGGTGATCCGCGGTTCGGCGGCGCCGGCGGGCGGGGTGCCGACCCGTACCAGGTGGCGCAGCTTCGGGGCCTGCGGCAGCGCGCCGGCCACCCGCTCGGTGAACTCCGCCTCGAAGACCAGCGCCACCAGGTCGGCGTCCCGGTAGAGGTACGCCAACTCCTCCTCGACGTAACGGTAGTTGACGTTCACCGGAACGGCGCGGATCTTCAGGCAGGCGTAGACGCCCTGGAGGTACTCGACGCCGTTGTACAGGTGCAGGCCGACGTGGTCGCCGGGGCCGACGCCCCGGTCGGCGAGGTGGTGGGCGAGCCGGTTGGCGGCGCGGTCCAACTCCGCGTAGCTGAGCCGCGTTTCGGCGCCGGTGCCCGGGTGGTCGAGGTGCACCAGCGCCTCGCGGTCGGGGACGGCGTCGACGATCGACTCGAAGAGGTCGGCGAGGTTGTACTCCATGGCTCCTCCAGACCGTGCGGACGTCGGCTCGGGCGTCATTAGAGCGCCGCGGCCGAGCGCAGGGAAGGGCCCCGACCAAGAAAACTGACTGGTCGTCAGAAAAGCCTTGAACTCGCCGTGCGGCTACTGCAACCTGTTCTACGTCGTGAGACGGGAGGACGGAATGGGCGGGACCGAACACGCCGCGACCGCGCCGGCTCGGCCGGAGGACGCGGGCACCGAACACCTCACCGTGACGCGCACCGGCGCGACACTGGTGCTCACCCTCAACCGGCCCGAGGCCAAGAACGCGCTGTCCCTGCCGATGCTGGTCGGCCTGTACGACGGCTGGTTGGCCGCCGACGCCGACGACGGCATCCGGTCGATCGTGCTGACCGGCGCCGGCGGCTCCTTCTGCGCCGGCATGGACCTCAAGGCGCTGGCCGGCGGCGGGATGACCGGCGAGGAACACCGGGAGCGGCTGCGCGCCGACCCCGACCTGCACTGGAAGGCGATGCTGCGCCACCACCGCCCGCGCAAACCGGTGATCGCCGCCGTCGAGGGCCACTGCGTCGCCGGCGGCACCGAGATCCTCCAGGGCACCGACATCCGGGTCGCCGGCGAGGGCGCCACCTTCGGGCTCTACGAGGTCCGGCGCGGCCTGTTCCCCATCGGCGGCTCCACCGTGCGGCTGCCCCGGCAGATCCCCCGCACCCACGCCCTGGAGATGCTGCTCACCGGCCGCCCCTACCCGGCGCCCGAGGCCGCCCGGATCGGCCTGATCGGCCACGTCGTCCCCGACGGCACCGCACTGGAGAAGGCCCTGGAGATCGCCGAACGGATCAACGCCTGCGGGCCGCTCGCCGTCGAGGCGGTCAAGGCGTCCGTCTACGAGGCCGCCGAGCTGACCGAGGCCGACGGCCTCGCCGCCGAACTCGCCCGCGGCTGGCCGGTCTTCGACACCGCCGACGCCAAGGAGGGCTCCCGCGCCTTCGCCGAGAAGCGCCCACCGGTCTTCCGGCGCGCCTGACCCCACCCCACCGAGGAGACCGCCATGTCAGAGGTCCTGACCGCGCCGCTCGTCGTCGAATTCCCCTTCACCCGCTCGCTCGGCCCGGTGCAGAGCGCCTTCCTCACCGGGCTGCGCGAACGCACCGTCCTCGGGGTCCGGGCCCGCGACGGGCGGGTGGTCGTGCCGCCCGTCGAATACGACCCGGTCACCGCCGACGAGCTGCACGAACTGGTCGAGGTCGCCCCGACCGGCACCGTCACCACCTGGGCCTGGACCCCCTCCGCACGCCGCGGCCAGCCCCTGGACACCCCCTTCGCCTGGGTCCTGGTCCGGCTGGACGGCGCCGACACCGCCCTGCTGCACGCCCTCGACGCACCCGGCCCCGAAGCCGTGCACAGCGGCATGCGGGTGCGGATCCGCTGGGCCGCCGAGCGCACCGGCGCGATCACCGACATCGCCTGCTTCGAACCCGCCGACGACGCGGCGGAGCAACCGCACGGTCGGCCGCACGACGGGGAGTTCGCCGACCCGGTCACCGGCATCACCGCCCCGGCCCGGCTCGACTACACCTACGCGCCCGGCCGCACCCAGTCCCGCTACATCCAGGGGCTCGCCGAACACAAGACCGTCGGCGAGCGCTGCCCCGCCTGCCGCAAGGTGTACGTCCCGCCCCGCGGCGCCTGCCCCACCTGCGGGGTGGCGACCGGCGAACAGGTCGAGGTCGGCCCCCGCGGCACCGTCACCACCTTCTGCATCGTCAACATCAAGGCCCGCAACCTCGACATCGACGTGCCCTACGTCTACGCCCACATCGCCCTGGACGGCGCCGACCTCGCCCTGCACGCCCGGATCGGCGGCATCCCCTACGACCAGGTGCGGATGGGCCTGCGCGTCGAACCCGTCTGGACCGAGGGCGCCCGCCACCCCGACCACTACCGCCCCACCGGCGAGCCCGACGCCGACTACGACAGCTACAAGGAGCTGATCTGATGTCCGAGCCAGCGCGCGGCCCGGTGCGCGACGTCGCCGTCGTCGCCTTCGGGCAGAGCGAGCACGTCCCGGACAGCGCGGAGACCTCCGAGGTCGAGATGCTGATGCCGGTCCTGCACGACGTGCTCGCCCGAACCGGCCTGAAGGCCCGCGACATCGACTTCACCTGCTCCGGCTCCTCCGACTACCTCGCCGGCCGCGCCTTCTCCTTCACCATGGCCCTGGACGGCGTCGGCGCCTGGCCGCCGATCTCCGAGTCGCACGTGGAGATGGACGGCGCCTGGGCGCTGTACGAAGCCTGGGTCAAGATCCTCACCGGCGAGGCCGACACCGCACTGGTCTACGCGTACGGCAAGTCCTCGCCCGGCGACCTCCGCGAGGTCCTCACCCGCCAGCTCGACCCGTACTACGTCGCCCCGCTCTGGCCCGACTCCGTGGCGCTCGCCGCCCTCCAGGCCCAGGCCCTGATCGACGCCGGCCACACCGACGCGCGGGAACTCGCCACGATCGGGGCACACCGCCGCGGACGGCCGGACGCCGCCCCCGGACGGCAGGTCGTCGGCCCGTTGCGGACCGGCGACTGCCCGCCGGTGGTGGACGGCGCCGCCGCGGTGGTCCTCGCCGCCGGCGACACCGCCCGCCGCCTGGCCGACCGCCCCGCCTGGATCCGCGGCCTGGACCACCGCATCGAGGCGCACGCCCTGGGCGTCCGCGACCTGACCGACTCGCCCTCCACCCGGCTCGCCGCCGAACGCGCCGGGGCCTTCGACGCCCCCGTCGACGTCGCCGAACTGCACGCCCCGTTCACCTCCCAGGAGGTCGTCCTGCGCCGCGCCCTGCGGCTCGACGCCCCCGGCAGCACGGTCCGCATCAACCCGTCCGGCGGCGCCCTGGCCGCCAACCCCGTGATGGCCGCCGGGCTGATCCGCCTCGGCGAGGCCGCCGCCGCCGTCCAACGCGGCGACGCCGACCGCGCCCTGGCGCACGCCACCTCGGGCCCCTGCCTGCAACAGAACCTGGTCGCCGTCCTGGAGGGGGAGCGATGAGCAACGCAGCGAGGGCGAAGGAGCCGGTGGCCGTCGTCGGCGTCGGCCAGACCAAGCACGTCGCCGCCCGGCGCGACGTGTCGATCGCCGGACTCGTCCGCGAGGCCGCCCAACGCGCGCTCGACGACGCCGAGTTGACGTGGGCCGACATCGACGCGGTGGTGATCGGCAAGGCCCCCGACTTCTTCGAGGGGGTGATGATGCCGGAGCTCTACCTCGCCGACGCGCTCGGCGCCGTCGGCAAACCGATGCTCCGGGTGCACACCGCCGGCTCGGTCGGCGGCTCCACCGCCCTGGTCGCGACCAACCTCGTCGCCGCCCGGGTGCACCGCACGGTCCTCACCCTCGCCTTCGAGAAGCAGTCCGAGTCCAACGCGATGTGGGGCCTGTCCCTGCCGGTCCCCTTCCAACAGCCGCTGCTGGCCGGCGCCGGCGGCTTCTTCGCCCCGCACGTCCGCGCCTACATGCGGCGCACCGGAGCCCCCGACGCCATCGGCTCCCTGGTCGCCTACAAGGACCGCCGCAACGCCCTCAAGAACCCCTACGCGCACCTCCACGAGCACGACCTCACCTTGGAGAAGGTCCAGTCCTCGCCGATGCTCTGGGACCCGATCCGCTACTCCGAGACCTGCCCGTCCTCCGACGGCGCCTGCGCCATGGTCCTCACCGACCGGGCCGGCGCCGCCCGCGCGCCGCGCCCACCGGCCTGGGTGCACGGCGGGGCGATGCGCAGCGAACCCACCCTGTTCGCCGGCAAGGACTTCGTCTCCCCGCAGGCCGGCAAGGACTGTGCGGCGGACGTCTACCGACAGGCCGGGATCACCGACCCCCGCCGCCAGATCGACGCCGTCGAGATGTACGTCCCGTTCTCCTGGTACGAGCCGATGTGGCTGGAGAACCTGGGCTTCGCCGCGGAGGGCGAGGGCTGGAAGCTCACCGAGTCCGGCGTGACCGAACTCGACGGGGACCTGCCCGTCAACCCCTCCGGCGGGGTGCTCTCCACCAACCCCATCGGCGCCTCCGGCATGATCCGCTTCGCCGAGGCCGCGCTCCAGGTCCGCGGCCAGGCGGGCGAGCACCAAGTCGACGGCGCCCGGCGGGCGTTGGGGCACGCCTACGGCGGCGGCGCGCAGTTCTTCGCGATGTGGTTGGTGGGCTCCGAAGCCCCTGCAGGCTGACTTCCGGCGCCCGTCGGACGTCCTCTGTCCGTCCCCGGGCGCAGTGGCTACCCTGGCCACGGACGACGACCGGGAGGAGCGGTTACGTGGCCGACAGCATCACCGACCAGCGGCTCGCGGGCGGGCCCAGGCCCGCACTCGACCTGTCCCACGCCGACTGGCAAACGAGCACGCGGGGCGTCCGCGGCGACGTCCAGGTCGCCTTCGTCGAGGGGTACGTCGCGATGCGCAACGGCCGCAGTCCGGAGATACCGGCGCTGATCTTCACGCCCGCCGAGTGGCGCGGCTTCGTCCTCGGCGCCCGCGAGGGCGAATTCGACCTCACCTGAACGCTGGTGACGATCCGTCAGGGTCGTTCCGGCGCCCGCTCACGGCGGGGCCGGGCGCTTCGGGGGAGCACCGCACCGCCCGTCACCACCACCGCGTGCCGGACGCCATGCGGCCGTGCGTCAGGGCCACCGCAGCTCCTTCGTCCAGCCGGCCCCGCTGCGGCGGTACGCCAGCCGGGTGTGGTTGCGGTCCTCGGCGCCCTGCCAGAACTCCACCGACTCCGCCCGCACGGTGTGCAGCGTCCACGCGGCCGGCACCAGCTCGGGATCGCGGGCCAGCCGCGCGGCGGCGTCGGCCACCGCGGCGTCCCGCTCGGCGAGCGACGCCAGCGGCCGGCTCTGCCGACCGACCAGCGCCTCGGCACGCGCCCCGGCGCCGCGGGCCAGGAAGTCGGCGGCGGACCGTTCCGCGTCCTCCCGCACCACCGGACCGCGCACCCGCACCTGGCGGGCGAGCGGCTGCCAGTAGAAGGTCAGCGCGGCATACGGGCGGGCGGAAAGCTCCCGTCCCTTGGCGCTGTCGTCGTGCGCGGCGAACCGCCAGCCCGCCGCGTCGACGTCCTTGAGGATCAGGGTGCGCGCGGACGGATTGCCGTCGGCGTCGGCGGTGGCGAGCGTCATCGCGTGCGGCTCGGGGACCTGCGCGCGGATCGCGCCGAGCAGCCAGGCGGTGAACAGCTCCACCGGGTCGTCGGGCGTCGCCACCGGGTCGAACGTCGGCAGTTCGCCCCCGAACACCGTGAGGCCGCGGAGCAGTTGACGGAGATCGGCCATGGCTCCCCCTTGTGGATTAATGGCAGTGAGCGACCGTACCATTAGCACCATGGAGGCAACCCGGCTCGCACTGGATCTCGTCGGCACGATCCACCACGACGGACACGGCGGCGTCGCCGACGACCTGGCCGACATCGCCGGCCTCGCGGCCTGGCTCCGCGACCGGGCGGGCGCCCTGGACTGCACCGAGCACGGCCCGCCCCCGGCGGACCCGGCGCTGCTCACCGCGGTGCGGGAGCTGCGCGCCGCACTCCGCTCGCTGTGCGCCCGCGCCGTCCGCCCGGCCCCGCCCAGCCCCGCCGACGCCCACCGTCTGCTCCCCGAGGACCAGGCGCTGGCCCGGCTGAACGCCGCCGCCGCCCGAGTCCCGACCGCCCCGCGGCTCACCTGGCAACCCGGCGTCCCACCCGTACTGCGCCACCTCCCCGTCGGCACCCCGCCCGCCGCCGACCGGCTCACCGCCACGCTGGCCCGGGCCGCCCTCGCCCTCCTCGGCGGCCCGGACCGCGAGCGGCTGCGGGCCTGCCCGGCCCCGCGCTGCGTGCGCTACTTCGTCAAGGAGCACGCCCGCCAGGAGTGGTGCACCCCGTCCTGCGGCAACCGCGCCCGGGTCGCCCGCCACCACGAGCGCCGCCGCCGCGCCGCGAACCGCTGAGGACGCCGCCGACCTGCACCGGAGAGCGCCGTGCGGGCCGTGCTCGGGGCCGGGCCACGTACGATGGCGACATGTCCTTCCTCCGCCGCCGCAGCGCAGCCACGCCCGCCGGTCCAGACTTCGACGTACTGGCCATGGACCCGGGGGACTGGCCCGGCAATCTCGGGGCCGGGCTGCTGCCGGCGCCCGACGGAAGCTGCCAGGGCGTCTTCCTCCGCTACGACCTGTTCGGCGGCCGCGGCCCGGCGATGATCATCGGCAACCTGCCGGAGGGCTCCCCGGCCCGCGAGGTCGAGGAGGACCAGGTCCCCTTCGAGGTCGCCCAGCTGCTCGCGGCGCTCGACAACGACGAGCCGGTCACGGTCGTCGAGACCGAGGACACCCCGGTGATGCACCAGGACAACCTCCTGATCGTCAAGCGGATCAAGTGCTCCGAGAGCCGCGTCTCCTGCGTGCAGTTCGACCGCAGCGACGGCGTGCTGGTGACCATCGCCAGCTGGGACCGCCCGATCACCGACGACCTCTACGCCCTGCTCAAGCCGCTGCCCGCGGAACTCTTCCAGCAGGGCTGACCCGGCGGACCGGACGCGCGGACGGGACGCGCCCGGTGGACGGCTTCCGAGCCGCCACCGGGCGCACCGCTTTTCCGGCACCGCGCGAGGGCTACGCCCCCGACGACCGGACGTCCACGTCGGCCGCCCGCACGTAGCCGACCCGGTGCCCCAGCTGGATCTCGTAGTACTTGTCCTTGCCCCGGACCACCGCGTGCTGGTTGACGTCGAAGGTCGGCGAGTAGAAGTAGTCCGACCGCACCTGCCCGCCGACCGCGTACTCCTGCCCGGCGAGCAGCTTGTACGGCAGCGGCGTGACCGACTGCACCGGCACCTGCGACGGGTACGCCCCCTTCTCCGGGTACGCCCGCCCGTACACCGGGATCTCCGCCCGGCCCGCCTTCGGCGCGGCCACCAGGCCCTTGCCGTCCACCGCCGTCGGGTTCGCCCGCGGGTTGTGGAACCAGGCCCGCTGCCCGAGGTACCAGATCGCCGTCCAGTCGCCGTCCCGGCCGGCCACCGCGAACCGCTGGCCGGTCGTGGCCCGCGCCCCGGTGTCGTTCACGCCGGTCGTGCTGGGCGAGCCGTCCGGGTGCAGCCCGACGTCCTGGACCAGCGGCGCGCTCTCGCTCGGCGCGGTGTACAGCCGGACCGCGGCCGAACCGTGCGCCGCACAGGTCTGCCCGGCCTTCTCGCAGCCGGTGTAGACCGGCCGGTTGCCGTCGTAGGACGGACGGATGGTGACCAGACCGCCGTGCGGACCCGCGGTGGCCTCGAACGGACGGCCCAGCAGGGTGAAGTAGTGCGCCCAGTCCCAGTACGGACCGGGATCGGTGTGCATCCCCGCGATCGTCGACGGGATCGTCCCCGGCACGTTGTCGTGGCCGAGGACGTGCTGCCGGTCCAGCGGGATGTCGTACTTCTCCGCCAGGTACTTCACCAGCCGGGCCGAGGCGCGGTACATCGCCTCCGTGTACCAGGCGTCCGGCGCGGCGAGGAAGCCCTCGTGCTCGATGCCGATCGAGTGTGAGTTGACGTACCAGTTGCCCGCGTGCCACGCGACGTCCTGGGTCCGCACGTGCTGCGCGATCAACCCGTCCGCGGAGCGGATCGTGTAATGCCAGGACACGTACTTGGGGTCCTTGATCAGCCGCAGCGTGGTGTCCCACGAGCCCTCGGTGTCATGGATGACGAGGGTGTCGATCCGCTGGTCCTTGGGCCGGTCCGCCAGGTCGTGGTTGCCGTAGTTGGTGCCGTTGTCGTACTGCTCGTACGGCGCCGGCCAGGACTCGCACGCCACCGTCCAGGGGCACTCCAGCGCCCCACCGGATTTCTGCGTCGAGGCGCGCCGGGCGCTGGCGGCCTTGCCGAGACGTTTCTCCTGCGCGGGGTCGGCGGTCAGCCGCGGCGCGGCGGCCAGCGCGACCCGCTGCCCCGCGTCGGTGGTGCGGCGCTGACCCTGCCGCATCACCTCGAAGACGTCCCGCGCGAACACCGCCCCGCTGCGCGGATCGTCCGCGCTCCCGTAGCGCGCCACCGCCGCGTACCACTTGGCCGGATCGGCGCTGGCCGGCAGCCCCAGCTGGCGCTGGGCGGCGGCGAGCAGCGCGGCGCCGCCCCGCACGTTCGCGGCCGGATCGGACCGCAGCTTCGCCGCCGACAGCCCGGTCAGCCGCGCCGCGGTCGGCAACGTCCGCAGCCCGGAGGGGAGTTCGGCGGGCAGCACCGCCCGCCGCGTCGGCGCGACCGTCCGCAGCGGCCGGGCGGTGTCGCCGCGGGCGTCCTCGTCGTCCGCGCTGAACTCCGGATCCCGCGCCACCGCGGTCCGGGCGTCGGTCAGGTGCATCGGCCCGTAGCCCCCGGACACGCTGGGCGCGCCGCCGTGGCCGTCCCACCGGGACTCCAGGTACGCGACGCCCAGCAGCACGCTGCGCGGCACGTGGTAGCGCGCGGCGGCGTCGCTGAAGGCGCGCTGGAGGGCGCCGGACGGCGGCTGCCCGGCCGGTGCGGACGGCGACGCCGCGACCAGCGGCACCAGCAGCGCCGCCGCGGCGACGGCGGTGGCGGATCTGCGTAGGACGGGATGGCGGGTTCTCGACGCGTCTTCCGGTGCGGATCCTCGCAAAACAGCCTCCTCAAGCCGGCCCGAGCCGGGGCGGTGTGACGGTGGTGTGCCTTGCCAGGGCCTGCCCGGTGGAGCGTGGCACCGGCCCAGGCCGCGGCCGTGCGGGAGAACCCGAGACTAGGGCCCAGGTCGGCCGAGAACCATAGCTGTGCCGACGTACCGTCAATCACCACACCCGCTCGGGATTTCGCATGTCAGGGCATCACCTGAGGAGCCTTCCCGGCGCGGGCCCGGGAGCTGCGGGGCGTCAGTGGAATGGACCAATGCACGGGTGAGCGGCGCGGCCCGGGTGGGGCGCGCCGCTCACGGATTCCCTCTCGGGGTGCCGCCGGCACCCCCGGCGGTCAGCGGGTGCCGACCGCCGCCCGCACCGCCCGCCGCGCCATCTGCGCGTCGTCGTGCAGCCTGCGCAGCAGCAGCCGCTGCTCCTCGCCCGCCCCCGGTGCCCCGGGCGCCCCGGTGCCCGGCACGGTGGCCGGCGCGGGCTCGCGCATGGTCCGCTGGACCGCGGTCTCGTAGCGCCGGATCTCTCGGGTCAGCACCAGCATCAGGTTCACCAGGAAGGCGTCCCGGGCCGCGGTGCCCGCCGCCTGGGCGAGTTGGCTGATGTGCCGGCGGGCGACCGGCGCTTCGCCCAGCACCGCCCACAGCGTGGCCAGGTCGTAGCCGGGCAGGTACCAGCCCGCGTTGTCCCAGTCCAGCAGCACCGGGCCGACCGGCGAGAGCAGGACGTTGTTCAGCAGCGCGTCGCCGTGGCAGAACTGGCCCTGGGTGTGCGCCAGGCCGTGCAGCAGCTTCTGCAGGTCGCCCAGATCGCGGTCGGTCAGCAGCCCCAGGTCGTGGTAGCGCCCGATCCGACCCGCGTAGTCCAGCGGGGCGTCGAACAGTCCGGCCGGCGGACGCCAGGCGTTGATCCGGCAGATCGCCCCGAGCGCGGCCCGCAGGTCGGCCCGCGGCGGCGCCTCGGAGGGGTGGCGCGTCAGGGCCGCCACCCGTCCCGGCATGCGCTCCACCACGAGCGTGCAGTTGTCGGGGTCGGCCGCCACCAGCCGCGGCACTCGGACCGGCGGACGGTGCCGGACGAACGCCCGGTATGCACTTATTTCCTGCCGGAAGCTGTCGGCCCAGGCGGGAGAGTGGTCCAGTAAACACTTGGCGACGGCGCTCATCCGACCGGTCGTCCCCAGGAGCAGTACGGACTTCCCGCCGCGGCGCAGCACCTGGACCGGGTTGAACTCCGGGCAGATGCGGTGCACCGAGGCGACGGCGGCGCGCAGCTGGGCGCCCTGGGGGCCGGACAAGTCGAGTCTCCCGCTGAGCGGTTGGGCGCCCATTCCCTGTGCCCGCCGGTTCCGGCCGCCGGAGAGACCGGTCACCGCCCCCGCGGAAGGGGTGGGATCGAGATACGGCCCACTCCCGTGGGGGTGTGGGCGGTACGTCCGGGTGGGGGCGGTCACGGCGGACGATGCTGCATACATGGGTGAGACAGATCCCTTCGTGCGCCGACGAGTTGCGTGCGCTCCCGGCCCGGCGGCGGGAACCCGTGAACGGGCCCCGTACAGGCGGCCGATCCTCAAGGTCCCCGTGCAGGGCACGCACCCTGGGGAATGCGGTCCCGCCACCGGGCCGGGGGCTGCACACCTACCGAACACGCGGCTGCGGGTGGCAGACCATCTGGCGCACCCTGGCGAACCCTGGCGAATGCTCGCAGCCCCCGTCACCGGCCGTTACTGTCAACTCAGTCGAGGAACCTGGGGGCTTGACGTGAGCAGGGAGCCGAACGCTCGTCTCGCGGACCTTTTCGGCCTGGCCGGATGGTCCAAGGGAGAACTCGCGAGACTGGTCAACCGGCAGGCGGCGGCCATGGGGCATCCGCAGTTGGCGACCGACACCTCGCGGGTCCGGCGCTGGATCGACATGGGCGAGACGCCCCGGGACCCGGTGCCCAAGGTGCTCGCCTCCCTCTTCACCGAGCGCCTCGGCCGTGTCGTAACCACCGAGGACCTCGGGTTCGCCCGGACCGGTCGCGCGGGGAAGCGGCAGGCCATGGACGGTCTGCCGTGGGCGCCCGAGCGGACCGCTGCGGTCCTCACGGAATTCACGGGAATGGACCTCATGCTCAATCGACGCGGCTTGGTGGGGGCCGGCGCAGCGCTCGCCGCCGGCTCCGCACTCGCCGGTGCCATGCACGAGTGGCTGCACACCGACCCCGCTCCGCTCGCCCTCCGCCACGACGATCCGCTCGCCCACGAATCCCTCTACGAACTCGACCAGATCGGCCTCGACCGCTACGAGGCGGCCCCGGTGGGGTCGCAGGAGATCGACGCCCTGGAGCACTCCGTCGACGTGTTCCGCCGCTGGGACGCGGCCCGCGGCGGCGGCCTCCAGCGCAAGGCCGTGGTGGGCCAGCTCAACGAGGTCGGCGGGATGCTCGCCTACCGCCACCCCGACCACCTCCAGCGCCGCCTCTGGGGCGTCGCCGCCAACCTCGCCGTACTGGCCGGCTGGATGTCCCACGACGTGGGCCTGGAGCCCACCGCGCAGAAGTACTTCATCATCGCCGCCCACGCGGCCCGTGAGGGCGGGGACCGTCCGCGCGCCGGCGAGGCGCTCTCCCGCGCCGCCCGGCAGATGGTCCACCTGGGCCGTCCCGACGACGCCCTGGACCTGATGAAGCTGGCCCAGTCCGGTTCCGGCCAGGAGACCCTGCCGCGCACCCGCGCCATGCTGCACACCATCGAGGCGTGGGCCCACGCCTCGAAGGGCCACGGCCAGGCGATGCGGCGGACGCTCGGCGAGGCCGAGGAACTCTTCGTCTCGGACAAGGGCGACGTGCCGCCGCCGGCGTGGATGCAGATGTTCGACGAGGCGGACCTGCACGGGATGCAGGCGTTGGCGTTCCGCACCCTCGCGGAGCACGACCCGTCCGCCGCCAAGGTCGCCCAGGGGCACGCCAAGCAGGCGCTGCACCTGCGCAGGAGCGGCCACCAGCGGTCGCAGATCTTCGACTACATCTCGATGGCCTCGGCCTGCTTCCTCGGCAACGAACCCGAACGGGCCGACCGCTACGCCCGGTTGGCGCTGGTCTCCATCGGGGAGAACTCCTCGCACCGCACCTGGGACCGGCTGCGCGAGATGTTCCGGCTCACCGGCCAGTTCGCCGGCTGCGGCAAGATCCAGGACCTCCGCGACGAGCTCCAGCAGGTCCTGCCGAAGCCGCGGGCCAAGGGGAGGGGCGCGGCCCTCAAGCCGGGCATCGGGCCGGACCTGGGGCCGAACTTCTCGGTCTGAGGGCCCGGCGGGGCCGTGTCGCCCCCCTGTTGCCGTCGGGGGCGGACCCGCACCCGCGCCCGGGAGCAGGGCGACGACGGTGTGCCCGCGCCCTCGTCGACCGGCCGGTCGTGCCGAGCCCGGTCGCCCCTTGTCACCGACACCACCCGATGCCCGCGGGAGATCAAGTGGAACACCCTGCCCGAAGACCCGTCCGAAGATCCGCCCGCTGACCCGCGGAGGCCGAGAGTCGACGGACCTTCAGAAGCGGGTCAGGCCGCTCGGGGTGACCGGCGCCCCCGCAGCCGGTCCGCCCGACGATCGTGCCGTGCGTCAGTCGCCGACCTTGGCGAGCAGCACGCAGGCGTCGTCCTCCCGCTCGGTGGCGCCGAACTCCTCCACCACGATGCGGACGCTCTCCTGGGCGCTGCGGGCCGCGCCGAGCCGCGGTGCCAGCGCGAGCAGCCGCTCGGTGCCCTCGTGGGCGCTGTCCGGGCCGTGGGTGCGGCGCGGAACGAGCCCGTCGGTGTGCAGCACCAGCAGGTCGCCCGGCTCCAACTGCTCGGTCCGCTGGCCGTAGCTGGCGCCGGTCGTGGCCCCGAGCAGGACGCCCTCCGGCGGGTCCAGCGCGCGCCCCGTGCCGCCGCGGAACAGCAGCGGCGCGGGGTGCCCGGCCTGGGACCACTCCAGTGACCGCGTCGCGGGGTCGAACTGGCAGCAGACCGCGCTGCCCAGCGCCGGCTGGGCGGCACTGTCCAGCAGTTGGTTGAGGAAGCCCATCAGCTGTCCGGGTCGGTGCCCCGCCACGGCCATGCCGCGCAGCGCGCCGAGCACCATCGCCATGCCGGACGTCGCCGCGACGCCGTGCCCGGTGAGGTCGCCCACGCTCAACAGTGTGCGCCCGTCGGGGAGTTGGAGGGCGTCGTACCAGTCGCCGCCGATCAGGGCGGAGGTGTCGGCCGGTAGGTAGCGCCCGGCGAGGTCCAGGGTGACCGGGCCGCCCTCGGGGAAGCGCAGCGAACCGCGCCACGGCGGCAGCACGGCCTCCTGGAGCTCGACCGCGAGCCGGTGCTCGGTCTGGGCGATGTGCCGCTGGCGCTGGAGCGAGTCACCGGTCTCGCGCACCGCCGTCTGGCTCCGGCGCAGCTCGCTGACGTCGCGCAGCACCGCCCACATGCAGGCGGTGCTGCCGTCGGCTTCGAGCACCGGCTCGCCGACCATGTGGACGGTGCGGATGCCGGAGTCGGCGCGCAGGATGCGGAACTCGCCGTCGATCGGTCGGCCGTCCACCAGGCAGTCGGTGACCATCACGGCCAGCTTCTCCTGGTCGTCGGCGTGCACCAGGGACGGCAGCTCGTCCAGCGTCAGCGGGTCGTCGGCCGGCTCCCGGCCGAACATCGCGTAGAGCTCGTCGGACCAGGTCACCTCGTCGGTGAGGAGGTTCCACTCGGCGCTGCCCACCCGGCGCAGCAGCGCGCCCCGCTCGGGCGCCTCCGGCTCGGGCGGGGCCACCGGCAGCTCGACGTGCGGATCCGCGACCCCGTCTGGCGAGGTGGGCAGGCCCTCTCTGAGCTGGTCGAGGTGGCCGCCGAGGTCGTCCAGGTGGTGGACGGCGAGGTCGCACAGTGCTCGCTGCCAGCGCAGCTGCGGGTCGGCGGCGAGGTCACCGGCGACCGAGGACTCTCTGCGTACCGCGTCGAGGCCACCGCGCAGGGTGCGGGCCTGCGAGATGAGTGCCTCGACCGCGCCACGCTCGGGGGTCTGATCGGCTGGGTGATCCGCGAAGAGAGGGGGCGGCATGACGTACTCCGTGATCAGGCGGCGCCGGAACGTATGGGCCGGTTACGACTCTTGCACAGGCTGCGACGGACCGTAAGGGATTTGGCACTACCCGATACGGTGGTGCACCCGGCATATGTCATCGGCCTCCTTGTGGCAACCGGGCCCGAATCGGCGGAAGCAATGGTTCCACGCTAGGCTGCGGCCGCCGTACAGCTGTCTACCCCGCCGATCCATGGTGGGAACGACGCATAGGGCCCGCGGTCACCGGCAAGAATGCCGGTCAGCGGAAATCCCGTTGCCAGCCTGTCCCCCGCACCGGATGCTGACCTCATGTTCGATCCAGACATAGCGCCCAGTGGCACCCTGCTCGGCCTCCTCCAGCGAGGCCGCGGCGACGGGACCCTGCATGCCCTCGCGGCGCCGCGGGCCGAGGCGCTCGCGGCACTCAACGACAGTGTGCTGTGCGATGCGCGCCGGGACTGGCAGGTGGAGAACCGCTCGCTCTATTACGCGCGCCTCTACATGCAGCTCGACGGTGGTCTCGAAGAGATCGAACGGCACCTCTTCCACCCCGACGACCTCACCGACACCGGCGAGGAGCGCACCGGGCTGACCCTCTCCGTCCTCGGCCACCTCGCCGCGTACGGCAAGGACGCCGCCCGGCTGCTGCTGCGCAGCTACGCCGCGGTGGGCAGCAACTGGCGCTGGGCCCTCGACGAGCTCGCGCTGCGCGACGACGACGCCGGGCTGATCGGCCTGGCGCCGGCCGTCCTGGCCCGTTTCCCCGAGACCCCGGAGGGCGACGCCCTGCTGGCCACCACCGTTCGGGACGCCTTCGAGCCCCGCCCCTGGCGGCTGTGGGCCGAGGACGCCCGGTACGGCGCACGGCTGGCCGCCGCCGACGAGCAGGGTTCCTTCGACCGCTGGCAGCGCCAGCTCCGACCGCGCGGTCCGCGCCCCGGCTGGAGCGTGGCCGAGGTGCTGGAGTGGGCCCAGCACGAGCTCGAACCGCGCCCCGGGGAGCACCGCTACCTCGCCGCCGCCCGCTGCCTGAGCGCCGTCGCCGGTCCCGAGGACCGCGCCGAGCTGCTGCGGGCTGGTCGCGGCGGACCCGACGCGGCGCGCGCCGCGGTCCTGCACCACCTCGCCGAGCGCGGCGACGGAGCGGTCCTCGACCTGATCGAGGCCGCCGTGACCGATCCGCTCTCCGGCGAACCGCTGGTCGCCGCCGCGCTCTCCGCCTACGAACGGATGCGCAGCGTGGCCGCCGTCGAGCGGGCCCGCACCTGGGCCGCGCGCCCGGACCGGCTGGGGGCGTCCGCCGCTGCCATGCTGGCCCGGCGCGGCGCCCGCCGCGACACCGGCCTGGTGCTCGCCGCGCTGCGCCGCACGGTGCGGGAAGAGGGGCCGGACGCCTGCGCGCTGTGGGAGCTGGTGGACGGCGCCGGTCGCCTCGGGATCGTCTGTGCCGCCCCCGTGCTGCGCCACCTCTATCGCGAGACCTCGTCCTCGCACCTGCGCGGCCGGGCCGCCGCCGCGCTCGCCGCCACCGACCCCGGCTTCGCGGCCGGTTTCGCCGTCGAGTGCCTCTGGGACTGCGAGGAGACCACCCGGGAACTCGCCGCCCGGCACGCGGCCACCGGCGACGACCGGGTGGTGGAACAGCTCCGCCGCCTCGCCGCCGACCCGGCCGAGGAGGCCGAGGTGCAGACCGCCGTGCGCGCCCGCTTCGGGCCGGACGCCTCGGCGGTGTGAGGCCGCGGCCGACGCCCGGCTGAGCGGGCGCAGGGGCGAACGCTCATGGGACGTTCGCCGGTTGGAAAGATCCCCTTGGTGCGGCCCACGCACGGTGCGCCGACAACAGCGGTATGCGTGTCGCCCTCGTCACCGAATCCTTCCCGCCCGACGTCAACGGCGTCGCACACTGTGCCCTCCAAACCGCCCGCCACCTCGTCCGGCGCGGGCACGAACCGCTGGTCATCGCCCCGTTGGCGAACTCCGCACCGGCCGCCACCGGCCACGGCCAGGAAAGCCCGTGCCCGGTGGTGCGGGTGCCCTCGATGCCGTTGCCCGGATACCCGCAGGTGCGGATCGCGCTGCCCGGGCGGCGGCTGTCCGCTGCGCTGGACGGCCACCGGCCCGACCTGGTGCACCTGGCCAGCCCCTTCGTCCTGGGGGCCCGGGGCATGGCGGCCGCGGCCCGGCGGGGGGTGCCGGCGGTCGCGGTCTACCAGACGGACATGGCGCGCTACGCGCGGACCTACCTGGGGCGGGGCGGGACGGCGGCCTGGCGCCGGATCCGGGCGGTGCACGCCGCCGCCGACCTCACCCTGGCCCCGTCGAGCGCGGCGCTGCTGGACCTCACCGAGCACGGGGTGCCCCGGGTGCGGCTGTGGCCGCGCGGGGTCGACTCGGCGCGGTTCCACCCCGGGCGGCGGGACGCGGTGCTGCGCAGTTCGTTGCTGGCAGGGCGGGAGCTGCTGGTGGGATACGTGGGGCGGTTGGCTCCGGAGAAGGACGTCCGGCTGCTGGCCGAGACCTCCCGGTTGCCCGGCGTCCGCACCGTGGTGATCGGGGACGGCCCCAGCGCCGCCGCCCTGCGGGCGCAGCTGCCCGAGGCGCGGTTCCTGGGGCGGCGGACCGGTGACGAACTCGCCCGGCTGTACGCGTCGTTGGACGTGTTCGTGCACACCGGGCCGTACGAGACCTTCTGCCAGACCGTGCAGGAGGCGATGGCCTCCGGGGTCCCGGTGGTCGCCCCGGCCGCCGGCGGGCCGCTGGACCTCGTCGACCACGGGCGGACCGGACTGCTGGTCCCCTCCGGGGACGGCACGGCGGTGCGGGACGCGGTGCGGACGCTGTTCGGGGACGCGGAGCTGCGGGTGCGCTACGGCGACGCCGGCCGGCGCGCGGTCGCGGCCCGCACCTGGGAGGCGGTCGGTGACCAGTTGCTGGCCCACTACGACGACGTGCTCGCCGACCGGACGGCGGTGGCGGCGTGAGCGCCCGTCGGGCCCGGAGCGGCCGGGCGGGACTGCGGATCGTCCGGATCGCCAACTTCGTCGCCCCGGCCTCCGGCGGGCTGCGCACCGCACTGGGCGAGTTGGGCGCCGGCTACCGGGCCGCCGGCCACGAGCCGGTGCTCGTCGTGCCGGGACCGCCGGACGCGGTGGGGCCGCGCGGCATCCGCGACGAGGAGACCGCCCAGGGCCGGGTGCTCACCCTCCCCGGGCCCCAGGTGCCCGGTGCCGGCGGCTACCGGGTGCTGGCCGACCGCCCCCGGCTCCGGCACCTCCTGGCCGAACTGGACCCGGACCGGCTGGAGGTCTCGGACCGCACGACGCTGCGCTGGACGGGGGAGTGGGCGCGGCGGGCCCGGGTCCCGGCGGTGATGGTGTCGCACGAGAGCGTGGACGGGGTGCTGCGCACCTGGGGCGTGCCGCGCCCGTTGGCCCGCGCGCTCGCCGACCGGGCCAACGCCCGTACCGCGTACGCCTACAGCCGGGTGGTGTGCACGACCGAGTGGGCGGCGGCGGAGTTCCTCCGGGCCGGGGCGCGGAACGTGGTGCGGGCGCCGCTCGGGGTCGACCTCGCCGCCTGGCACCCGGGTCTGCGCAGCGCCGCGCTGCGCGGGCGGTACGCCGACCGGGCCGCCGTCCTGCTGCTGATGTGCTCCCGGCTGTCACCCGAGAAGCGGCCCGGGCGGGCCCTGGACGCCCTTGCCGAGCTGCGCCGGCGGGGCGTGGACGCGGCGCTGGTGGTGGCCGGCGACGGGCCGCTGCGCGGCCGGCTGGCGGACCGGGCGCGGGCCGCCCGGCTGCCGGTGACGTTCCTCGGGCACCTCACCGACCGGTCCCGGCTGGCCGCGCTCCAGGCCGGCGCCGACCTGGTCCTGGCGCCCGGCCCGGCCGAGACGTTCGGGCTGGCGGCGCTGGAGGCGCTGGCCTGCGGCACCCCGGTGGTCGCCAGTGCGGCGTCGGCGCTGGCCGGGCTGGTGGGCGACGGCGGGGACACCGCCCTGGACGACGGACCCTCCTTCGCGGACGCGGTGCAGCGGGTGCTGGCCCGGCCCGAGCCGCTCCGCCGGGCCGCCGCCCGGCGGCGCGCCGAGGGGTACGGCTGGCAGCCGGCGGTGGCCGCGTTCCTGGCGGCCCACGACGCCCCCAGGCCGGCCGGTGGGCGGCCGGCTGTGCCGGTCGGGCCGGTCGGGCCGCGGCCGGTGGGCCCCTGGAGCCGGCGGTGACGCCCGGGTTCGTGGCCCTCGGCGACTCGCTCACCGAAGGGCTCGGCGATCCGGTGGCGGGCGGCGGTTGGCGCGGCTGGGCGGTGTTGCTGGCCGACGCGCTCGGACCACGGCCGGGCGACGTCCCGCTGGTGAACCTGGCGCGCAGCGGCGCGCTGGCGGCCGACGTGGCGGACGAGCAGCTGCCGCGGGCCCGCGCGCTCGCCCCGCGCTTCGCCTCCGTGCTGGTCGGCGCCAACGACACGCTGCGCGCCGCCTTCGCCATCGACCGGGTGGCGGCGGCGCTGGACCAGGCCCACGGCACCCTCAGCGCCGGCGGGACGGTGGTGCTGACGGCGTGCCTGCCCGACCCGGGCCGGATGCTGGCGCTGCCCGCGCCGCTGGCCCGCCCGTTGGCCCGCCGGATGCGCGCCGTCAACACCGTCGTGCACGCGGTCTCCGCGCGCTACGGCGGCGTCCACCTCCATCTCGCCGACCACCCCTGGGTGGGCGAGCGGACCACCTGGAGCGTGGACCGGCTGCACCCCAGCGAGCGCGGCCACCGGCTGCTGGCCCGCGGCTTCCACACCGCACTGGCCGCCCGCGGCCTGGCCTGCGGGCCGCCGCCCCCGCTGACCCTCGACGGCCCGGCGCCGACCCGGACCGGCTCGCTGGTGTGGATGGCGACCCGCGGCACCCGGTGGGTGGCCGACCGGTGCACCGACCTGTTGCCCGGCCTGCTGGCGCTGGCCGCACGGGAGTGCCGGTACGGGGTGGCCGGATCCGGGCGGTTGCTCGACGCCGCCGCCGAACGGGCCACCCGCAGCGCCCTCGCGGCCCTGTCCGAACCGGGCGGCGCTGCGACAATGGCGGGATGACCGGACGCTGGGAGTTCTGGATCGACCGCGGCGGCACCTTCACCGACGTGGTGGGCAGACGGCCGGACGGGCGCCTGGTCACCGGCAAGCTCCTCTCCCACCACCCCGAGCGCTATGGGGACGCCGCGGTCGCCGGGATCCGGATGATGCTGGGCCTGGGACCGGAGGAACCGGTGCCCGCCGAGCGGGTCTCGGTCGTCCGGATGGGCACCACCGTCGCCACCAACGCCCTCCTGGAGCGCACCGGCGAGCCGACGGTGCTGCTGACCACCGAGGGGTTCCGGGACGCGCTGCGGATCGCCTACCAGAACCGGCCGCGGATCTTCGACCGGCGGATCGTGCTGCCCGAGGCGCTCTACGACCGGGTGATCGAGGTGCCGGAGCGGATCGGCGCCCGCGGTGAGCAGGTCCGGCCGCTCGATGCGGAGCCCGTCCGCCGGGAGTTGCGCCGGGCCCGTGCGGACGGACTGCGCAGCGCCGCGGTGGTGCTGCTGCACGGCTACCGGCACACCGCGCACGAACGGGCGGTCGCCGAACTGGCCAGGGCCGCGGGCTTCACCCAGGTCAGCTGCTCGCATGAGGTCAGCCCGCTGATGAAGCTGGTGGCCCGCGGCGACACCACCGTCGTCGACGCGTACCTGTCGCCGATCCTGGCGCGCTACGTCGACGGGGTCGCGGCCCAGCTCCCGGGCATCCGGCTGCTGTTCATGCAGTCCAACGGCGGGTTGCGGGAGGCCACCCACTTCCGGGGCAAGGACGCGGTGCTGTCCGGGCCGGCGGGCGGGGTGGTCGGAATGGTCCGGGCGGCCGCGGAGGCCGGTGGGCCGGACCGGCGCGGCGGTTTCGACCGGGTGATCGGGTTCGACATGGGCGGCACCTCCACCGACGTGTCGCACTACGCGGGCGAGTTCGAGCGGATCTTCGGCAGTGAGGTCGCCGGCGTGCGGATGCGCGCCCCGATGATGAACATCCACACCGTCGCGGCCGGCGGCGGCTCGGTGCTGCGCTTCGACGGCCGCCGCTACCGGGTCGGCCCGGACTCGGCCGGCGCGGACCCCGGACCCGCCTGCTACCGGCGCGGCGGCCCGCTCACCGTCACCGACGCCAACGTCATGCTCGGCCGCATCCAACCGGACCACTTCCCGGCGGTGTTCGGCCCGGACGGCGACCAGGGGCTGGACGCCGCGACGGTCCGTACCCGGTTCGCGGAGCTGGCCGCGCGGGCCGCCGCCGCGACCGGGGACGCGCGCGGGCCCGAGGACGTCGCCGCCGGCTTCCTGGACATCGCGGTGCTCAACATGGCCAACGCGGTCAAGAAGATCTCCGTCCAGCGCGGCCGGGACGTCACCCGCTACGCCCTGGTCAGCTTCGGCGGCGCGGGCGGCCAGCACGCCTGCGCGGTCGCCGACGCCCTGGGCATCGACACCGTCCTCGTCCCGCCGCTGGCCGGGGTGCTCTCCGCCTACGGCATCGGGGTGGCCGACGCCACCGCGATGCGGGAACGGGCCGTCGAGGAGCCGTTCGACGAACCCGGGGCGATCGACCGGGTCCACGCGGCGTGCGCCGCCCTGGCCCGGCAGACCCGGCAGGAACTCCTCGACGACGGCGTGCCGGCGGCGTCGCTCACCACCCGCGCCCGGGTCCTGGTCCGCTACGCCGGGACCGACGCCGCCCTCGGGGTGCCGCTCGCCGACGCCGCCACCATGGCCGCGGAGTTCGTCCGGGCCCACCGCGAGCGGTACGCCTTCGCGATGGACAAGCCGCTGGTCGCCGAGGCGGTGTCGGTGGAGGCGCTCGGCGCGGCCGGCGGCGCGGCCGACTACCGCGCCCGACTGCCGGAGCGGAAAGGCGAGTTGCGGGCCGCGACGACCGTCCGGATGTACGTCGGCGGGCGGTGGCGGGACACCGCGCTGTACCGCCGCACCGACCTGCGGCCCGGCGACGCCCTCAGCGGTCCGGCGATCGTCGCCGAGGACGACGCCACGACGGTCCTCGACCCCGACTGGCGGGCCACCGTCGGCGAACGCGGTCACCTGGAGCTCACCCGGGTCCGTCCGCGCCCCGGGCGGACCGCCGTCGGCACCGCGGTGGACCCGGTGATGCTGGAGGTCTTCAACAGCCTCTTCATGGCCATCGCCGAGCAGATGGGCGTCCGCCTGGAGCACACCGCCCACTCGGTCAACATCAAGGAGCGGCTGGACTTCTCCTGCGCGCTCTTCGACGCCGAGGGCAACCTGATCGCCAACGCCCCGCACATCCCCGTGCACTTGGGCTCGATGGGGGAGTCCATCAAGGAGGTGCTGCGGCGCCGCGGCGACGACCTGCGGCCGGGGGACGTGTACGCGGTCAACGACCCGTACCACGGGGGCACGCACCTGCCGGACGTCACCGTCGTCACCCCGGTGTTCGACCCCGACGGGCGCGAGCTGCGGTTCCTCGTCGCCTCCCGGGGGCACCACGCCGAGATCGGCGGGATCACCCCGGGCTCGATGCCCGCCTTCAGCCGCACCATCCAGGAGGAGGGGGTGCTCTTCGACAACTGGCTGCTGGTGCGCGACGGCGCGCTGCGGGAGCGGGAGACCCGTGACCTGCTCACCGCCGGTCCGTACCCGTCGCGGGCGCCGGACGTCAACCTCGCCGACCTGCGCGCCCAGATCGCCGCGAACGAGAAGGGCGTCCACGAACTGCGCCGGATGACCGACCAGTTCGGACTGGACGTCGTGCGGGCGTACATGGGCCACGTCCAGGACAACGCCGAGGAGTCGGTGCGCCGGATCCTCGGCGGGCTGTCGGACGGCAGCTACCGCTACGAGACGGACAGCGGTGCGCAGATCCGGGTGGCGTTGACCGTCGACCGGGCGGCCCGCAGCGCCGTGCTGGACTTCGCCGGCACCTCGCCGCAGCAGCCCGGCAACGCCAACGCGCCCCGCTCGGTGGTGATGGCGGCCGTGCTGTACGTGCTGCGGACCCTGGTCGCCGAGGACATCCCGCTCAACAGCGGCTGCCTCAAACCCGTCGAGGTGCGCGTCCCGGAGGGCTCGATGCTGGCGCCCGTCTACCCGGCGGCCACCGTGGCGGGCAACGTGGAGACCTCCCAGGCGGTCACCGGCGCGCTCTACGCCGCGATGCGCGTCCAGGCCGAGGGCTCGGGCACGATGAACAACCTGACCTTCGGCAACGCCCGGGTGCAGTACTACGAGACCATCGCCAGCGGGGCGGGCGCCGGCGACGGCTTCGACGGGGCGGACGCGGTGCAGACCCACATGACCAACTCCCGGCTGACCGACCCCGAAGTCCTGGAGTGGCGCTATCCCGTCCGGGTCGACGGCTTCGCGCTCCGCGAGGGCAGCGGGGGCACCGGCCGCTGGCACGGGGGCCGCGGGGTCGAGCGCCGGCTGCGGTTCCTGGAGCCGATGACGATCGCCCTGCTCTCCCACCACCGGCGCATCGCCCCGTACGGCATGGCCGGCGGCGGACCGGGCGCGCTGGGCGTCAACGTCCTGGAGCGGGCCGACGGTTCGCGCGAGGAACTGCGGGGCTGCGACGCGGCGGAGGTCGGCGTGGACGACGTGCTGGTCGTCCGGACGCCGGGCGGCGGCGGGTACGGGGTGGCGTAGCCGGTGGCCGGCCACGGGCGCCGGTCCGCGGCCGAGGGAACCAGGGCACCCGGCGCGAACGGCCGGCCTACGGAGCGCACTTCATGCGCCGGGACGCGCCGGCGTCACCCGGGGTGCGCCGCCCGCCCCGGCCGCCGGCCGATCCGTGCGAACCGGATCGGCGTGCCCGGCGTCGCCTGGGCCGCCGGGGCCAGGAAGCGTTCGGGGACCACACCGACGACCGGGTAGCCGCCGGTGGTGGGGTGGTCGTGCAGGAACAGCACCGGCAGGCCGTTCGGCGGGACCTGGAGGGCGCCCAACGGCATCCCCTCACTGGGGAGTTCGCCGTCTCGGACGCGCTCCAGGGCGGGCCCCTCGGTGCGCAGCCCGATCCGGTTGGACGCCGCGGAGACCCGGAACCGGCCGGTGGCCAGGGTGCGCAGCCCGTCGGCGGTGAACCAGGCGTCGCGCGGCCCGGGCAGGAACGGCAGCACCAGCTCGGCCGCCGCCCCGGCGAGCGGGGCCGCGTCGGCGGCGGCCGGGGGGCCGTACGGGGAGCCCAGCGGGAGCACCGTGCCGTCCGCGAGCGGGTCCGGGCCCAGTCCGGAGAGCAGGTCGGTGGCGCGGCTGCCGAGCACCGGCTCGACGGCGATGCCGCCGGCGCAGGCGAGGTAGCAGCGGACGCCGCGGGTGGCCGCGCCGACCTCCAGCACGGCACCGGCCGGGACGTGCACCGGCGCGCCCCACGGGGCGGGGCGGCCGTCCACGGTCACCGGGCACGCGGCGCCGGTGACCGCGACGGTGGTGGCGGTGCGCGGGCGGACCGCGCAACCGGTGAGGGTGGTCTCCAGGGTGGCCGCGGAGGCGGGGTTGCCCACGAGGCGGTTGGCGAGCCGGTGCGCCGGCCCGTCCAGGGCACCGGAGCGCGGCACCCCGAGGTGGGCGTGGCCGGGCCGGCCGAGGTCCTGGACGGTGGTGAGCGCACCGGCCCGGACCACCGAGAGGGCGCGGTCGGTCATCGGGCGGACTCCTCGGTGGTGCGGTCGGGGCGGGCCGGTGCGGCGCCGGCCCGGGGGGTGCGCGGCGCCGGTACGGGCGCGTCCACGGGGACGAAGCGGACGGGCGTGCCGGGGGCCAGGAGCGCCGCGGGCTCGCGCCGCGGGTCCCACAGGACGGCGTCGGTGCGGCCGATCAACTGCCAGCCGCCGGGGGAGGAGCGCGGATAGACCCCGGTGTACGGGCCGGCCAGTCCGACCGAGCCGACCGGGACCCGGGTGCGCGGGGTCGCCCGGCGCGGGACGTGCAGTCGCTCCGGTAGACCCGTCAGATAGCCGAAGCCGGGCGCGAACCCGCAGAAGGCGACCCGGAAGCGGGCGCCGGAGTGCAGCCGGACCACCTCGTCGGGGGTGACGCCCCACAGCGCGGCGACCTCGGCCAGGTCGGGCCCGTCGTAGTGCACGGCGATCTCCACGGCCGGGCGGTCGCCGCTGGTGAGCGGCGGGATCCGCCAGTCGGCCAGCTCCGCGGCGAGCGCCCGGGGGTCGGCCAGGCCGTCGAGGAAGACGGTCCGGGCGGCCGGCACCACCTCGCGCACCGCCGGCAGGGTGCCGGCGGCGGCCCGGCGCAGCACCTCGGCGTGCAGGGCCTCCACGTCCACCGCGCGGGCCAGCTCGATGAGCACCCCGTGGTCGCCGACCGGCAGTGCCGTCAGGGGGAGCCGTTCCGCCCCGTCGGCTGCCGCGCCCGCCGCGCCGCCCGTCATGCGAAGCTCCGGACGGGGACGCCGGCCGCGGCCAGTTCGGCCCGCACCCGCCGCGCCAAGTCCGCGGCGCCCGGGGTGTCGCCGTGCAGGCACAGTGAGCGCGCGGCGACCGTGATCCGGGTGCCGTCGCGGGAGGTGACCGCGCGGTCCCGGGCCAGGCCCACGGCGCGCTTGACCACCGCGTCGGGGTCGTGCACCACCGCGCCGGCTTCCCGGCGCGGCACCAGGGTGCCCCGGTCGGTGTAGGCGCGGTCCGCGAACGCCTCGCCGACGACCGGGAGGCCGGCCTCCTCGGCGGCCCGGTGCAGCTGGGAGCCGGGCAGGCCGAGGAGCGGCAGCCGGCCGCCCGCGGCACGGACCCCGGCGACCACCGCGGCGGCCTGCTCGACGTCGTCGACGCAGCGGTTGTAGAGCGCCCCGTGCGGCTTGACGTAGCCGACGCGGGCGCCGGCGGCGCGGGCGAAGACCTCCAACGCGCCGATCTGGTAGGTGACTTCGTCGGCCAGTTCGTCGGGCGGCAGGTCCATCGCGCGGCGTCCGAAGCCGGCCAGGTCGCGGTAGGAGACCTGGGCGCCGATCACCACCCCGCGCTCGGCGGCCAGCGCACAGACCCGACGCATCGTGGACGGGTCGCCGGCGTGGAAGCCGCAGGCGACGTTGGCACTGGTGACGACGGAGAGCAGGGCCTCGTCGTCGGTGAGGTGCCAGCGGCCGAACCCTTCCCCGAGGTCGGCGTTGAGGTCGATGGGGGGAAGGGCGGCCTGGTCGCTCATGGGTGTCCGTTCCGGGTGCGGGGGTGCAGTGCGGATGCGGGAGGTGGCTGCGGCGATGCCGGAGCGGATGTCAACGTACAGATCGTTCAACGATCCGACAAGCGGTGTGTTGTCCCGTCCCGTCATCTGGGATTGACTGCGGCTGACATCGCAGTGGGCGGGCCGCCTCGGCCGGCCCGAACGGCACGGAACGGACGGCGGCATGGCGGGCCAAGTGGCGAAGAACGACCGGCGGCGGCTCGCCGAGGTCGCCGGACTGGAACGGGACCGCGCCCTGCTCGGCCGCGCCAGCACGGCCGAACGGGTCGCCGACATCCTGCGGGACCGGATCACCGAGGGCTACTTCTCGCCCGGTGCGCGACTGTCCGAGGAGAGCATCGGCGGCGCACTGGGCGTCTCCCGCAACACCCTGCGCGAGTCGTTCCGGCTGCTCACCCACGAACGGCTGCTGGAGCACCGGCTCAACCGCGGGGTGTTCGTGCGGATGGTGACCGTCGAGGACCTCGACGACATCTTCCGGGTGCGGATGCTGGTGGAGTGCGCCGCGGTGCGCGGACTGGGCCAGGGCCCGTACGACCCCGCCACCGCCGCGTCGGTGGCGGCGATCGAGGCGGCGGTGCGGGCCGGCGAGGAGGCCGCCGCTGACCGGGTCTGGGACGAGCTCTCCACCGCCAACCTCCGCTTCCACCAGGCCGTCGTGGCGGTCGCGGGCAGCCCGCGCACCGACGAGCTGATGCGCGGGGTGCTGGCCGAACTCCGGCTGGTCTTCCACGTGATGGACGACCCGCAGCGCTTCCACTCGCCCTACCTGGTCCGCAACCGGCAGATCGCGGAGGCGCTGGTGGCCGGGGACGCGGTCGCGGCCGAGCGGCTGCTGCGCGCCTACCTGGAGGACTCGCGCGGCCAGTTGTCGGCGGCGTACGCCCAGCGCATCGCCGAGGGGTAGGCGCACTTCCGTTTCGTCGGCACCGACCCCTTGTCGGATCGTTGAACAATCGCATAGCCTCCGCAGCAATCTCCCGAGCAACCCCTCATCGCTCCCCAGATGCCTGCGGCCCGTCATCCGTGGCCCGCATCCGTTGGGGAACCCGTACGCGGAAGGCTGATCCATGATCGTGCTCCTCGGCGTGCTCGTGGTCGTCATCGGCTTCGCCACGAAACGCAACCCCCTGCTGGTCGTCGCGGTGGCCGGCATCGTCACCGGCCTCCTCGGCGGCCTCTCGCCCACGAAGGTGCTGGCCGCCTTCGGCGAGGGCTTCGCGGGAAGCCGGGCGGTGACCATCTTCGCCATCACCCTCCCGATCATCGGCCTCCTGGAGCGCTACGGCCTCCAGGAACAGGCCCGCTCCCTCATCGCCCGCTTCGGCCGGCTCACCACCGGGCGCTTCCTCGCCCTCTACCTGGGGCTGCGGCAGATCGGCGCCGCCGTCGGACTGACCAACGTCTTCGGGCACGCGCAGACCGTCCGCCCGCTCGCCGTCCCGATGGCGGAGGGCGCCGCCGAGCGCCGCTACGGCAAGCTCCCCGCCCAGAGCCGGGAGAAGGTGCGCGCGTTCGCGGCCAGCGCGGACAACATCGGTCTCTTCTTCGGCGAGGACGTCTTCCTGGCCGTCGGCTCGATCCTGCTGATCACCGGCTTCGTCAACACCACCTACGGGACCCACCTCGAACCGCTGCACCTGGCGCTGTGGGCGATCCCCACCGCGGTGTGCGCCTTCGTCGTCCACGGCTGGCGGCTGCTGCGCCTGGACCGCCACTTGGAGCGGGACCTGCTCACCGCCAACGCCCGCCCCACCACCGCAGCGGAGGCCACCCGATGATCAAGGCAGAGTGGTTCTACTGGCTGGTCGGCCTCAGCTTCCTGGTGATGGCCGCCCAGATGGTCACCGACCGCGGCAACCCCAAGCGCTTCGGCACCGGCGCCTTCTGGGGCCTGATCGGCGCCGGCTTCATCTACAGCAGTTGGGTGGTCACCAAGCAGGCGCCGGCCGAACCGCTGGGCGTCGCCGTGCTCGTCATGGCCGTGCTGGCCGGCTTCGGCTTCACCGGGCGCGGCACCCCGCGCACCACCACCCCCGAGGAGCGCACCGCGAGCGCCGCCCGGCTGGGCAACAAGCTCTTCGTCCCGGCCCTGACCATCCCGGTCGTCGCGATGGCCTGCGCCATCGGCGTCAAGCACCTCACCATCGGGGGCCGGCCGGTCCTCCAAGAGGGCAGCGAGACCATCCTGGGCCTGGGCATCGGCGCGGTCGTCGCGCTGGTCGTCGGCATGGTGATGTTGCGCGAGAAGCGTCCCTCGGTGCCGGTCCAGGCCGGCCGCACCATGCTGGAGGCGATGGGCTGGGCGATGCTGCTGCCGCAGATGCTGGCCACGCTCGGCGCCATTTTCCAGGTCTCCGGCGTCGGCGGTCAGGTCGGCAAGCTCGCCACCGCCGTGCTGCCCGAGGACTCCCTCTACGTCGCGGTGGTCGTCTACTGCGTGGGCATGTTCGCCTTCACGCTCGTCATGGGAAACGCCTTCGCCGCCTTCCCCGTGATGACCGCCGCGGTCGGCTGGCCCGTCCTGATCGGGCACTTCCACGGCAACCCGGCCGCCGTACTGGCCCTCGGCATGCTCGCCGGCTTCTGCGGGACGCTGGTGACCCCGATGGCCGCCAACTTCAACATCGTCCCGGCGGCGCTGCTGGAACTGAAGGACCAGTACGGGCCCATCAAGGCACAGTTGCCGACCGCCGGCATCCTGCTGGGCTGCAACGCCCTGATCATGGCGCTGTTCGCGTTCTGACCGGCCGGGCCACCGACCGCCGGCGCTCCGTCCCGCCCCCGCACGACCCCGAGAGAAGCCGCATGCACGCCACCACCACCCCGCCGACCCGCGTCCTGCTCACCGGCTTCACGCCGTTCGGCGGCGAGGCCACCAACCCGTCCTGGCAGGCGGTGCGCATCGCCGCCGCCACCCCGCTCGCCGGGCTCGCGCTGCACACCGTGGAACTGCCCTGCGTCTACGGCGCCTCACTGACCGCCCTGCGCACCGCGATCGCCGAGACGTCCCCCGACCTCGTGGTGTGCGTCGGGCAGGCCGGCGGCCGCCCCGACGTCACCGTGGAGCGGGTCGCCGTCAACGTCGACGACGCCCGCATCCCCGACACCGCGGGCGCCGAACCCGTCGACGAGCCGATCGTGCCGGGCGGGCCCGCCGCGTACTTCGCCACCCTCCCCATCAAGGCGTGCGTGGCCGCCGTCCGCGCCGCCGGGCTGCCGGCCTCGGTCTCCAACACCGCCGGGACCTTCGTCTGCAACCACGTCTTCTACGGGCTCGCCCACCTCATCGCCACCGAACTGCCGCACGTGCGCGGCGGGTTCGTGCACGTCCCGTACGCGCCCGAGCAGGTCACCGACCGCGCCCAGCCGTCGCTGCCGGTCGACGCGGTGGCCACCGCACTGCGCGCGCTCGTCACCGCCGCGGCCCGGACCCGCACCGACCTCAAGGTCGCGGAGGGGGCCACGCACTGACCGGTCGGCGCCGCCGGTAAAATGACCGGTCGGCCGGCCCGCGGGTCCGCCCATGAGCGGATCCGCGCCGTTTCGTCCGTTGTCCGTGCCAGCGCCTACTCTGTGCGACGTGACTTTTTCCGCCCCGGGGGCCGCTGCGCCCCAGCTCAACGGCCACAGCCGGCCCGCGCCGGGCCCGGCCGCCGACGAAGGACTGGCCCGCCGGCTGCGCGCGCTGGCGTGCACCGCGCCGCTGCACGACCTCGACGCGCGCAAGGCCAACCTCGCGGGCGAGTACGGGGTCTACGCGATGGCGGAGGTGGCGCTGGCCGTCATCGACCTGGTCACGCTGAACATGGACTTCGACACCGGCGCCGACCACGAGGAGATAGTCGCCAAGGTCCTGCCGCGGGTGGCCGCCCAGGCCCCGGACCGCCCCTCGTCCGAGCACGAGCGGGTGGCCCGCTGGGTGCTGGAGAACCTCATCAACGTCGGCAGCGTCGACCGCGGCTTCCGCGCCGTGTACGGCACCTTCTCGACCGACGGCGCGTACGTCCGCCGCGACTACGACTTCAAGCTCATCGAAGAGGTCCCCGGCGCCGGCGGCGTCGTCTACCTCCGCGCCACCGACGAGGCGGTCAACGTCCTCGTCGGCGCCCTCGACACCGACGTCACCAGCGCCCAGATCGCCGCCGAGGTCAAGCTGGAGGTGCTGATCAGCCGCGGCCGGCTGGCCGACGCCCAGCTCGCCGCCGAGCAGGCCCGCTACCGGACCGTCCAGTACGCCGAGACGCTGCGCAGGACCCTGGAGGCCACCCGGCGCAACGTCCGCTCGGTCGACTGGCTGCGCACCGTCCCCGACATGATCAACGAGGCCCTGGACCACGTCGCGGACCGCTACCGCCACGAGAACGCCATCCTCACCAACATCCGCAAGGCCCGCGACGAGGCCGAGGCCGTCGACGCGCGGACCAGCGAGCACAAGCGGCGCGCCGCCGAACTCGTCGACATCGTCAAGGACTGCATCCGCCGCCACACCCAGCTCCAGTCCCGCCTGCTGGAGGCCGGCCCGCTCTTCCGCGCCGAGCAGGACCGCCAGGCGTTCGCCGCGCCCGCCGCCCGCACCGGCCTCGACCTGTACGGCCAGCTCGTCGCGCCCCTGCTGCCGCTGCCCGTGGAGCAGGCCACCCGGGTCACCGACGCCTTCTTCGCCCGCGGCACGGGCCTGCGCACCCCCGCCGCGGTCCGGGTCGGCGACCTCGTCGAGGTGCTGCTCACCCCGCCCGTGGAGCGCGAGCACCTGGGCGCCGAGATGCCCGAGCCCGACCTGGTGGCCACGCCCGACGACAGCCGCTTCAGCGAGGCCCAGCTCGACGCCGCGACGGCCCTGCTCGACCTGCCCTCCGACGCGCCCCGCCGGCTCTCCGGACTGCTCGCCGAGGCCCGCCGCAGCGACCCCGAACTCCCTTACCTCGTCGCCCTGTTGGCGGTGCACGCGGCCAGCCCCCCGGTCGGCACCGCCTACCGTCAGGGCGAGCAGCAGCTGCTCTTCGCCGTGGACGACGGCACCGAGCTGGTCGACGCCGAGTTCGGCGGCGCCGACCTCATCGTCGGCACCGCCCTGCTGGACGCGGTCGGGATGGCCGCCGACCGCTCGGAGGGGGCCTGATGCCCGCCGCGCACCACCGCCGCCCGATACCGGCCGGACCCACCCCGCCGCGCCACGAGATACCCCCGACCGTCCCCCGCAAGGAGCTCCGCCCGTGACCCAGTACGACGCCGACGAGGTGCCCGCGCCCGACCCGGCGCCCGGGACCGGCGAAGCGGCCCGGAGCACCGCCGACGCCCCCGGGCCGGTCCCCGGCCACCCGTTCGCCGAGCCCCCGGCCGCGGCTCCCTCCCCGGCCCCGTTCGACCGCGCGGAAGCACCCGACCAGGTCCGGGCGCCGTCGCTCACCCCGGCCGACGCCGCCGACGCCGCCCGGCTCGTCTCCTTCGGCCTCCAGCCCAAGCTGCTGCCGGCCCGGGACGCCGAATACGCCGAGCTGCTGCGCCGCTACCGCGACGAGCCCTCCTTCGCCCGGCTCGCCGACGCCGTCGCCAGCGGTCTCGGGCTGGTCGTCCTGGAGGTCTCCACCCGCGCCGGGATGGCCGTCACCGCCGCCGAGGACTCCGTCTTCGCGGTCCGGATGGGCGACTACGCCCGCCGCGCCTCGGCCGACTCCGCCGACCGCTTCCTGCACGGCCTGGCCCACCTGGCCGTCGCCGCCATGTCCTTCCCCCGCCCCGAGGACCTCGCCGACGACGGCTACATCGGCCGGATCACCGTCAACGGCGTCGACGCCTTCGTCCGGCAGGCGTGCCGCCGCCTGGAGGAGCGCGCCGAGCAGGACGGCGAGAACACCGACCCGGTCACCGAGGCCCCCGGTCTGGAGTCCGCCTGGCGGGTCTACGCCCGCCGCAGCGCCACCGGCGCCACCAAGGACGCCCGGCGACTGGCCGGCTCGACCACCGGCATCATCGCCAAGGCCGTCACCTTCCTCGTCGACTCCGGCTTCCTCCAGCGCACCGGCGACGACGCCGGCGGCGCCTACCGCACCACCGCCCGCTACCAACTCCAGGTCCGCGACATGGCCGGCACCGCCGCCATGGCCGAGCTGCTGGAGCTGGGCATCGTCCCGGTCTCCGACGGCACCGCCTCGCTGCTGCCCGGCGAGGAGACCGACGACCTCGACCTGGTGGCCGAGGCCGGCCTGCCCTTCCACTCCGGCTGACGCCCCCGGCGCCCCACCCGCCCCGACCACCCACACACCAACGAGAGTCCGCCATGTACGAGCTGTCCCGGGTCCGCCTCTACTCCATCGGGCCGGCCGGTGCGCGCTACGCCGACACGGTCCTGGACCTGCGCGGGGTCGGCGCGCCGGTGCCGCAGCCGGCCCCCGCCCAGGCGGACTTCTTCGAGGACGAACCGGTCGGCCCGCCGCGCCGCCCGGCCCCGGCCGGCGTGCTCTTCCTGGAGAACGGCGGCGGCAAGTCCGTCCTGCTGAAGCTGATCTTCTCGGTGATGCTGCCGGGCCACCGCAACACCCTCGGCGGCGCCAGCTCCGGCGTGCTGCGCAAGTTCCTGCTCGCCGACGACTGCGGCCACGTCGCCCTGGAGTGGCAGCACGTCGTCACCGGCGAGAGCGTCGTGGTCGGCAAGGTCAGCGAATGGCGCGGCCGCCAGGTGTCCAACGACCCCCGCAAGTTCGCCGAGGCGTGGTACAGCTTCCGGCCCGGCCCCGGGATGAGCCTGGACTCCCTCCCGGTCGCCGAGGCCACCCTCGTCCGCCCCCGGGCCGCGCAGGGCGAGGGGGGCTCCGGCGCGCAGGGCCGCCGCCGCACCATGAAGGGCTTCCGCGACGCGCTCACCGACGCCGGCAAGAACTACCCGAACCTCGACGTGGTCTGGGAGGAGGTCCACGAGCGCTGGAACGAACACCTCGGCGACCTCGGCCTGGACCCCGAACTCTTCCGCTACCAGCGGGAGATGAACGCCGACGAGGGCGAGGCGGCCGGCCTGTTCGCGGTCAAGAACGACTCCGACTTCACCGACCTGCTGCTGCGCGCCGTCACCGACACCCGGGACACCGACGGCCTCGCCGACCTCGTCCACGGCTTCGCCCACAAGCTCGGCCGGCGCGCCGAACTCACCGCCGAACGCGACTTCACCGCCGGCTCGCTGGACCTGCTCGCCAAGATCGCCGAGGCCGCCGAGACCCGCGAACGGGCCCGCGAGGTGCACGCCGGCGCCGAACGCCGCACCCGCGCCCTGGCCCAACGGCTGCACGCCCGAGGCACCGAGGAGCGCGGCCGGACCGCCGAGCTGGCCGAGGCGGTCGCCGCCGCCGCGCACCGGGTCACCGACGCCGAACGCGGCCGCGAGCGCCGCGCCCTGGTCTCCGCCGAACTCGCCTACCGGCACGCCTCGTTGGCGCTGGCCGCCGCCGAGAAGGGCGCCGCCGCCCAGCGCCGCGAGCTGAACGACGCCCGGACCCTGCACAGTGCCTGGCAGGCCGCCGAGACCGCGCTGCGGCACCGCGCCGCCGCCGACCGCTCGACGCGGGTCGCCGCCGCCATCCGGGAGGCCGAGCGGGACGCCGCCCCGGCGCTCGCCGCCCGCGCCACCGCCGCCGCCGACCTGGTGCGCGCCCTGCACGGCGCCGCCGAGGCCGGCGAACGCCTCGCCAACGAGGAGGAGGAGCGCTCCGCCCACCTCCAGGAGGCCAGCGAGTCCGCGCACCGCGACGCCACCAGCGCCGCCACCCACGCCCAGCGCTCCCGCAGCGAGTCCGACCACCTCAAGCAGCGGCTCACCGAGGTCGCGGAGGAGACCGCGGAAGCGGTCCGGGCCGGCTGGCTCGACGCCGCCCAGGGCGCTGACCCCGACACCGACCCGGCCCGCGCCGCGCTCGCCGCCTCCGACGCCGAGAAGACCGCCGTCGAGGCGTGGGACGCGGCCCGCGACGCCGCCCGGCAGGCCACCGACCGGGCCCGCGAGACCGCCGCCCGGCACTCCGCCGCCGAACTCGCCGCGGCCCGCGCCGCGGACGCCGCCGAGGCCGCCGAGCGGGCCCACGACGCCGAGCGGCGCGCCGCCGAGTCGATCGGCGCCGAACAGCGGCTGACCGAACTCCTCGGCCTGCCCGAGGCGTCGGCGATCGCCCTGCCCGGCCCCCGTACGGCCGACGGCGCCGGATCCGCCGCCCCGCGCCGCGCCGCCGGTCCGCTCACCGCCGAGGAGCTGGACCGCAGCGCCGACGCCCTGCGCGAACTGCTGGAGCAGGGCGTCGCCGCCGCCGAGCGGCAGCTGTTCGACCTGCGCACGGCCGCCGCCGACGACGCCCGGATCCTGGGCGCGCTGGGCGACGGCGGGCTGCTGCCGCCGGGCCCCGACGTGTTGGCCGCGGTGGAGTACCTCGGCGAGCACGGCGTCCCCGCCCTGCCCGGCTGGCGCTACCTCGCCCAGTCCGTCGACCCGGCCGACCACGCCCGGGTGCTGGCCGCCCGCCCCGAGCTCGTCGACGGCGTGATCATCACCGACCCGGCCACCCACGCCCGGGCCCGCGAGGTGCTCGCGCAGGCCGCGCTGCTGCCGCGGTCCGCCGTCGCGGTGGGCACCGCCGCCGCGCTGCTGGCCCCCACCCCGGCCCCCGACGCCCAGGACACCGGCGTGTTCCTCGTGCCGCCGAACCCGGCCATGCACGACGAGTCCGCCGCCGACGAGGAGCGCCGCGCGCTGCGCACCCGCGCCACCGAGCGCGACGAGGAGATCCGGACGCTCGCCGCCCGCCTGGCCGGGGACCGGGCGCTCGCCGCCCGCCTGGGCTCCTGGCGCGCCGGCTGCCCGGCCGGGCGGCTCGTCGAGCTCGCCGAGGCCGCGGCGCGCGCCCGGACCGCGGCCGAGGAGGCCGCCGCGGAGCTGACCGAGGCCCGCGTGGGCCGCGCCGAGGCCGACGAGGTCGCCGCCGAGGCCACCCGGCTGCGCGACGAGCGCCAGGACGCCGCCCAGCGGGCCCGCCGCGCCGCCGACCTGCTCGCCGGCCTCGCCCACCGGCTGCGCGAGCGCGCCGGCTGGCAGTCCCGGATGCGGGAACTCGCCGACGAGGCGGTGGAGTTCGAGGCCCGCGCCGCGGAGTGCGTGGACCGGGCCCGGGCCGCCGACGAGGACCGCCGGGCCGCCCAGCGGGCCGCCGACGACGCCCGCCGCACCGCCCGCGCGCTGCGCGCCGAGCGCGCCGAGATCGCCGGTGTCCCCGACGACCTGGGCGAGGCGCCCGAGGAGTCGGGCGCCTCGCTGCCCGCGCTCCGCGAGGCGTACCGCGCCGCGTCCCAGCTCTACGAGAAGGTCGGCGTCGGCGCCGACCTGCGCGCCGAGCAGGCCCGCGCCGAGGGCGACGAGTCCGCCGCGCTGGCCGAGCTTAACCGCCTCACCAACAAGGTCCGCACCCGCGCCGAACAGCTGCTGCAGAGCCCGGACGCCGCCGACGGCCCGTCCCGCCAGGCCGCCGCCGGCCGCGCCGAAGCGCTGGTGCAGATGCTGGAGACCCGCGCCTCGGCCGCCAGCGAGCAGCTGGGCCGGCTGCGCGGCGAGGCGGAGCGGCTGGCGCCGACCGACGGCGCGGCCCACACCGAACTGCCCGAGGACCTGGTGCCGGCCGACGCCGACCGGGCCAAGGAGCTGCTGCGCACCGCCAACGGCGAACTCGCCACCGCCACCGAGGCGCTGGAGGCCGCCCGCACCGAGCACGAGGAGCTGTTGCGCGCGCACCGCGGCGCCGAGGACGCGGCCGGCGGCTTCGACGAGACGGCCGCCCTCCTGCGCGACCTGCTGCGGGACCACCAGGACGCCGAGGAGGGCGAGGAGGCGTCGATCGAGCCGTACGGCGACGGCCTGGCCGCGGCCCGGCAGGCCGCCGCGGAGTCCCGGCGCTCGTTGCGCGGCTGCGCCGGGGACCTCTCCGCCGCCGAGGCCGCGGTCCGCGAGGCCGCCGACGTCCTCGTCCGGCACGCCAACTCCACCCGCTACGAGCAGGTGCGCACCCCCGCCCGGCAGCAGATCCGGGAGCTGCCCGCCGCGGCGCTGCCGGACCACGCCGCCAAGTGGGCGGAGGCGTTCGCGCCCCGCCTGCGGGTGCTCACCGACGAACTCGCCCAGCTGGAGCGGAACCGCGACTCGATCGTCGACCGGCTGCGCGGCCTGGTGGAGTCGTCGCTGACCACGCTGCGCTCCGCCCAGCGGCTGTCCCGACTGCCCGAGGGGCTGGGGGAGTGGTCCGGTCAGGAGTTCCTGCGGATCCGGTTCGAGGACCCCGACCAGGCCACCCTCACCGAGCGGTTGGGCGAGGTCATCGACGAGGCGACCCGCGCGGCGGTCAGGAAGAACAGCGATCTGCGCCGGGACGGGATGTCCCTGCTGCTGCGCGGGGTGCAGGCCGCCCTCCAGCCGCGCGGGGTGGCGGTGGAGATCCTCAAGCCGGACGCGGTGCTGCGCGCCGAGCGGGTCCCGGTGGGGCAGATGGGCGACGTCTTCTCCGGCGGCCAGCTGTTGACCGCCGCCATCGCCCTGTACTGCACGATGGCGGCGCTGCGCAGCAACGACCGGGGCCGGGACAAGCAGCGGCACGCCGGCACGCTGTTCCTCGACAATCCGATCGGCCGCGCCAACGCCACCTACCTGCTGGAGCTCCAGCGCGCCGTCGCCGACGCCCTGGGCGTCCAACTGCTCTACACCACCGGCCTGTTCGACACCACGGCGCTCGCGGAGTTCCCGCTGGTGATCCGCCTGCGCAACGACGCGGACCTGCGGGCCGGCCTGAAGTACATCAGCGTCGAGGAGCATCTGCGTCCGGGCCTGCCGCAGCCGGACCCGTCCGGCGAGGTGGTGCACGGGCAGATCACCGCGACGCGGATGTACCGCCGCCCGGAGGAGGCGGCACCGGCGGAGCCGGCCACCGGCTGAGCGGCCGCCCGGGCGGGGCCGCCACCGCGCCCGGGCGGCCGCTCAGCCGGCGTACCCCATGCGGCGGGAGAGTTCGGCGGCGGCCTGCACCGCCGCCTTCGCCAGCTCCGGGAGGCGTTCTTGGGCCATCCGGTAGGCGGGCCCGGAGACGCCGATCGCGCCGATGACCGTCCCGTCGTAGGAGCGGACCGGCGCCGCGACGGCGTTCAGCCCGGTCTCGAACTCCTCGACGGTGCAGGCGGACCCGTCCTCGTGGGCGGCGGCCAGCTGCTCCCGCACGGCGGCCGCGGTGGTCAGGGTGCCGTCGGTGAACCGCGGCAGCGGGCGGCCCAGCAGCGCCTCGCGGCGCTCCCGCGGCAGGTGGGCCAAGAGGACCTTGCCGCTGGCGGTGGCGTGCAACGGGGTGCGCCGGCCCAGCCAGTTGTGGGCGGTCACCGCGGCGGAGCCCCGGGCCTGCATGATGTTGACCGCGGCGTCGCCGTCCAGCACCGCGATGTTGGCGGTCTCGCCGGTCTCGTCGGCCAGCGCCCGGCAGACCGGCTGGCCCTCCTGGGAGATGTCGAGGCGGATCGCCGCGGCGCCGGCCAGCCGCAGCACCCCGGCGCCCAGGAAGTACTTGCCGCGCTCCTTCTCCTGCTCGACCAGGCCGCGGTTCTCCAGGACGCCCAGGATCCGGAAGGCGGTCGACTTGTGGACGCCCAACTCGTCGGCGAGTTCGGTCACCCCGGCCTCGCCCAGCCGCGCCAGGCTCTCCAACACGCTCACCGCGCGGTCCACGGACTGTACGGAACCGCTCCCGCGTCTGTCCTCGGCGCGTCCGTCCGCCGGGTCCGTCGTCTTCGCCATGGCTGTCGCCTCACCACCCCGTCGCCCCCGACGGGCACGTCGTGGGGCCGCTCTCCGGAAGGCCCTTGACGCGGGCTCCCCCGGCTTGGATTCTGTTGCGCATCGCGCGATGCGATGCGCAATTCACAACGCCATGATACCGATCAGTGCGAGGGGGGCCAGATGTTTCCCGTCTGCCGCATCGAGGACCTGCCGGTCGGCGAATCCGTCCGGATCCAGATCGACGACACCACACCCGCCATCGCCGTCTTCCACACCGAGGACGGGCTCTACGCCGTCGACGACACCTGCAGCCACCAGGACGCCTCGCTCTCCGAGGGCTGGGTCGAGGGCTGCTTCGTCGAATGCCCGCTGCACGCCGCCCTGTTCGACCTGCGCACCGGAGCGCCGACCTGCCTGCCCGCCCGCCGCCCCGTGCGCACCCACGAGGTCGGGGTGCTGGACGGAACGGTCCACGTGCGGCCCGCCGTGCGCGAAGGGGCGGTGGCCTGACCGCCGCCCCGGTCCGGGCGCCGGCCCGTCACGCCGCGGCGCGGTCCGTCCGCGACGGCTCCTGCGACGGCCGGCGCCCCTGCCGGCGGGCCCGTCGGCGCTCCCGCCGCAGCTCCCGGGCGGTGCTGCTCGGCTCCGACCGCACCCCGTGCCGCTGCACCCAGACCTGCCGGGTCACCCACACGTCCAGCACGCCCCAGGTCGCCACGATGGTGCTGGCGACCGTGCACAGGACCGCGGGGAACGCGAACCAGGACCCCGCGAGCGTGCACAGGAAGGCCACCATGGCCTGGATCAGGGTGACCGCCACGATGATCACGGCCCGCACCGCCGCGGTGCGCACCGGGTCGGCCATCCGGCGCCGGCTCGCCGGCTCCTCCTGCCACAAAGGACGCCTGTCGCGGTCCATAGCGTCACACTCCCCGCACTCTCCCCGGACCCTGCCCCGCCGCCCGACTCCTCGGTGGCTGCCCGGGTTTCACCGGATACATGCCACACGGACCGGCCCGCTGTCCACTCGGCGTCCCCCTCAGCCACCACGCACCGGGGTGCGCGGAAGCATCCGGGCGGGACGACACCGGCCGCGCGCCCCGGGTGGCCATAGCCACACTCGACGGCCGGCCGTCCGGGCATCGCCGGACATCTCATGACGATCCCGCCCCGCCGACGTGCCCCGCTGCTGCGCCGGGCCTACGGATCGGTCGCCCGACAGTAGTAGGCTCACGCCGCTGTTGACGGAACACCACCCCCCGGACGCGCGGGGTTGACGTAGGGGAGGCCATGCGCTTTCGCGGGAGGTCGGTCCGCCGGAAGATCGTGGCGCTGCTGCTCGTGCCGCTGGTGTCCCTGACGCTGATGTGGACGATCACGACGTACGTCGCCGGGCGGGAAGCCAACCAACTCCTCGACGTCGGCACGGTGGTCCGCAACCTCGGCTACCCGGTCGAGGACACCATCCAGGCCATCCAGCGCGAACGCCGCCAGAGCCTGCTGTACCTCGCCGACCGCCGCGGCGCCAACGCGCTCAGCGAACTCCACCACCAGACCCGGGCCACCGACGACGCCGTGGCCCGACTGCACGACAACGTGGACACCCCGGACGTCCGCTCGGACCTGGCCGGTTCGGCCGTCGGCCGGCTCGACGACCTGGTCAGGGGCCTGGACGGGCTGGAGGACCTGCGCACCCAGGTCGAGGACAACCGGCTCGGCCGCGAAGAGGCCATGGAGTCCTACAACGCCGTGGTCGACCCCGGCTACGACCTGCTCGCCGCCCTCCACGCCCTGGAGAACGTCGAGATGGACAAGCAGGGCCGGGCGCTGGTCAACCTCACCCGCGCCCGGGAGGCGTTCTCCCGCGAGGACGCCCTGATGTCCGCGATCCTCGCCTCCGGCAGCATCAGCAAGCGCGACCAGCGCGCGCTCTCCGACCGGATCGCCGAGCGCCGCATCCTCTACGCCACCAACCTGCCGCTGCTGCCCGCCGCCGACCGCGGCATCTTCGAGGACTACTGGCACTCCGCCGGCGCCCGCGAACTCACCTCCTTCGAGGACCGGGTGATCGCCGCCGACCCGTCGACCGCCGCGCGCACGGTCAACGCCGACCGCTGGAACACCGCCGCGGAGCAGGTCCTCGGCGACCTCGGCCGGTTGGGCAGGGACGCCGGCGACCGCTATCAGGAGCGGGTCGCACCGATCGCCACCCGGATCGTCCTCAAGGCCGTCGCCACCGGCGTCCTCGGCTTCGTGGCGCTTTTGGTCTCGGTCGTCGTCTCGCTGCGCATCGGCCGCCGGCACGTCCGGGACCTGACCCGCCTGCGCAAGACCGCCCACGAGATGTCCGGCGTCCGACTGCCGAGCGTGATGCGCCGCCTGGCGGCCGGCGAACGGGTCGACGTCGAGACCGAGGCGCCCCGCCTGGAGTTCGGCCCGGACGAGACCGGCCAGGTCGGGCAGGCGCTCAACACCCTCCAGCGGGCCGCCGTCGAAGCCGCCGTCAAACAGGCCGACATGCGCCGCGGCGTCTCCGAGGTGTTCGTCAACCTCGCCCGCCGCAACCAGGTCCTGCTGCACCGCCAACTGACCCTCCTGGACGCCATGGAACGGCGCACCGAGGACACCGACGAACTCGCCGACCTGTTCCGGCTCGACCACATGACGACCCGCATGCGGCGGCACGCCGAGGGCCTGGTCATCCTCTCCGGCGCGGCCCCCTCCCGGCAGTGGCGCAAGCCGGTCCAGCTGATGGACGTGGTGCGCGCGGCGGTCGCCGAGGTCGAGGACTACGAACGCATCGAGGTCCGCCGGCTGCCCCGCCTCGCGGTGGACGGCCCCGCGGTCTCCGACCTCACCCACCTCGTCGCGGAACTCCTGGAGAACGCCACCGTCTTCTCCCCGCCGCACACCGCCGTGCAGGTCCTGGGCGAACGGGTCTCCAACGGCTACGCCCTGGAGATCCACGACCGCGGCCTGGGCATGGCCCCCGACCAACTGCTGGACGCCAACCTCCGGCTCGCCGAGACCCCCGAGTTCGAGCTGTCCGACACCGACCGGCTCGGCCTGTTCGTCGTCAGCCGGCTCGCCCAGCGCCAGGGCGTGCGGGTCTCCCTCCAGCCCTCACCGTACGGCGGCACCACCGCCGTGGTCCTCGTCCCCGGCACGCTCCTCACCGACACCGGCGAGGGCGCCCGCGACACCGGTCCGACCGCCGTCGACACCGCGGCCGAGACCGCCGAGGACGCCGCGGCCGCCGCCCTCGACCCGCTCGCCCAGGTCCCGGTGCCGCTGCCCCAGCGCACCCGGCGGGGCGTCCTGGACGGGCCGGTCGAGCTGGAGGCGCCGGTGACGCCCGACGAGCGGGACGCGGCGGACCGCGCCGACGACGGGACCACCCCCTTCCCGGCCCTGCCGCGCCGCCGGGCCGGCCGGGCGGCGTCCGGCGGCCCGAAGGCCGTGCGCGCCGCCGCCGACGTCCCGTCCGGCGAACAGCACCAGCAGGCCGGCGACCAGGCACCGACCGGTGCCCCCGCCCCGCTGCCGCGCCGGCCCCGCACGCCGGTCCTGGTCGCCGACCACGGCCGGACGGTGGACGGCGCACGGACCCCGGACGCCCCGCGCGACAAGGAGCGCCCGTCGTCGTCCGCGCCGCCGCGGCCCACCGCCGCGCACACCCCCCGGGACACCCCGGCCGAGGGCACCCCGGCCGACGGCACCCCCGCCCCGTCCACCACCCCCACCGGCCTGCCCCGCCGGGTGCGCCAGGCCAGCCTGGCCCCGCAGCTCAGGACCGACCAGGGCGCCGAGCCCCCGGCGGACCAGCCGGCCGCGGCGACCGCACCGGCCGCGGACGACCGGGACGCCGAGGCGGTCCGGGCCCGGATGTCCTCGCTCCAGCGCGGCTGGCAGCGCGGCCGGCGGGAGAACGGCGAGGCCCCCCACACCCCCACACCCCCGGACCGGGGCACCCCAGACGGTGCCGCCGGGGGCGCAACAGCACCACGAACCACATCGGGAGAGGACGGTCCATGACCGCACCGAAGGCAGCCGCTTCCACCACCGCCTCGCCGCACGGATCCGGGGAGTTGAACTGGCTCCTGGACGAGCTCGTCGAGCGGGTCGGCAGCATCCGCAAGGCACTGGTCCTCTCCAGCGACGGCCTGGCCACCGGCGCCTCCAAGGACCTCACCCGCGAGGACAGCGAGCACCTGGCCGCGGTGGCCTCCGGCTTCCACAGCCTCGCCAAGGGCGTCGGCCGGCACTTCGACGCCGGGCAGGTCCGCCAGACCATGGTCGAGCTGGACGACGCGTTCCTCTTCGTCAGCGCGGCCGGCGACGGCAGTTGCCTGGCGGTCCTCGCCGACGCCGACTCCGACGTCGGGCTGGTCGCCTACGAGATGACCCTGCTCGTCAAGCGGGTGGGCACCCACCTGGGCACCGCGCCCCGGTCCTGACCGGCCGGCCGAGTACGACTACGGTGACGCCATGACCGAGCAGGAGGGCCGGCCGGCACCGCAACGCCATCCGGCCCGTTGGTTCGACGACGACGCGGGGCCCGTCGTCCGCCCGTACGCGATGACGCGCGGGCGCACCCGCACGGCCGCCGAGGGGCGGTTGGACCTGATCGCGCTGGTGGTCGCGGAGAGCCGGGCCGAGGGGACGATCACCGACCAGACGCTCTCGCCGGAGCACGTCGACATCGTCGAGCTGTGCCGCGACGCGCCGCAGTCGGTCGCCGAGCTGGCGGCCGAGTTCGACCTGCCGGTCGGCGTGGTCCGGGTCCTCATCGGCGATCTGCTGGACGCCGGGCTGGTCCACGTCACCCGCCCGGTGCCGCCGGCGGAGCTGCCGGACGAGCAGGTGCTGCGCGAGGTCATCGACGGCCTGCGCGCGCTGTGACGGCGCGGCCGGACGCCGCAGCGGACCGCACCACCGCCCGCCCCTTACCCGGGCGGGCGGCGCCCGTCCCCGGCCCGCACCACCCCGCGCCAGGCGCGCCCGGCGCCCGACTACGGTTGCCGTGATCATCCGTCACCCCCCGCCGGCCGGCACACCGTGCCCGTCCCCGGACCCCAGGAGCCCCACCATGGCCGCCGACCCCACCCCCGTCACCCCCCTGCGGCTGACCGCCGGACCGTACACCTTCGACGCACTGGCCAGCGGCCCGGCCGACGGCGAGGTCGTGCTGTTGCTGCACGGCTGGCCCGAGTTCGCCGACTGCTGGCACGCCGTCCTGCCCGCCCTGGGCGCCGCCGGCTACCGCGCGCTCGCCGTCGACCAGCGCGGCTACTCCCCGGACGCCCGCCCGCCGCGGATCGCCGACTACGCCGTCCCCGAACTCGTCGCCGACGCCCTCGCCTTCGCCGACTCCCAGGGCGCCGAGCGCTTCCACGTCGTCGCCCACGACTGGGGCGGCATGGTCGCCTGGGCGCTGGCCGGCGCGCACCCCGAGCGGCTGGCGTCGCTGACCGTGCTCGCCACGCCGCACCCCGAGGCGCTCAACCGCGCCGCCGCCGGCGACCCCGAACAGCACCACCGGCTGGACTACGTCCGCTTCTTCCGCCGCCCGGACGGCGCCGCCGAAGCGTCCCTGCTCGCCGACGACGCGGCCCGCCTGCGCGCCGTCTACGGCGGCAAGGTCCCCGCCGAACTGGTCGAGTCCAACGTGCGGCGGCTCGCCGAGCCCGGTGCGCTGACCGCGGCCCTGAACTGGTACCGCGCCCCCGAGTCGGTGATCTCCGTGCCCGCCGGGCGGATCGCGGTGCCCACCCTGTTCCTGTGGGGCAGCGAGGACGTCGCCCTGGGCCGCGGCGCGGCCGAGTCGACGGGGGAGTGGGTGGACGGCCCGTACCGCTTCGAGGCCCTGGAGGGCGTCAGCCACTGGCTGCCCGAGGAGGTCCCGGCACGCGTCACCCCGCAGATCCTCGACCACCTCGCCGCCCACCGGCAGGGCTGAGCCGCCCGCCGCACGGTCCTTTTGGGGCGGTTGGCGGCCTCTGCCCGGCTGCCGGACCGGGCCGACAGGACCTCAAGTGGGCGCCGTACGAAGCACGTTGTACGGTGCAGGGGCGACCGCCGTCGGTGGTCGCCCCTGCACGGGCCGCCCGGGGACACCTGGCGTCGCCCCCCTGCGCGTCCCGCATCCTCGGCAACCACGAGAAGGAATCCCATGGTCTGGCGTTCTGAGCGCCACCGCCGGTCCGCCCCGGTCGAGCCGGTGACACTCAAGATCCTCGTCGCCGGCGGTTTCGGCGTCGGCAAGACCACCCTGGTGGGCGCGGTCAGCGAGATCCGACCGCTGCGGACGGAGGAGCGGCTCACCGAGGCCGGTCGCCCGGTCGACGACCTGCACGGCGTCGAGGCCAAGTCCACGACCACCGTCGCGATGGACTTCGGTCGGATCACCGTGCACGAGGGACTGGTCCTGTACCTCTTCGGCACCCCCGGCCAGGACCGCTTCTGGTTCCTGTGGGACGAGTTGGCCCGCGGCGCGCTCGGCGCGGTCGTGCTCGCCGACACCCGCCGGCTGGCGGACAGCTTCGCCGCCATCGACTACTTCGAGCGCCGCGGCCTGCCCTTCGTCGTCGCCGTCAACTGCTTCGACGGCGCCGACCGCTACCCCGTCGACGCCGTCAAGGACGCCCTGGACCTCGACCCCGCCGTCCCGGTGGTGCTCTGCGACGCCCGCGCGCAGGACTCGGCCCGGGACGTGCTGGTCGCCGTCGTCGAGCACGCGATGCGGCGCGGCGCCCAACGGCGGGAGCCCGCCCTGCCCTGACCGGCGCCCCGGGACCGCGCCGGCGCCGCGCGGCCCGACCGCATGGTCCCGACTGAGCCGCCCCGCCCCGCGCTTCCCCGACCCGCGCTTCCCTGACAGGGCGCGGAAGTACGGCCCGCACCCCGCCGCCCGGGGTGCGGGCCGTACGCCTGTCGGACCGCCCGGCCACCAGCAGGTGCCCGCCGACGGCTCGTCTCCAGGGCCGCCGCGCTGTGAGACCTACGCGCGGGGGGTGCTCGCCGGCGGTTCCGGCCGGGGCGCATGAGGCCGGAGCCGAGCGGGTCGACCGCGATCCCGCCCCGAAGCCCCGGGGTGCCGTGCCTGTTGCGGTTCGCGTCCTTGTCCCGGTTCGCGAGGGACTGCGTGCGCGCGCGTGCTACGGCTGGGGGCCCACACCAGAGCAAGTGCCGCGACCCCGGCGGTGATGAGGAACATGGCGCGCAGACCATGGCGTTCGGCGTACGCGCCGAGCAGCGCGGGCCCCGCGATGGTGCCCAGCCCCAGGCAGAAGACGGTGATGCTGAAGCCGGCAGTGGGCCGCTCGGGAAAGACGCGGTAGCTCCACACCGCGAGAAGCCCGGAGCCGGCCATGAAGCTCGGGCCGTAGAGCAGGGCGGAGAGGGCGACCGCGGGGAGCACGTCGGGGGCGAGGCCGAGCAGGGCGGCGGCGCCCGCGATGCCGGAGAAGACCACGGCGTGGACGCGGTTCAGCCCGTACCGCGCGATGGCGTGGCCGGTCAGCGCGCCCGCCGTGCCGGCGGCGCCCATCAGGGACCAGAACAGGGGCGCGGTCGCGGAGCCGGTGCCCGCGGCGTCGGTGACGGCCTCGACGGCGAAGGACCAGTAGACGGCGCCCACGATGCCGTAGAGGACGGCGGTGAGCAGGAGTGGCAGTGCGCTACGACGGTAGGTCGGCCGACCGCCGCTCTGCCTCCGCCGCCCCGAACCCCTCGGCAGCACACGGGCGTTGTAGACCGCCGACGCCAGCGCCGCCAGCGCGAAGGCCACCCACGCGTACCGCCAACCGGTGCCGCGGGCGAGCAGCGCCAGCGGGCCCGCGATCAGGATGGCGAAGGCGGTGCCGCTGGCGATGGTGCCCATGACGTGCTCGCGCCGCCCGGCCGGCACCATCCGGTCGACCACGTCGGAGTAGGGGGCCCACGCCCAGCCGGAACTCGTACCGGCGAGGACCAGGCCGGTGATCAGCAGCCCTGGTTCCTGGGCGAGCGCCACAAGCCCCATCCCGACGGCGGCGGACAGGCCACCGACGAGGACGAGCGGACGCGGCCCGTAGCGTGCCACCAGGGCGCCGACCGTCAGCAGCGCCGCCAGGTAGCCGACGTAGGTGGCGCTGCCGATCAGCCCCACGAGGGAGACGGAGAGCCCGAACTCCGCACGCAGCTCGGGGAGGAGGAGTCCGTATCCGTACCGCGCGAAACCGAAGGTCACGCCGATCGCCGCGACCCCGGCGAGGGTCAGCCTGCGGACGGATGCGTCGGGTGCGTCGGGTGAGTTCCATGCCATCCCCCCACCCTCCGGCCTCTGCCCGGCGCACACCATTGGCGAAAACGTCAGCCTCCTCTAGGTTTACGCCATGGCGCTTCGTGTGGTGGTGACCCTGCTGGCAGAGACCTCGCTGTTCGAACTGGCCGTGCCCTGTGCGGTGTTCGCCGGCGAGGGGTACGACCTGGTGCTGTGCGCCACCGCCGAGGGAGGCACGCAACGGGCTCCCGGCGGTCTGCGCCTGACGGCCGAGCACGGCCTTGAGTCGCTGCGCGAGGCGGATCTCATCGTGGTCCCGGCCTGCATGATGGACGGCTACGAACCACCGGCCGCCCTGCTCGACGCGCTGCGCGAGGCGCACGCCCGCGGGGCGCGGATCGCCTCGCTCTGCTCGGGCGCGTTCGTGCTGGCCGCGGCCGGGCTGCTGGACGGGCGCCCGGCGGCGACGCACTGGATGTACGCGGAGGAACTGCGCCGCCGCCATCCGAACGTGCGCGTCGACGACCGTTCCCTGTACGTCGACGACGGCTCGATCCTCACGAGCGCGGGCACCGCCGCCGCCATCGACCTGTGCCTGCACATCGTGCGGGGTGACTACGGCACGGCAGCGGCGGCGGAAATCGGCCGCCGGATGGTCGTGGCCCCGCACCGGGAAGGCGACCAGACCCAGTACGCCCTGCCGCCGGCTCCCGTCCCACCGCGGGCCGACGGCGTGGGGCCGGTACTGGACTGGGCGCTGGCCCGGCTCCACCGCCCCCTGCCGATCGCCGAGTTGGCGTCCCGGGCGGGGATGAGCCCCCGGACGTTCGGCCGCCACTTCGCGGCCGAGGTGGGCGTGACCCCACTGAAGTGGCTCAACCAGCAGCGGCTCGCGCGGGCGCGGGAGTTGCTGGAGACGACGGATCTGGGGGTGGACGCGGTGGCGGAGCGCAGCGGCCTGGGCAGCGCCGACAGCTTGCGCCAGCACTTCCACCGCGCGCTGTCGACGACCCCGGCGGCGTACCGACGCACCTTCCAAGGGGGCACCCCGCAGGGACTGCCGGGCAACTGAACCACCGAACCGGACAGCGGCGCCGCGGTGGCCGGGGAGGCTGCCCGCCCGGCTGTCGGGCGGTGCGCGACGGTCAGCCGGCGGTCCGCGCCCCTTCCCGTCCCGTCGGCGCACGGTCCTCGGCCCCGTCCACGCCCACGGCCGCCGCCGGGTCCACCGCCGCCGGGTCCACCGCCGCCGCGGGTCCCGATACCCGCGCGGCAGCCCCCCGCCGCACCTCGGTGCGCGTCGATCCCGGCCGCCCCACCACCCAGCTCGCCCCCGGCAACTCCTTGGCGGCCTTCTTCAGCGGCGCCAGCGCGGCCGCCGCCGGACCGTGGCCGGTGACGCTCCCAGGGGGACAGACCACCGTCGCCAGCGACAGCGTCACCGGCATCTCGCCCGCCGACCACGCCACGTCGAGCAGCGCCTTGGCGAACGGCTCCAGCCCGTCCGGTTCGGCCAGCACCAGGAAGTCGTCGCCGCCGATGTGCCCCACCCGGCTGGCCGGCTCGCGCGCCGCCACCTCCGCCAGCGTCCGCCCCACCGACCGGATCAGCTCGTCCCCCGCCGCGAACCCGGCACCGTCGTTGACCTGCTTGAACCCGTCGACGTCCAGCCAGCTCAGGGCGATCTCCCGCCCCTCGGCGATCCGCCGGTCCACCTCGCCGTTGACGGCGTCCGACCCCGGCAGTCGGGTCAGCGGATTGAGCCGGGCCGCCTCCTCCACCCGGCTCTCGGCCAGGGCCCGCAGGATGTCGGCGAGGTGCACCACCCCGATGCAGCGGCCGCGCTCGTCCACCACCGCCACGTCGTCCCCGGTCCGGTCCCGCTCGCCGTCGGCGATCATGTCCAGTACCTGCCAGGCGGTGGCGTCCGCGCCCACCGTCCGCGGCCGGTCCGCCAGCCGCAGCGCAGGCCGGTCCGCGTACAGCGCGTGCCCGTACCGCCCGGAGAGCGAGAGCAGGAACCGGTCCCGGTCGATCGCCCGCACCGGCACCCCGTCGGCGTCCACCAGCAGCACCCCCGACACCTCGGGGAACCCGGTCAGATGGCTGCGCACCGCCCCCGCCGACGCGCCCATCGGCAGCAGCGCGGCCGGTTGGAGGAACTGCGCCACCGGCGGACCCGACGGCGCCCGGTCCGGTACCCGCCGGCCGCTGACCGGCGGCGGCAGGGCGGCCGGCACGTACACCTCGGTCGCCGCCCGCCGCGACGGCGGCGCGAACAGGTGCCCCTGCGCCAGCTGCACCCCGGCCTCCCGCACCGCCGCGTACTGCCGCTCGGTCTCCACCCCCTCGATGGCCAGCAGCCCGCCCACCCGCTCGCACAGCTGCCGCATCGCGGCCACCGCCGCCTGCCGCCCCGGGTCGCGCTCCAGCCGCACGCACAGCGACCGGTCCAACTTCACCAGGTCCGGGGCGAGTTCGCCCAGCATCCGCAGCGGCAGGTCGCCGTCCCCGACCCCGTCGGCGCAGATCCGGTAGCCCGCGTCCCGCAGCCCGGCCACCGCGGCCAGCAGTTCCTGCTCCGGAACCTGGGTGAACGGCCCCACCAGGTCCAAGGTGATCTCCCACGGCCGCCGGCCCGCGGCCCGCACCGCCGCACCCAAGGACGCCAGCTCCGGCCGCTTCGCCACCGTCCCCGCGAAGACGTTGACGTGCAGCGGCAGCAGCGTCTCCTGCTCCGCCGCGGCCTGCACGGCGAGCGCCGCCAACTCCGCGTCCAGATCGGGGCACTGACGCGCGCAGGCCAGCACGTCGACCTCGCCGTCCTCGGGTCTGGCGAGGGGCTCCAGCGCGGCGACCGACCCGGTCGCGAGGTTCACCACGGGCTGGAAAGCGAAGCGGAGCTGGTCCGTCCAGGCAGGCACGAGCAGCAGGATGCCCCTCCCGGGACACCGGCGCCGGCGCGTTCACGCACTGTTCACACATCCTTCCGGAGCGTGCCGCGGTCGGGGTGCGGCCGGGCCGTCGCGCCCACCTTCGACGCCTCGTCAGTCACGATGGCGTCCTCCCTGCCGACGCGTAACGCCGGTACAGTCACCGGCGCGCTCACCCCGCTCACGAGAGGGCCCGCCCGTGACCGAAGCCGCCCGCACCGACGGCCACCCCCCGCACCCCGAGGCTGCCCCGGGCACCCCCGCGGTCCGACTCACCGCCCTCACCAAGGACTACACCAGCCGGACGACCGGCACCGTCCGCGCCCTCGACGCCGCCGAACTCACCATCGAGCAGGGTGAGTTCTTCTCGCTCCTCGGCCCGTCCGGCTCCGGCAAGACCACCCTGCTGCGCCTCATCGCCGGCTTCGAACACCCCACCGCCGGCCGGATCGACCTCGCCGGCCGGGACGTCACCGCCCTCCCGCCCAGCCGCCGTGACGTCCACACCGTCTTCCAGGACTACGCGCTCTTCCCGCACATGACCGTGGAGCAGAACGTCGCCTACGCGCTCACCGTCCGCGGCGTACGGAAGGCCGAACGGCTCGCCAGGGCCCGCGAAGCCCTGCACACCGTCCAACTCGACGACCACGCCCGGCACCGCCCCGCCCAGCTCTCCGGCGGTCAACGACAGCGCGTCGCGCTGGCCCGCGCCCTGATCGACCGCCCCGCCCTCCTGCTCCTCGACGAACCACTGGCCGCCCTCGACCGCCGGCTCCGCCACGAACTGCAGCGCGAACTGGCCCGCCTCCAGCGCGCCACCGGCGTCACCTTCCTCCTCGTCACCCACGACCAGGAGGAGGCCCTCACCCTCAGCGACCGGCTCGCCGTCCTCGACCACGGCCGGCTCGTCCAGACCGGCCCGCCCCGGGACCTCTACGACCGCCCGGCCACCGCTTTCGTCGCGGCCTTCGTCGGCACCACCAACCTGGTCCGCGACGCCACCGCGGTCCGCCTCATGGGCGCACCCGGCACCTACAGCATCCGCCCCGAACGCCTCCGCATCGCCGTCCCCGGCACCCCGGACGCCATCCCCCGACCGGGCGAGCGGACCACCCCCGGCCGGATCACCGGTATCGCCCACGCCGGCGCCCACACCCGCTTCACCGTCCGCCCCGACCCCGACGGCGACGAACTCACCGTGCTGCACCTGAACACCTCCGCACTGCCCGACGCCGCCGGCCCCGGCGCCGGCGTCCACGTGCTGTGGCGCACCGACGACGCCCGCCGGCTGCCGGAGTGACATCCCGGTGAGGCCCTCTGGTGGCGGACCGTCGTCATCCGGATACTGACGGGGACCGACGGTCGGGTGCGACGGGAGAGTTCGGCATGCGCAACGCGAAGTTCTGGACCGCCTCGATGGGGATCGGCACACTGCTGCTCGCCACGGCCTGCGGCAGCGGCACCGGTGGCCAAGGTGCCACCGCGCAGCGCAGCGTCGGCAAGGGGGAGGGCCGGGTCGACATCATCGCCTGGGCCGGATACGCCGAGGACGGCTCCAACGATCCCAAGGCCGACTGGGTGCACCCCTTCGAGAAGAGCACCGGCTGCAAGGTCAACACCAAGGTCGCCGGCACCTCCGACGAGATGGTCGCACTGATGAAGACCGGCCAGTACGACACCGTCTCCGCGTCCGGCGACGCCACCCTGCGCCTGATCGCGGCCAAGGACGTCGCCCCCGTCAACACCGACCTCGTCCCCAACTACCGGGACATCTTCAGCGGCCTGAAGATGCGGCCGTTCAACTCCCGCAACGGGCAGATGTACGGCATCCCGCACGGCCGCGGCGCCAACCTCCTCATGTACCGCACCGACCGGGTCACCCCGGCCCCCGACTCCTGGAAGGCCGTCTTCGACGACGCCGCCAAATACCCCGGCAAGGTCACCGCCTACGACTCGCCCATCCACATCGCCGACGCCGCCCTCTACCTCATGAAGACCGAGCCGGCCCTCGGCATCAAGGACCCCTACGCGCTCGACCAGACCCAACTCGCCGCCGCCGTCGCCCTTTTGAAGAAGCAACGACGCAGCGTCGGTGAATACTGGAGCGACTACCAGAAGGAAGTCACCGCCTTCAAGAGCGGCGACAGCGTCATCGGCGACGCCTGGCAGGTCATCGCCAACACCGCCCTCGCCGAAAAGGCCCCGGTGAAGGCCGTCCTCCCCAAGGAAGGCGCCACCGGCTGGTCCGACACCTGGATGATCTCCGCCAAGGCCGCCCACCCCAACTGCGCCTACAAATGGCTCAACTGGATCGTCTCGCCCAAGGTCAACGCCCAGGTCGCCAGCTACTTCGGCGAAGCCCCCGCCAACGCCAAGGCATGCCGGGAAACCACCGACCCGCACCACTGCGCCATCTACCACGCCGACGACGAGAACTACTACCGCCGCGTGCACTTCTGGACCACGCCCACCCGCCAGTGCCTCGACGGCCGCACCGACACCACCTGCACCGACTACGCCCAGTGGACCCGCGCCTGGACGGAGATCAAGGGCTGACCCGGCCCACCGCGATGGCCCCCGCACCCCGCCACCGGGGCCGGCTCGCGGCCCTCCTCGCCCCGCCCCTCCTCTGGCTGGTCCTCGCCTACCTCGGCTCCCTCGCCGTCCTCCTCCTCTCCGCCTTCTGGACCACCGACCCCTTCACCTCCGACGTCCTCCACACCTGGACCCCCGACAACTTCCACGAACTGCTCACCACCCCCGTCTACCGCACCGTCGCCGTCCGCACCGTCGGCATCGCCCTCGCGGTCACCTTCCTCGACGCCCTGCTGGCCCTCCCCATGGCCTACTTCACGGCCCGGATCGCCACCGGCCGACTGCGCCGAGCCCTCCTGGTCGCCGTCCTCACCCCGCTGTGGGCCGGCTACCTGGTCAAGGCGTACGCCTGGCGCGTACTGCTCAGCGACCACGGCCTGATCAACGCCGCCCTCGCCCCGTTCGGCCTGCGCGGCCCCGGCTACGGCACCACCGCCGTGGTCATCGTGCTCGCCTACCTCTGGCTGCCGTACATGATCCTGCCGGTGCACGCCGCCCTGGAGCGGCTGCCCGTCCACCATCTCGAAGCCTCCGCCGACCTCGGCGCCGGCACCCTGCGCACCCTCCGCTCGGTGATCGCCCCCACCGTCCGCCCCGCCCTCCTGGCCGGCTCGGTCTTCACCTTCTCGCTCAGCCTCGGCGACTACCTCACCGCCCAGATCGTCGGCGGCCGCACCCAACTCCTCGGCAACGTCATCGCCTCCCAGGTCACCCTCGACCTGCCGCTCGCCGCCGCACTGTCCACCGTCCCCGTCGCCCTCGTCGTCGGCTACCTCGCCGCCGTCCGCCGGGCCGGCGCGCTCGACCAGCTCTAGCCCCCAGGAGGCCCGGTGCACCTGTCACGCACCGCCCGTGCCGTGCTCGGCGCCGTGACCGCAGCCGGCCTCGCCCTGATCCACCTCCCGTTGCTCCTGGTCGTGCTGAACTCCGTCAACGCCGACCGGTCGTTCGCCTGGCCGCCGCCCGCGCTCACCGGCGAGTGGTGGGCGCGCGCCCTCCACACCGCCGGCGCCCGCGACGCGCTCGCCACCTCACTGCGGGCCGGCCTGGGCGCCACCGCGGTGGCCCTGGTCCTCGGCAGCCTCGCCGCCTTCGCCGTCCACCGCCACCGCTTCTTCGGGCGGCAGACGGTGTCGTTCCTGCTCGTGCTGCCGCTCGCGCTGCCCGGCATCGTCACCGGCATCGCCCTCAACGCCGCGTTCCGCACCGTCCTCGCACCCCTGGGCATCGGCTTCGGCCTGTTCACCGTCATCGTCGGCCATGCGACCTTCTGCGTCGTCATCGTCTTCAACAACGTCGCCGCCCGGCTGCGCCGGATCGCCCCGTCGCTCGCCGAGGCCTCCGCCGACCTCGGTGCCCGCCCCTGGCAGACCCTCCGCCACGTCACCCTCCCCGCGCTCGCCCCGGCCCTGTTCGCGGGTGCCCTGCTGGCCTTCGCGCTCTCCTTCGACGAGGTGGTGGTGACCACCTTCACCGCCGGCGCCGGCACCAAGACCCTGCCGATCTGGATCTACGAGAACCTCGCCCGCCCCAACCAGGCCCCGGTCGTGGACGTCGTCGCCACCGTCCTCATCGCCCTCTCGGTGATCCCCGTCTACGCCGCCCAGCGGCTCTCCTCGGACCCGGCCGGCGGACGCCTGTGAGGACGCCCGCCGGCACCGCCCCCGGCACCCCACACGGAAGTGCACCCGGGCGGACACCCGGGATTCAGCGACGCTCCAGCGAACTCCGGGCGATCGGGAAATCGAAGTAGGTGTCCGGGAACGTCTCCGGCGAGAACGTGTAGTGCCACCACTCGTCCGCGTAGTTCACGAACCCGGCCTCCTCCAGCCCCGCCTTCAACAGCAGCCGATGGGCCCGCTGCGTCCCCGTTATCCGCGGATCGAGGGTGTGCGCGAGAGTGTCGAAACAGTCGAACCCGGTCCCCATGTCCAGGGAATTGTCCGGGAAACGGCTCGCCTTGGGCCCGAAGCACGACGTCAGCGGCTCCCCGGGCACATACGGCCGGGTCGGCACCGCCGGCAGCCTGACCAGCGTCAGATCGACCGTACTGCCCCTGCTGTGACCGGACTTCTCCGCGATGTACCCGTCCCGGAACAGCACCGACTTGTCCACCCGCGGATAGAACTCCGCCTTCATCCGCTGGTCCGACAGGTCCTTCGCCCAGGCCACGAAGTGGTCCACGGCCCGCTGCGGGCGGTAGCAGTCGTACACCTTGAGGGAGTAGCCGCGCCGCAGGAAACCGACCTGCGCCCGGTGCAACGCCCGCGCCGCGTCCCGGGTGAGCAGGCACAGCGGCTCGCGGTACCCCGCCACCGGTACGCCCATGAAATCGTGCGGCGTGGCGTACCGGATCTCCTGGATGATCGTGGGATCGACGTCGCGCAGCGCCACGAACTCCCGCGGCGCCCTGGGATCGCCGGCGCCGGCGGGGTGCGAGGACGGCGCGGCGGCGGGCCCCGCCGCCGCGTGCGACGGGACGAGGGCGACGGTCAGCAGGGCGGCGGCAGCGGCGGCCAGGCCGCGCCAGGCGGCAGCAAGTCTCGGCATGCCCCCTCGTCTACCAGGCGCGGCGGTCACGGGGAACCCCCTCGCCGACCGCCAGCCCCCACACCCCTCCGCCCCGCCCAACGGGCCGACCCCGCACGCCCGTTACCCGTCTACCGCCCCCGCGTCCTCCCCGGGCAGCCCCCGCACCCGCACCGGATACCCCACCGGGCTCCCGTCCCGCCGCTCCACGACCACCCGACCGCCCTCCCACCGGCTGGTGAACCGCTCCACCTCAGGCCGCCGCCAGCCGTCCCCGCAGTCCGGCACCACCACCCCACCGCCCGTACGTCCGACCGCCGGCGCCCACGCCTCCAACTCCGTCCCGCCGTCCGCCCCCGTCACCGGCAGCACGGCACCGGCCCGCGCCAACACCGGAATGCGGGACAGCGGCGCCTCCACCCACACCCGCCCCGGCCCGTCGTAGGCCCGCCCGGTCGCGGTGTCGTACCACCGGCCGCGCGGCACCCGCACCGCCCGCCGCACCGCCCCCGCCTCCAACACCGGCGCCACCAACAGCGCGTCCCCCAACAAGAACGCGTCCGTACAGTCCCGCAACGCCCGGTCCCGCGGCGAACTCCACCACACCGGCCGCACGTACGGCGCCCCCGACAGCCGCGCCAACTGCCCCAACGTCACGAAGTACGGCAACAGCCGGGTCCGCTCCCGCAGCGCCGCCCCCGCGTGCGCCAGCACCTCCGCCCCGTACTCCCACGGCTCCCGCCGCCCCGCCCACAACGCCGAATGCGTACGGAACAGCGGCAGGTACGCCCCCAACTGGAACCACCGCAGATACAGCTCGGGCGACGGCACCCCCGAGAACCCGCCCACGTCCGGCCCGCTGTACGGCACCCCGCACAACCCCAGACCCAACACCAGCGACAACGACGCCCGCAGCCCCGGCCACCCGGTCGCCACGTCCCCCGACCACGTCCCCCCGTACCGCTGGAGCCCCGCCCAGCCCGACCGGGAGAACAGGAACGGCCGCTCCCCGGGCCGCAGTTCGCACAGCCCCTCGAAGGCCGCCTGCGCCATCGCCAACCCGTAGACGTTGTGCGCCTCCCGGTGGTCACCACCGTGCCCCTCCAGGTCGTGCCGCGCCGACCGGGGCAGCGTCGCCTCCCCGAAGGCCGCGAACGACACCGGCTCGTTCATGTCGTGCCACACCCCGGCGAAGCCCTGCGCCAGCCGCTCCGCGTACAGCGCCCCCCACCACTTGCGCACCCGCGGATCGGTGAAGTCCGGGTACACCGACTCGCCCGACCACACCTCCCCCCGCACCAGCTGCCCCTGCGCGTCCCGCACGAACGCGTCCACCGCCGCCCCGCCGTCGTACACCGCGTTGCCCGGCTCCGCCTTCACCGCCGGATCGACGATCGACACCAACCGCACCCCCGCGGCCCGCAACTCCCCGGCCAACCCCGGAAGATCCGGAAACCGCTCCCGGTCCACGGTGAACACCCGGTGCCCGTCGTAGTGGTCGATGTCCAGATGCACCGCGGACAGCGGCAGCCCCCGCTCCCGGTAGCCCGCCACCACGCGCCGCACCTCGTCCGCACCGCCGAACCCCCACCGGGCGTGCTGGTACCCCAACGCCCAACGGGGCGGCAGCGCCGGCGCACCGGTCAGCGCCGTCCACCCCTGCAACACCCGGGCCGGCGTCCCCGCCAGCACCCAGTAGCGCAGCGGCCCGCCGTCCATCCGCACCTCGCAGGTGCCCGGCCGGTCGTGCCCCGAACCGGCGCCCTCCACGCCCTCCTGCAACGCCACCCGGCCGTCCCAGGAGTTGTCGTGGAACACCAGGTGCGTCCCCGCGTCGGCCACCACCAACTGCACCGGCATCGTCAGGTACAGCGGATCGTCCCCCGGCCCGAACGCGCCGCCCGGATCGGCGTTCCACAGCCGGTACGTCCCGTCCCGCAACCGCGGCCCGGCCGACCGGCCGCCCAGCCCGAAGAACCGCGCGTCCGCCGCCACCTCCGCCCGCTGCACCCACCGCGACGTCACCGCCCCCGCGGGCCGCCCGTCCGGCTCCACGGCCTCCTCCGCCGCCTCGCCCCCGGCCGCACCGCCTCCGGCCGCCTCGCCACCCCCGTCCGGCGCGTGGTCCGCGACCCGGTGCCACCAGCGCGGCGGCAGCTCCCGCCGCAACAGCGCCCCACCCGGCGTGCGCACCTCCACCGCACCGAACCGCGACACCACCACCAGCACCCGCTCCGAGACGATCCGCCAGCCGCCCTCCGTGTCCGGCTCCAGCACCGCCCGCGGATCCACCGCCGGACACGCCCCGGCCAACGCGTACGACGGCTCCGGCCCGGCCCCGTCCCAGCCGCAGAACACCGCACCGCCCGCCGCCACCCGCACCCGCAGCGACGACCGCGCGAAGTGCATCACCCCGCCACCCGGCAACCGCTCCGCCCCACGCGCCTCACCCGGCACCCGCGCCCGCTCCGCACCCCGCCGCGGAAGCGCCCGCGCATCCGCTCTGCTCCGCCGCCACGCCGCACGCACGGACCGCAGCCCCTGCACCGCCCCGACCGCCCTGACCATCCGTACCGACCGCACCAGATCACGCCCGTCCATGCCGGTCAGCCTGCCATTGACGACCCACCCGGCGGGAACCGTTCAACTGCCGTTCACCTGCGCACGGGCGAGCCGGCCACCTCCCGCGCCCCGCCCCGCCCCCGCACCTGGCCGGAACCGCCCCGCGCACGCAGACCCCCGCCACCCCCGAATCTGCCGGTCCACCCTGGTGCCCGAGTCGATCACGTGGCATCGTCCAGGCAAGCCGGTCACGCGCACCGCCGGGAGACCCCCACCACCGCGCGGGACCGCCGCCCACGCCGCGTACCTGCCAGGAGCCGCATCATGACCACCGCCCCGCACTCCGCCGCACACCCGGCACCGGAGCCGCTCTGGCAGCCCGGCCCGGACCGGATCGCCGGCGCACAGGTCACCCGCTTCCACACCTGGGCCGCCACCCACCACGGCGCACCCGCCCCCACCCCCGGCGACCCCGCGGCCAGCTACGCCGCCCTGCACCGCTGGTCCGTCGACCACCTCCCGACCTTCTGGCAGGCCGTCGCCGCATGGTTCGACGTCCGCTTCGGCACCCCCTACGACACGGTCCTGGCCGACCCCGCGATGCCCGGCGCCCGCTGGTTCCCCGGAGCCACCCTCAACTACGCCGAGCACGCCCTGCGCGCCGCCGAGGACCCCGCCCGCGCCGACGCCCCCGCCCTGCTCCACGTCGACGAGCGCCACCAGCCGGCCGCCGTCACCTGGACCGAGCTCCGCGGCCAGGTCGGCTCCCTGGCCGCCGCCCTGCGCCGCCTCGGCGTCCGCCCCGGCGACCGCATCAGCGGCTACCTCCCCAACGTCCCCGAGGCCGTGGTCGCCCTCCTGGCCACCGCCGCGGTCGGCGCCGTGTGGACCTCCTGCGCCCCCGACTTCGGCGCCCGCAGCGTCCTGGACCGCTTCCAACAGGTCGAACCGGTCGTCCTGTTCACCGTCGACGGCTACCGCTACGGCGGCAAGGAACACGACCGCCGCGACACCGTCGCCGAACTCCGCGCCGAACTGCCCACACTGCGCGCCGTCGTCCACGTCCCCCTGCTCGGCACCCCCGCCCCCGAAGGGGCCCTCGACTGGTCCGAGCTGACCTCGGACGCCACCGAACCGGACTTCGCCCAGGTCCCCTTCGACCACCCGCTGTGGGTCCTGTACTCCTCCGGCACCACCGGCCTGCCCAAGGCCATCGTCCAGTCCCAGGGCGGCATCCTCCTCGAACACCTCAAGCAGACCGGCCTGCACTGCGACCTCGGCCCCGACGACCGCTTCTTCTGGTACACGTCCACGGGCTGGATGATGTGGAACTTCCTCGTCGGCGGCCTCCTCGCCGGCTCCACGATCGTCCTGTACGACGGCAGCCCCGGCCACCCCGACACCGCCGCCCAGTGGCAGGTCGCCGCCGCCACCCGCACCACCGTCTTCGGCACCTCCGCCGCCTACGTGATGGCCTGCCGCAAGGCCGGCCTGCACCCCGCCCGCGACCTCGACCTCTCCACCGTCACCTGCGTCGCCACCACCGGCTCCCCGCTCCCGCCCGACGGCTTCCGCTGGCTGCACGACACCTTCGCCGAAACCGGCACCGACCTGTGGACCGCCTCCGTCAGCGGCGGCACCGACGTCTGCAGCTGCTTCGCCGGCGCCGTCCCCACCCTCCCCGTCCACATCGGCGAACTCCAGGCCGCCTGCCTGGGCACCGACCTCCAGGCGTGGGACCCCCAGGGCAAGCCGGTCATCGACGAAGTCGGCGAACTGGTCGTCACCAACCCCATGCCGTCCATGCCCACCCGGTTCTGGAACGACCCCGACGGCACCCGCTACCACGACAGCTACTTCGACACCTACCCCGGCGTCTGGCGGCACGGCGACTGGATCACCGTCACCTCCCGCGGCAGCGTCGTCATCCACGGCCGCTCCGACTCCACCCTCAACCGCCAGGGCGTCCGGATGGGCTCCGCCGACATCTACGAGGTCGTCGAACGCCTCCCCGAGATCCGCGAATCCCTCGTCATCGGCCTCGAACTCCCCGACGGCGGCTACTGGATGCCGCTCTTCGTCCACCTCGCCCCCGACGCCACCCTGGACGACGACCTGCGCGACCGCATCAAGCGCACCATCCGCACACAACTCTCACCCCGCCACGTCCCCGACGAGATCATCGAAGCCCCCGGCGTCCCGCACACCCTCACCGGCAAGCGCATCGAGGTCCCGGTCAAACGCCTCCTGGCCGGCACCCCCCTCGAAAAAGCCGTCAACCCCGGCTCCGTGGACAACCTCGAAATCCTCCGCTTCTACGAGCGGATCGCCGCCGACCGCGCCAAGTGACCCCGCCCCGGCGCCGGCGGCCCCCGCCCGGCGCCGGGCCCACCCACGCCCGAACGGCCCCGCCCGCCGTTGTCAGACCCCCCGATTACTCTCGGTGACATGGATCGTCCGACCAGTGACGACCGCACCACGCACCCACCGAGGGGGAGTCATGACACCCACCACCCGCCCCACCCACCACCCCGCCGGCCACCCGCTCCGCCGCGACCTCCCCACCACCGCCGCCGTCCTCGCCGACGCCCGGGACTTCGCCGCCATGCGCCGCTACCGCACCTTCCCCTTCCACGACCACCGCGGCTACCTCCGACAACTGGAGGGCCTGCTGCACACCCTCGCCGCCGAGGGCGTGCACACCACCCTCTGCCTCTTCGACCCGACCGCCTACGCCCACTACTGCACCGACCACGACCTCGACCCCGACGACCCCCGCAGCCGCAGCCGCTACACCGCCGCCGTCGCCCGCACCGGCGCCACCCTCGCCTACGACGGCACCCCGCTCGACCGCCTCCTGCCGTTACTCACCGAGGAAGCGGCCCGCCGCGCCTCCTGGGACCGCGCCACCGCCCTGCTGGCCCGCGCCGGCCGCTGCACCGCATGCGGCCACGACCTCGCCCACGCGGCGTTCACCCGCGCCACCACCGCCCTCCACCACCTCCTCACCGCCCTCGGGGACGGCACCCACCACCTCGTCTGCACCCTCCCCGACACCACCGGCCCACTCCGCGCCTACCTCCTCGCCACCACCGGCCCCGACGGCACCCCACCACGCCTGCCCGAGTCCGAGACGCTCGCCTTCTGCACCGTCCTCGCCGCCGCCCTGGCCCGGCCCGCCCCCGGCGCCCTCGTCTGCCGCACCACCCCCACCCGAGGCGCCACCCCCGCCACCGTCCGCGGCTGGCGCCTGCGCGACGCCTGGCCCACCCCCCTCAGCGCCGCCGAGATCTTCGACGCCTACTGCACCGACCCCGAAACCGACGAACCCATCCCGCCCGAGCACCACGTCGACTACGCCACCGGCCTGCCCCTGCCACCCCCACCCGGCCCGCACTGCCACCCCTGACCCCACCGCAGGCACCCCGCAGACACGCGAAACGGCCGCCCCGCCACCAGGCGGGACGGCCGTCCCGAAGCACCTCACACGGCGCGGTGCGCCGCCCGGATCACTCCCCGGAGAGCACCGCCTGCGCGGCCGCCCGGGCATCCGCAGCAGTGTCCGCGGCCCGCGCCGCGGCCGCCGCCCGCTCGCACTGCGCCAGCGTGTGCTTGGCCAGCGTCGCCCGCACGTAGGGGAGCGACGCCGCACCCATCGACAGGCTGGTGACCCCCAGACCCGTCAGCACGCACGCCAACAGCGGATCGGAGGCCGCCTCACCGCACACGCCACAGCTCTTGCCCTCGGCCTTCGCGGCCTCGGCCGAAACCGCCACGAGGTCCAACAACGCCGGCTGCCACGGGTCCTGGAGCCGCGACACCGCGCCCACCTGCCGGTCCGCCGCGAAGGTGTACTGCGCCAGGTCGTTGGTGCCCAGCGACAGGAACTCCACCTCCTGAAGGATCGACCGCGCCCGCAGCGCCGCCGACGGAATCTCCACCATCGCGCCGAACTTCGCCTGCAGCCCGGCCTCCCGGCAGGCATCCGCGAACGCCTTGGCGTCGATCCGGTCCGCCACCATCGGGGCCATGACCTCAAGGTAGACCGGCAGCCCCTCGGCGGCCTTGGCCAACGCCGACAACTGCGTCCGCAGCACCTCGGGGTGGTCCAACAGCGTCCGCAGACCCCGCACGCCCAGCGCCGGGTTCGGCTCGTCCGCCGGCGTCAGGAAGTCCAGCGGCTTGTCCGCCCCCGCGTCCAGCACGCGCACCACCACGCGCCCTTCCGGAAAGGCCTCCAGCACCTTCCGGTACGCCTCGACCTGCTTCTCCTCCGACGGCGCCTGCTTGCTGTCGTCCAGGAACAGGAACTCGGTCCGGAACAGCCCGACGCCCTCCGCACCGGCCTCCACCGCCGCCGGCACGTCCGCCGGCCCACCGACGTTCGCCAGCAGCGGCACCTTGTGCCCGTCGGACGTGGCACCCGGACCGGACGACGCCGCCAGCGCCGCCTTCCGCTGCTCCGCCGCCCGCGTCAGCTCGGCCCGCTTCTCGTCGCTCGGGTTGACGAAGACCTCACCGGTGCTGCCGTCCACCGCGATCACGGTGCCCTCGACGAGCTCACCGGCACCCGGCAGCGCCACCACGGCCGGCACTCCCAGCGCCCGCGCGAGGATCGCGCTGTGGCTGGTCGGCCCGCCCTCTTCGGTCACGAACCCGAGCACCAGCGCCGGGTCCAGCAGCGCGGTGTCGGCCGGCGCCAGGTCCCGCGCGATCAGCACGTACGGCTCGTCGCTGTCCGGCACGCCCGGCATCGGCACACCCAGCAGCCGCGCCACGATCCGGTTCCGCACGTCATCGAGGTCGGCCACCCGACCCGCCAGGTACTCGCCCGCACCGGCCAGCAGCGCCCGGTACGCGGCGAACGCGTCGTACACTGCGCGCTCGGCCGTGCTGCCCACGGCGATCCGCCGCTCGACGTCGGCCATCAGCTCGGGGTCCTGGGCCATCATGGCCTGGGCCTCCAGCACGTGCTGGGCCTCGCCACCCGCCAGGTTGCCCCGCGCGATCAGATCGGCGGCCACAGCCTCCACGGCCTGGCGGGCGCGCCCCTGCTCGCGCTCCGCCTCCTCCGTGGGAATCTGCTTGGCCGGCGGCTCCAGCACCGCCGTCCCCATGTGCCGCACCTCGCCGATGGCCACGCCGTGGCTCACGCCGACGCCCCGCAGCGTTGTCTCCATGTCACCCGTCTCCGGTCGTTGCGGCGGGCCCGGCCGCCGCGGTGGATGTCGTACCTGCCGTCTCGCGACGGCGTCCGGCTGCTGCTACTGCCAGGAGAAGAGCGCGTCGCCGGCCTTGATGTCGCCGTCCTCGCGCACCTCGCCGAGCGAGTCCGCAGTCGCCTCCAGCGCGACGACCGGGCACACCGGCGACTTGCCGGCCTCCTCGACCGCGGCCGGGTTCCAGCGCACGACGGCCTGCCCGCGGGTGACGGTGTCGCCCTTGTTCACCAGCAGCTCGAAGCCCTCGCCGTTGAGCTGGACGGTGTCGATGCCGAGGTGCGTCAGCACACCGTGCCCTTCGCCGTCCACGACGACGAACGCGTGCGGGTGCAGGGAGACGATGACGCCGTCCACGGGCGAAACCGCCGCCGACGGTTCACGGACCGGGTCGATGGCGGTACCGGGACCCACCATCGCGCCGGAGAAGACGGGGTCCGGCACTGCCGCGAGCCCGATTGCGCGTCCTGCAAGAGGGGACGTCACGGTGGTCATGGGAAACCTCCCGGGTGAAGATTCATCAGGCCGCCGTCACTGCCTGTCCCGGACGGCGCACCGTTGAGAAGCGTAAGTCATAAGAACTGACGGTTCCGCATGACAGAGCCCAGTTGTGCCCCCATCTCAGCGCGGAATCGATTTGCCTCGCCCACCCGGCCCCTGTACTGTCTGAGATCTGCCCCGGACAGCCAGGAAGCGCTTCGACGCGACCGACTGAGTGGGCGGCACTCCTCAGAGACATGATCCAGATTCTCGAATCATGCGCTTCTGCATGCTTGCAGAAAAGCGGTGGTCCGAAAGCCGGAAAAGCCCTGATAGAGTGTGAAACACCGAAGGGAAGCGCCCGGCGGAAACCCGAGAGGGAATCCAAAGGAAGCGTCCGTTCCTTGAGAACTCAACAGCGTGCCAAAAGTCAACGCCAGATATGTTGATACCCCGTCTCCA
>NZ_JBJMAB010000016.1:0-161113 GCF_045799175.1 Streptomyces sp. VTCC 41912
TCACCCCCATCCCGCCTGGCCACATACCGCTGCTCAAACAACGACGACACATTCGCATCCACCAACGGATGCAACCCACCCGCAACAGCCCCGACAGCGGGCGCACTTGTCCCCTCGGCCGACCCGGCCGCGTGCACGGGCTCGTCCATCCAGACGCGCCGACCCTCGAAGGGGTAGGTGGGCAGGGAGATCCGCCGGCGTCGCTGGTCGGCGAAGTGCCCGGACCAGTCGACGGTGCCGCCGGCCAGCCACACCCGACGCACGGTCTCCAGCGGCGCCTCCGCGCTCGCCTCCAGCACCACCGCGGCCCCGTCGTCCGCCGAACGCCCCTGTGCGACAAGCGACTTCACCGCGAACCGCGGCCTGCGCCGCCCCTCGGGGCGTCCTTCCTGGGGCCCCTGCACGAACGCGTCCACGGCACCCCGGCCCTGGTCCAGCAGCGCCATCGCGTCCTTGAGCGTGAGCGAACCCGCCACGCACGCCGCGGCCAACCCACCCGGCCCCTGCCCGTACGCGACGGCGGGCACCAGACCCCGCTCCAGCCACACCCGGCCGAGGGCGTACTGCACCGCGAAGCCCGTACCGGCCGCGCCCCGCTTGCCCGCCCCGGCCCGCCGAGCGGCCTGGTAGTACCTCTTGAAGGGTTCTTCACTTGCGCAAAGTTCGGCGGCGAGGTCCTCCGCATCGGCCAGCTCGCCCCGGAAGACGAAATGCAGCGGAATTGCCGTGCGCACCGGCTTCGGCACGGAATTCCCGGCCGCCTCGGAATCCTTCTGCAAAGCGGCTTCCAAGGCTTCCGCAGCAGCTCCGGCATCGCCATGGGAGAGCACCGCGCGACGGTGCGGATACTGCTGTCGACCGACCGCCAACGTAAAGGCCGCATCGGCCGCGGAGAGATCCGGATGGGCCCGCAGGTGACCCGCCACATTCCTGGTCATCGCGTCGAGCGCGGTGGCGGTCTTCGCCGACAGGACGAATAGGTTCGCCGGCGCTCCGGGATCGGCGGGAACGCCTTCCGGTGCCTCTTCGAGGATCGCGTGGGCATTCGTGCCGCCGATGCCGAACGAACTGACCCCGGCCCGGCGCGGAATGCCGTCGCTTTCCCACGGGCGGAACTCGTCGACCACCCGGAACGGGCTGTTCGCGAAGTCGATTTCCGGGTTGGGGCGATCGAAGTTGATGGTGGGGGCCAGCGCCTTGTGGCGCAGCATGAGGGCGGTCTTGATGACTCCGGTGACGCCCGCGGCGGCATCAAGATGTCCAAGATTGGACTTTACCGAGCCGATGCCGCAGAAGCCCTTTCGGTCGGTGGCCGCACGGAATGCCTGACTGAGTGCGGAAACCTCGACCGGGTCGCCCAAGCGGGTGCCGGTGCCGTGCGCCTCGACGTAACCGATCGTCTCGGGGTCGATTCCGGAGACGGCGTGCGCCTCGGCGACGACCGCGGCCTGCCCGTCCTTGCCCGGCGCGGCGTAACTGACCTTCAGCGAGCCGTCGTTGTTGGTCGCCGTGCCCTTGATCACCGCGTGCACGGTGTCGCCGTCGGCGAGCGCGTCGCGCAGCAGCTTGAGCACCACGACACCCACCCCGTTGCCCAGCACCGTCCCGCTGGCGCCGGCGTCGAAGACCCGTACGTGGCCGTCCTTGGACAGGATGGCGCCCTCTTCGTACAGGTACCCCTTCTCCTGCGGAAGCTTGACGGTCACCCCGCCGGCCAGCGCCATGTCGCACTCGCCGTTGACCAGCCCCTGGCAGGCGAGGTGGATGGCCACCAGCGAGGTGGAGCAGGCGGTCTGCACGGTGTAGCCGGCGCCCTTGAGGTCCAGCTTGTACGCGACCCGGGTCGCCAGGTAGTCCTTGTCGTTGCCGACCATGACGGCGAAGTGGTTGGACGTCGTGGTCTGGTCCACGTTCGGCAGGACGTTGTTCTGGAGGTACGTGTTGATGGCCGCGCCGGCATACACGCTGATGAGTCCCGGGAAACGGGACGGGTCGTACCCCGCGTCCTCCAGTGCGGCATGGCAATGTTGCAGGAAAAGCCGCTGCTGAGGGTCGATGATCTCGGCCTCGGCGGGGGTGAACTCGAAGAAGGCCGTGTCGAAGAGGTCGACGTCTGGTATGACGCCGTGGGAGCGCACATAGCGCGGATCGGCGACCAGGTCGGATTTCCGCCCGTGCGCCAGGAGTTCCTCTTCGGTGAAGTGGGTTAATCCCTCGCGTCCCGTGCGCAGAAGGTCCCAGAGTTCCCCGACGCTGGTGGCTCCGGGGAAGCTCCCCACCATACCGACGATTGCGACGTCCGGGGTCTGCTCGGACTCTTCTTCTGGCACGAACGACACAGCCACCTGCTATCCCCCATTTTCGCTGGCACACGAGCTCGTTCAAGCTGAAAGTCTTTGGCGATGTGGTGCACTACGAAGGCACGGGGGATGGTCAACACCCCGGCTCCGGCAGCCTATACATCGATTCCGCCGTTGCGCCAGGACTTTCCGATCACATGAACGCTCTGATGTCACCACGCCACGCCGGCCCCGCCGGCCCCCGCCGGATGCGGCGCGATCCTGACCACGCGAGGGCGTTCCGCGCAAGGGCCGAACGGCCGAGCCCTGGGGGCCCACCGGCCCGTTCAGCCGGCGCCGTCCCCTCGCCCGGGGCGTCCGCGGCCTGACGAAAACCCCAGGCCAGTTACCCCCTCAGCCCCCCGCCGCGATGCCCTCGACCACCTCACCACCCCCCGGCCGAACCCCGCCGGCCTCCCCAACTCTCCCGCAAGTAAAGGAAGTTGATCGACCTCTTTCCGCGGCCGAATCCATGCCCTATGATCCATAGCCGTACGGTGGGCAGGCCCGACGCCCTCACTCCATTGCGTTTGCAATACCCAGCCATTGCACAGCACACCGCCGCCGTATGTTCCGACCGGGCTGCACCGCCGGGGAGCCCGTTCCCAGGTCCCGTCACCCCACCGCACGCGCGCTGCCACGATGCGGTGCGCATCCCTCCGACGGTGCACGACCGCCGGGCTGACGGCCTGCGTTCCGGCCCTGTGGGCCGTCCGACACTTCACGGAGGCATCATGAGCAACAGCTCCCTGCCCCACGCCGACGCCTTCACCGCCGAGAGCCTGCGCGATCCGCACGCCCTGTACGCGAAGATGCGCGACGAGGCGCCGGTGCAGAAGGTGGTTCTGCCCCAGGGATTAGCGGTCTGGCTGCTCACCCGCTACGACGACGTCCGCGCCGCGCTCTCGGATCCACGGCTGCGCTCCGACAAGTCCGACGTGGACGGCATCCTGCGCAATCACCTGGTGAGCCAGGAGGCCCGGGAGAGCTGGGTCGACGAGCTGTCCGGCAACCTCCTGAACACCGACCCGCCGGACCACACCCGGCTCCGCCGGCTCGTCAACCGCGCCTTCACCCCGCGCACGGTCGCCGCGATGCGGTCTCGCATCGAAGAAGTCACCGACGAGCTGCTCGACGCCCTGCCGCGGGGCAGCGAGGTGGACCTCCTCGCCTCCTTCGCGCTCCCGCTCCCCATCATCGTCATCTGCGACCTGCTGGGCGTCCCGCCCGAGGACCGCGGCGTCTTCACCGACTGGTCCAACGCCCTGCTCTCCTCGGCGGACGCCGCCGAGACCGCCGAGGCCGGCCAGAAGATGTTCGCCTTCCTCGGCGCGCTCCTCGCCGAGAAGCGCGCCCGCCCGGCCGACGACCTGCTCTCGGGCCTCGTGCAGGTCCGGGACGAGGAGGACCGGCTCAGCGAGGAAGAGCTGATCTCGATGGCGTTGCTGCTGCTGGTCGCCGGCAACGAGTCCACCGTCAACCTCATCGGGAACTCCGTCCTCGCGCTGCTGCGCCACCCCGACCAGCTCGCCGCCCTGCGGGCCGACCCCGCGCTGCTGCCCGGTGCGATCGAGGAGTTCCTGCGCTACGACGGGCCGATCAACACGGCCACGTTCCGCTCCACCGCGGAACCCGTCACCTTCAGCGGCGTGACCATCCCCGCCGGCGAACTGGTCGTGGTCTCCCTGCTGGCCGCCAACCGCGACGCCGGCCGCTTCGCGGACCCCGACCGCCTGGACGTCACCCGTCCCGCGGGTGGTCACCTCGGCTTCGGCCACGGCGCGCACTTCTGCCTCGGCGCTCCCCTGGCCCGGATGGAGGGGGAGATCGCCCTCGGGCGTCTCCTGGCGCGCTTCCCGGACATCAAGCCGGCGCTCGCCCTCGACGAGCTGACCTACCGCTTCAGCACGATCATCCACGGTCTGGAGAAGCTGCCGGTCATCGTGTGAGGCGTCCGCCCGACGGCGGCGGGTCGCACGCCGCGGGCACCGGCCGGCGCGTCGGCGCCGCTCAGGCCACGTTCACCCGTTGGCCGGGCGGCGCCGCCTCCAGCCACGCCAGGAAACCGGTCAGCGCGTCCTCGCTCATCGCCAGCTCAAGCCGCGTCCCGCGGTGCCGGCAGGTGAGCACGATGGCGTCGGAGAGCAGCGCGAGTTCCTCCTCGCCCTGCGGGGTGCGCCGCTGGACCACCTCGATGGAGGCCCGCTCCAGCAGTCGCCGCGGGCGCGGCGCGTACGAGAAGACCCGGAACCACTCCACCCGGTCACCGTTGTAGCGGGCGACCCCGTAGATCCAGCCCTTGCCGCTGGGGTCGCCGCTCTCCTCCGGCACGTTCCACCGGAGGCTGCAGTCGAACGTCCCCCCGGACTTCTGGATGAGCCTGCGCCGCAATCCGAAGACGAACAGGCCCAGCAGCACCAGTACCACGACGATGCCGCTCACAAGCAGAGCGAGGACCATCTCGACCGACCTCCTCGCTTCGCTGTGGGGGTACCCCCGGGTGGAGTCCGGGGATAGGGAAACGCACCTGCATTGCCTCAGCCGCGGACCGCTCCGGAACTCCGGGCAGCCCGCGGCTGAGGATCGATCTCGTCGGTGACGGGGCTCAGTGAACGCCCGCCACCGCACGCAGCCGGACATCGGCGCGACGCTCGGCGGCCGCGTCGGCCGCCGACTTCGCTCGCTCCAGAGCCCGCTCCGCGCGCTGGACATCGATCTCGTCCGACAGCTCGGCCACCTCTGCGAGCAGGGACAGCTTGTTGTCGGCGAACGAGATGAAGCCGCCGTGCACTGCGGCGACGACGGTGCCGTCCCCGCTCTCACCGGTCGTACGAATCGTCACCGGGCCCGACTGCAGCACGCCGAGCAGCGGCTGGTGTCCGGGCATGACGCCGATGTCGCCCGACGGGGTGCGCGCGACGACCAGGCTGGCCTCGCCGGACCAGACCTGACGGTCCGCGGCGACCAACTCGACGTGCAGCTCAGCCACGATGGCTCCTCGGGTCTCCACCTGCCTGGTGTGGCAGGTGTTGGGTCAAATACTAGTGGTCGTACGGGCCGGAGGCGGCCAGGGCCGCCTCCGGGACCGATGGGGTCAGGAGACGCCCAGCTCCTTGGCGTTCTTCTTCAGGTCGTCGATGCCGCCGCACATGAAGAAGGCCTGCTCGGGGAAGTGGTCGTACTCACCGTCGGCGATCGCGTTGAACGCGGTGATCGACTCGTCGAGCGAGACGTCCGAGCCGTCGACACCCGTGAACTGCTTGGCAGCGTGGGTGTTCTGCGACAGGAAGCGCTCGATGCGACGGGCGCGGTGGACGATGAGCTTGTCCTCCTCGCCGAGTTCGTCGATGCCGAGGATCGCGATGATGTCCTGGAGGTCCTTGTACTTCTGCAGGATCGACTTCACGCGCGAGGCGGTGTCGTAGTGCTCCTGCGCGATGTACCGCGGGTCCAGGATGCGGGACGTCGAGTCCAGCGGGTCGACCGCCGGGTAGATGCCCTTCTCCGAGATCGGACGCGACAGAACGGTGGTGGCGTCCAGGTGCGCGAAGGTGGTGGCCGGCGCGGGGTCGGTCAGGTCGTCCGCGGGGACGTAGATCGCCTGCATCGAGGTGATCGAGTGACCACGGGTCGAGGTGATGCGCTCCTGAAGGATGCCCATCTCGTCGGCCAGGTTCGGCTGGTAACCCACGGCCGAGGGCATGCGACCCAGCAGGGTCGAGACCTCGGAACCGGCCTGGGTGAAGCGGAAGATGTTGTCGATGAAGAACAACACGTCCTGCTTCTTCACATCGCGGAAGTACTCCGCCATGGTCAGACCGGCCAGGGCCACGCGCAGACGGGTGCCCGGGGGCTCGTCCATCTGGCCGAAGACCAGCGCGGTCTTGTCGAGAACGCCGGCCTCCTCCATCTCGTCCATGAGGTCGTTGCCCTCACGGGTGCGCTCGCCGACACCGGCGAACACGGAGACGCCCTCGTGCAGCTTCGCCACACGCATGATCATTTCCTGGATCAGAACGGTCTTGCCGACACCGGCACCACCGAACAGACCGATCTTGCCGCCCTTGACGTACGGGGTCAGCAGGTCGACGACCTTCAGGCCGGTCTCGAACATCTCGGTCTTCGACTCGAGCTGGTCGAACGCCGGGGCCTTGCGGTGGATCGCCCAACGCTCGGTGACCTGCGAAGCGGCCTCCGGGTCGTTCAGGATCTCGCCGAGGGTGTTGAACACCTTGCCCTGGGTGATGTCGCCGACCGGGACGGTGATGCCCGCACCCGTGTCGACCACCGGGGCCTGGCGGACCAGACCGTCGGTGGGCTGCATGGAGATCGCACGGACCTGGCCCTCGCCGAGGTGCTGCGCGACCTCCAGGGTCAGCGTCCGCTTCTCGCCCGGGTTGGCCGGGTCGTCGACCTGGACGTGCAGCGCGTTGTAGATCTCCGGCATCGCGTCGACGGGGAACTCCACGTCGACGACCGGGCCGATGACCCGGGCGACGCGGCCCGTGGCAGCGGCCGTCTCAACAGTGGTGGTCATAGTTGTCAGTCACTCCCCGCGGTCGCGTCGGCCAGTGCGGCACTGCCGCCGACGATCTCGCTGATTTCCTGGGTGATTTCGGCCTGTCGGGCCGCGTTGGCAAGCCGCGAGAGCGACTTGATGATCTCTTCTGCGTTGTCGGTCGCCGACTTCATCGCGCGCCGCGTGGCGGCGTGCTTGGAGGCGGCGGCCTGCAGGAGCGCGTTGTAGATCCGCGACTCGACGTACCGCGGCAGCAGGGCGTCCAGGACGTCCTCGGCCGACGGCTCGAAGTCGAACAGCGGGAGGACCTCGCCCTTGGGCGCGTCCTCCGACTCCGCCGTCTTGTCGAGGCTGAGCGGCAGCAGACGGTTGTCGATCGCCGTCTGCGTCATCATCGAGACGAACTCGGTGTAGACGATGTGGAGTTCGTCCACGCCGCCCTCGGCGGTGTCCTGCTGGACGGCCGTGATGAGCGGTGCCGCGACCGTCTTCGCGTCCGCGTACGTCGGGCTGTCGGTGAAGCCGGTCCACGCTTCCACGACCTTGCGCTCGCGGAAGTTGTAGTACGACACGCCCTTGCGGCCGACGATGTAGACGTCGACCTCCTTGCCCTCGGCCTTGAGCCGCTCGGTGAGCAGGTCCGCGGCCTTGATGACGTTGGAGGAGTAGCCACCGGCCAGACCGCGGTCGCTCGTGATGAGCAACAGCGCGGCGCGGGCCGGCTTGGCCGCCTCGGTCGTCAGCGGGTGCTGGGTGTTCGAGCCCGTGGCAACCGCCGTCACCGCGCGGGTCAGTTCACTCGCGTACGGCGTCGATGCCGCCACCTGGCGCTGCGCCTTGACGACGCGCGAGGCGGCGATCATCTCCATCGCCTTGGTGATCTTCTTGGTCGCGGTGACGGAACGGATGCGACGCTTGTAGACCCGGAGCTTGGCTCCCATGGATCAGGTCCCTTCCGTCGTCACTTGCCGGTGCCGGCCGGGGCGTCCTCGCCGAGCAGCTTGCCGTCCGAGGTCTCGAACTGCCGCTTGAAGCCGTCGATGGCCTCGGACACCGCACCGATGGTGTCGTCCGACATCTTCGCGCCCTCGCGGATGCTGGTCAGGAGGTCCTTCTTCTCACGGTGGAGGTAGTCGAGGAGCTCCCGCTCGAAGCGGCGGATGTCCTCGACCGGGACGTCGTCCATCTTGCCGTTGGTGCCGGCCCAGATGGAGACGACCTGGTCCTCGACCGAGTACGGGGCGTACTGGGCCTGCTTGAGCAGCTCGGTCATGCGCTTGCCGCGCTCCAGCTGCGCCTTGGAGGCCGCGTCCAGGTCGGAACCGAAGGCGGCGAACGCCTCCAGCTCGCGGTACTGGGCGAGGTCCACGCGGAGCCGGCCGGAGACCTGGCGCATGGCCTTGTGCTGCGCGGAACCACCGACGCGGGAGACCGAGATACCGACGTTGAGCGCCGGACGCTGGTTCGCGTTGAAGAGGTCCGACTCCAGGAAGCACTGGCCGTCGGTGATGGAGATGACGTTGGTCGGAATGAACGCCGACACGTCGTTCGCCTTGGTCTCGACGATCGGCAGACCGGTCATCGAGCCGGCGCCCATCTCGTCGGAGAGCTTGGCGCAGCGCTCCAGCAGACGCGAGTGCAGGTAGAAGACGTCACCCGGGTAGGCCTCACGGCCCGGCGGGCGGCGCAGCAGCAGGGACACGGCGCGGTAGGCGTCGGCCTGCTTCGAGAGGTCGTCGAAGACGATCAGGACGTGCTTGCCCTGGTACATCCAGTGCTGACCGATGGCCGAACCGGTGTACGGGGCCAGGTACTTGAAGCCCGCCGGGTCGGACGCCGGGGCGGCGACGATGGTGGTGTACTCCAGCGCACCGTTCTCCTCCAGCGCGCGGCGCACCGACGCGATGGTGGAGCCCTTCTGGCCGATGGCGACGTAGATGCAGCGGACCTGCTTCTTCGGGTCGCCGGAACGCCAGTTGTCGCGCTGGTTGATGATCGTGTCGACGGCCAGGGCGGTCTTGCCGGTCTGACGGTCACCGATGACCAGCTGACGCTGGCCGCGGCCGATCGGCGTCATGGCGTCGACGCCCTTGTAGCCGGTGGCCATCGGCTCGTGGACGGACTTGCGCTGCATGACCGTGGGGGCCTGCAGTTCCAGGGCACGACGGCCCTCGGTCTCGATCTCGCCGAGGCCGTCGATCGGGTTGCCCAGCGGGTCGACGACGCGGCCGAGGTAGCCCTCGCCCACGGCGACCGAGAGCACCTCACCGGTGCGCTGCACCGGCTGGCCCTGCTCGATGCCGCTGAACTCACCGAGGATGACCGCACCGATCTCGCGCTCTTCCAGGTTCAGCGCAAGACCGAGCGTGCCGTCCTCGAACTTCAGCAGTTCGTTCGCCATCGCCGAGGGCAGGCCCTCGACGTGCGCGATGCCGTCACCGGCATCGCTGACCGTGCCGACCTCTTCGCGCGAGGCCGCGTCCGGCTTGTACGCCTGGACGAAGTTCTCCAGCGCGTCCCGGATCTCCTCCGGCCGGATCGTGAGCTCCGCCATCTGGGTTCCCTGCTCTCCTTGTTGGGCCCGAAGTTACTTGCGGCTGTCCGGGGGCTCGTCCCCCGGCGTCTTCCGCTTACGGCCCAACTCGGGCCGCCGTCGTGCTTGTGCTGTTCTCCCGGAGCGTCGTCCGGACCACGGCCGGACCTGTCGGTCCGGCGGGTCCGGGGTGCGGCCGCCGGGTGCGCAGCTCTTGAGTTGGTGGCTGGGTCAGCCGGCCATCCGCCGAGACACCTCGTCGAGGCGCTCCACGATGGTCCCGTTGATGACCTCGTCGCCGATCCGGACCTGCACACCACCGAGGACCTCGGGGTCCACGTCGACGTTCAGGTGGATCTGCCGGCCGTACAGCTGGGCCAGCGCGGCGCCGAGGCGCTGGCGCTGTCCGTCGCTGAGCGGCACCGCGGAGGTGACCACCGCGACCATCCGGTCGCGGCGGGCCGCCGCCAGCTTGGAGAGGGCGTCGAGCCCCGCCTCCAGGCTACGGCCCCGCGGCTGCGCGACAAGACGGATGACCAGCCGCTCGGTGACCGGATTGGCCCGGCCGCCCAGCAGCGAGTGCAGCAGTTCCGTCTTGGCGGACACCGTCGCCTTCTGGTCGGTCAGCGCACGGCGGAGCTCACCGTTGGACGCGATGATCCGGCCGAACCGGAACAGCTCGTCCTCGACGTCGTCCAGTCGGTCGGCCCGCTGGGCCGCGACGAGGTCGGCGCTGTGGGCCAGCTCCTCGACCGCGTCCGACAGGTCGCGCGAACGCGACCAGCGGTCCCGGACCATGCCGGTGAACAGGTCGAGGGTGGCCTCGCCGACCTGTCCGCCGAGGAGCCGGCGGGCCAGCTCGGCCCGCGCCTCGCCGGGCTGCGCCGGGTCGGTGAGGACCCGGCGCAACGACACCTCACGGTCGAGCAGAGCGGTGACGGCAGCCAGCTCCTCGGCGAGCTTCGCCGCGTCGACGGACGCGTTGTCCGTCAGCGCGTTGAACTGCTCGCGTGCGGAGGAGAGTGCCTCGCGGCTCGCTCCATTCATCGGCCGGCCTCAGCCTTCGTCGCGTCCGACGCCGCCTTCGCCTCGAGCTCGTCGAGGAAGCGGTCGATGGTCCGGCTCTGCCGGGCGTGGTCCTCAAGGGACTCGCCGACGAGCTTGCCGGCCAGTTCGGTGGCGAGGGTGCCCACGTCCTGGCGCAGCGACTGCGCAGCCGCCTTGCGGTCCGCCTCGATCTGGGCGTGACCGGCGGCGATGATCTCCTCACGCTGCCGCTGGCCCTCGGCGCGCATCTCGGCGATGAGCGTCGCGCCCTGCTCCTGCGCCTCCTGGCGCAGGCGCGCGGCCTCGTGACGAGCGTCGGCGAGCTGGGCCCGGTAGTCCGCGAGAACCTGCTGGGCCTCGGCCTGAGTCGCCTCGGCATCCTCGATCCGGCCTTCGATCTGCGCCCGACGCTCGTCCAGAACCTTGTTGATGTTCGGGAGGAGCTTCTTGGCGAGGAAGCCGAAGACGATGAAGAAAGCGATCAGGCCGATGACCAGCTCTGGAATCGGCGGGACGAGGGGGTTCTCAGGAACCTCCGCCGCCAAGTTGACCAGGGCGTTCACATCAGTGCCTTCCGTCTGGATGGGTAGTCGATGCGGCTTCGGTTTACTTGTAGACGAAGCCCATGACGATGCCGATCAGGGCGAGCGCCTCACAGAAGGCGAAGCCCATGATCTGGTTGGTGCGGATCAGGCCGGCGGCCTCGGGCTGGCGGGCCAGGGCCTGGGTGCCGTTACCGAAGATGATGCCGACGCCGACGCCGGGGCCGATGGCCGCGAGGCCGTAACCGATGGCGGCGACGTTGCCGACGACCGTGGTCTTCGCGGAGTCGCCGGCGGCGGCGAGGTGGTTGACCATCTCGAGAGCAGCGGACATGCCGTTACTTCCTTCTCGTTTCACGTACCGGTGGGGGTTGGCCACCGGACAGCTATTGGGGTGGGAGGCGGGGTGCTCAGTGGTGCTCGGCGAGCGCGCCCTGGACGTAGTTGCAGGCCAGAAGGACGAAGACGTACGCCTGGACGGCCTGGATGAACAGCTCGAAGGCCGTCATCAGGAGGGTCATGATGAACGAGGCACCGGCGTAGACGAAGCCGACCCCGTTCAGCAGGTACCAGCTGGCGATGGTGAACATCAGGATCAGCAGGTGGCCCGCGAACATGTTCGCGAAGAGACGCACCGCGTGGGTGAACGGCCGGATGATCAGGTTCGAGAAGAGCTCGATGACCATGAGCAGCGGCAGGACCCAGCCGAGCGACTTGTCGTAGCCGGTGAAGTTCTTGAAGGCGCCGACGAAGCCGTGCTTCTTGAAGGTGAGGAAGACCCACAGGATGTAGACGATCCCCGCGAGACCCGCCGGGAAGGCGATCACCGATGTCACCGGGAAGGCGGCGACGGGGATGATCGACCAGATGTTCATGATCCAGACGAAGAAGAACAGCGAGACCATGAAGGGGACGTACTTCTCCCCCTCCTTCTTGCCCAGCGCGTCGTAGACGAGACCGCGGCGCACGAAGTCATAACCCGCCTCGCCGATCAACTGGAGCTTTCCGGGCACGACCTTCGCCCGGCCGAATGCAGCCCAGAAGAACCACACAACAACGACCGTGCTGAGCAGAGCCAGCAGCATCGGCTTGTTGAACTCGAAGCCGCCGATGGTGAAGAGCGGCTCGAAGACGAAGTTATGAAGCCCGGGGGCATCAAAGCCGCACCCGGAAAAGATGTGGCAATCGGTCTCGAAGGCGAGCATCGTTTCAGCACTCACCGCGAGCTCCTTCAGCGTGGCGCATGGGTACGGCAACCTCGTTGTGTCGGCGCGGCGTTGAACCACGGAGCGGCACTGGACTGGTGTTACGGATTAGGGGGCGGCTGGTCGACACAAGGCCGGACCTGGGCATCGGCCGCGAGAACTTCCCGTTCCTACGCGTGGACTCCGGGAGCTCAGCCGCCTGCGCCATCAGCGCCGCAGTTGGCACCGGACGATAGCAGGCCCGCCTGAGGCCATTTATCTCGGCCCTACGTGTCACGTCGGCGACCCCGCCGTCTCCGCCTTCTTGCCCTCCGCGGAGTCGGGGTCCACGTACAGAATCTTCGCCTTCATGTGACCGCGCGTCTGAGCGGCGATCCACACGAGGGTGGCAGCGAGCAGAGTGAGCGCAAATGCCTTGGTGTCGAAGAGGTTTGTGTCCTTGAAGGCGATGAGGAACACCGCCACGAACAGGATCTGCACGGTGTACAGCAGCAGCCCCATCATCTGGAACAACTGCGGAAGCTTTTTCGCGGTCTGCTGCAGGACGATGAGTCCTGCGCCCATCACCAGCACCACCAGTACGGTGCCGACGACGGCGCCGATCGCTCCCGTCGCACCCGCGATCGCCCCGCTCACGGCAACGGCGATGGCGCCGGCGGCAACGGTGGGCACAGCGGCGTGGAGGAGTAGTCGGGCGTCATTCGACTGCATGGTGGCGCTCCGGCAATGGGTGGGGGTGTGTCGTCAGGGACGAGCGTAGACCCGGCCTGAGGAAGAACCTGAGGCCAATGGACCGTCGCACTACGGTCCTTCGGCTCTATCGCCGGGTTTCGTGAACGGTATCACAAACTATTTGATGAGGTCTTTACCTGGTTCGTGTGGATCCTGTCACACGTGAGAGTGACGCCGCCCATAGGTGCACTGACAGGCCGTCGATTGTCTGGTATGGGGTCAACCATCCCGATTCTTACGGCACGTTCGAGCGACGACGAAGCGCCTCAGCGGTGACTCCCCGCCCTCCGGCGGTCCACGAAGCGTGACCGGTCGCCGATGGCAGTGGCCCCGTGGATCCCGGCCGGAATCGGCGTCCGACGCTCCTCTCCGGCCGCCTCGTCGACCGCACCGTCCGCGGGCTCCTCCCCCGCCGCCGCGGTCGCCGACAGCGGCTCACGGACGACCCTGCGGTAGCGCGGCGGGACCAGCCGCTGGGCCCACAGCGGGGCCCGCGGGGTGAAGCGCGGCAGCAGGAGCAGCACCAGGCCGACCGCGCTGAGCAGCACGATCCCCAGGACGATCCACATGCTCGCGTCGTTCGCCGAGTACGCCACCGCACCGAACGCGATCAGCGCCGACCAGAAGTACATGATCAGCACCGCACGGCTGTGGGAATGGCCGATCTCCAACAGGCGGTGGTGCAGGTGCCCGCGGTCCGCGGCGAACGGCGACTGGCCCTTCCAGGTCCGTCGCACAATGGCCAGAATCAGGTCCGCGACCGGCACCGCGATGATCGTCAGCGGCAGCAGCAGCGGGATGTAGACCGGCACCATCGCGTGGGTCGCCTCGCGCAGGCCGCCCGCCTTCTGGTTGAGCAGGTCCGGGTCGACCTGGCCGGTCAGCGAGACCGCACCGGCCGCCATCACCAGGCCGATCAGCATCGAGCCGGAGTCGCCCATGAAGATCCGCGCGGGGTGCATGTTGTGCGGCAGGAAGCCCAGGCACATGCCCATCAGGACGACCGAGAACAGGGTGGCGGGCGCGGCCGCCTCGATGCCGTAACCGAACCAGAGCCGGTACGTGTACATGAAGAACGCGGCCGCTGCGATGCAGACCATGCCGGACGCCAGACCGTCCAGGCCGTCCACGAAGTTCACCGCGTTGATGGTGATGACGACCAGCGCGACGGTCAGCAGCGTGCCCTGCATCGGCGTCAGCGCGACGGTGCCGATGCCGGGGACCGGAAGGTAGAGGATCGTCAGGCCCTGGAGGACCATCACGCCGGCGGCGATCATCTGGCCACCCAGCTTGACCAGCGCGTCCACGCCCCACTTGTCGTCCAGGACGCCGAGGATCCAGATCAGCGCGGCGCCGGACAGCAGCGCCCGCGGCTCGTTGGTCTCGAAGACGCTCTTGAGGTTGGTCAGGTGCGCGGCCACCATCAGTCCCGCGCACAACCCGCCGAACATCGCGATCCCGCCAAGCCGCGGAGTCGGCTCGCGGTGCACGTCACGGGCGCGGATCTCCGGCACCGCTCCGGCCGCGATCGCGAACTTCCGCACCGGGCCGGTCAGCAGGTAGGTCACCGCGGCAGTGACGCACAGCGTCAGCAGGTATTCACGCACGGGCTGCCCCATCGAGATAGCTGGCCATCACAGCCCCACACCTTATGCGCGTCCGACCCCAGGCCGTGAATACGGGGAACACCAGCAAGGACGCCCACCTGCCCGCGAACGGTTCCGGAACCCGCCCGAACCCGTCCGGACCCGGACGACTGCCGTTCAGTCCTGAGCCGGATACGGCGGGAACCGACCGACCAGACCGGCGACCGCGGCCCGCACCGCGCCGTCCTCCCGCAGCGCCGCCCCGATCAGCTCGGCGATCCGGCGCATCTCGGCCTCGGTCATCCCCTGCGTCGTCACCGCGGCGGTGCCCAGTCGGATGCCGGTCGGGCAGGGGCCGGCCGGCGCGGGCGCCCCGGCACGCGGCAGCGCGCAGGTGTCCAGCACGATGCCGGCGGCGGCCAGCCGGCCGCGGGCGGTGCGCGCGTCCACGCCGAGCGGACCGGTGTCGGCGGTGATCAGGTGGGTGTCGGTGCCGCCCGTGGTGAGGAGCAGGCCCTGTTCGGCCAGCGCCTGCGCGAGCACCCGGGCGTTGGCGATGACCTGATGGGCGTAGGCCCGGAAGGCCGGCCGGGCGGCCTCCGCGAACGCCACCGCCTTCGCCGCGACCGCGTTCATCTGGGCGCCCCCCTGGGTGAACGGGAACACCGCACGGTCGATGCGCTCCGCCAACCGCCCCCGGCACAGGATCATTCCGCCGCGCGGCCCGCGCAGCACCTTGTGCGTGGTCGCGCACACCACGTCGGCGTACGGCACCGGGCTGGGCGCCGTCCGTCCGGCGATCAGCCCCATCGGGTGCGCCACGTCGGCGATCAGGTAGGCGCCGGTCTCGTCGGCGATGTCGCGGAACTCCGCGTAGTCGATGTGCCGCGGATAGGAGATCGAGCCGCAGACCAGGGCCTTGGGCCGCCGTTCGCGGGCCAGGGCGCGGATCGCGTCGTAGTCCAGCAGGCCGCTGGCCGCGTCGACGCCGTAGCCCACGAAGTCGAACCACCGGCCGGAGAAGTTGGCCGGCGAACCGTGCGTGAGGTGCCCGCCGTGCGGCAGGGACATCGCCAGGACGGTGTCCCCGGGACGCAGCAGGGCGGCGTAGGCGGCCAGCACCGCGGACGATCCGGAGTGCGGCTGGACGTTGGCGTGTTCGGCGCCGAAGAGGGCCTTCGCGCGTTCCACCGCGATCCGCTCGGCGAGGTCGACGATCTCGCAGCCGCCGTGGTGGCGGGCGCCGGGATAGCCCTCGGCGTACTTGTTGCTCAGCGGCGACCCGAGGGCGGCCAGGACCGCGGGGGAGGCGAAGTTCTCGGCGGCGATGAGCTGGAGCCCGTCGCTCTGCCGGGCGCTCTCCGCGAGCAGCACGCCGGCGATCTCCGGGTCCTGCCGCAGCAGCGCCGCGAAGTCCGGGGAGCCGGGCGGTCGGGTGACGTCGTCGCGGGCGGCGGTGGTCGCCTGCTGCTGTGCGGTCTCGGCCGCCGCGGCCATGCGGGGCTCGGCGGCCGCGGTGCGGTCGGCGGAGGACGTACGGCGGGATGACGCGGTGGTGGCGGGCATCGCTGGCTCCGGGCCTCGTACGGGACCAGGGGCACGTCGTCTCGTGCTCCCCAGGGCCCGTCCGAACCCTCATCGCCCGGGCAGGGCCCAATCCCAATGTAGGCGCGGCAGGGGGATCGGGCGCGGCGGGCGGGGCATCGGGGTCCCGGAGCCGGCCCACGGGCCGCAGAGGGGCCGTCAGGGCCGTTCCCCGGGCCGTTGCGGTGCGCGGGGCCGTCCCCGGCGCTCCGCGGGCGTTACGCCGGCGCCGGGACGCCGGTCAGCGCCGTGACCACCGGATCGAGCGCGCGGTTGATCTCGTCACCGATGGAGCGGAAGAACGTGATCGGGGCGCCGTAGGGGTCGTAGACCTCGTCGGACTCCGGGTTGGGGGCGAGCAGCCAGCCGCGCAGCGCGGCGGCCGCGCCGACCAGGGCCCGGGCGCGCTCGACGAGCCCGCCGTCGGGCAGGTCCGGGTCGGGCGCCGGCAAGGTGGCCGGATCTATGGCGCGAACCAGGCGGTTGAACTCCTTCAGCGTGAAGGTCCGCAGCCCGGCGGAGTGCCCCATCGAGATGACCTGGGCCCGGTGGTCGCGGGTGGCGGTGAGCACCAGGTCGGCCCGGATGACGTGCTCGTCGAGCAGTTCGCGGCCGATGAAGCCGACCGGGTCCGCGCCGTAGTCGGCGAGCACGGTGGCGGCGTGCGTCTCCATGGGGGCGCCCTCGTGGCCCCAGGTGCCCGCGCTCTCCACCAGGAGGCCGCAGCCGCGGACGTCGCCGAGCCGCTCCTCCAGGGCGTGCCGGTGCAGCCGTTCGGTGATCGGCGAGCGGCAGACGTTGCCGGTGCTGACGTGGAGGATGCGGAAACGGGCCGTGGGGTCCGCCGGGACGGACCCGAAGTCGTCGCCTGGTCCCGCTATGCCACGCCCCGGGGGCGGCATCAATTCGCCACCTCGAGCTCGGGGACGACCTTGCGCAGCTCCTCGGCGCTCAGCGCGCCCGCGCGCAGCAGCACCGGCACCTTGCCGGTGACGTCCACGATGGACGACGGCACGGCGGCGGGCGTCGGGCCGGCGTCCAGGTAGACGGAGACCGAGTCGCCGAGCATCTCCTGGGCGGCGTCGCAGTCCTGCGGTGACGGGTGGCCGGTGAGGTTGGCGCTGGAGACCGCCATCGGACCGAACTCGTTGAGCAGCTCGATCGCGACCGGGTGCAGCGGCATCCGCACGGCGACCGTGCCGCGGGTCTCGCCCAGGTCCCAGGTCAGCGACGGCTGGTGCTTGGCGACGAGGGTGAGCGCCCCCGGCCAGAACGCGTCGACGAGTTCCCATGCCTGTTCGGAGAACTCGGTGACCAGGCCGTGCAGGGTGTTGGGGGACCCGACCAGCACCGGGGAGGGCATTCCCCGGCCGCGGCCCTTGGCCTCCAGCAGGTCGCCGACGGCCTCCGGGCTGAAGGCGTCCGCGCCGATGCCGTAGACGGTGTCGGTCGGCAGCACGACCAGCTCGCCGCGGCGGACGGCAGAGGCGGCCTCACGCAGGCCGGTCGCGCGGTCGGTCGCGTCGCTGCAGTCGTATCGCCGTGCCATTAGCGGTCCTCCTCGTGCGGAACGGTTACGCGGAACGAAAACTGCGGATGCATCGGGTGCATCGGCGCCGGAGCGGAGCGGTTCATGGCGTCGCCCGACGCGCGGTGGCGAAGCGGGGCCGCTTGTTGAGGTCGGGGTGGTCGGCCGCGTCCGCCCAGCCCAGTTCCTCGTTGAAGATCCACGGCACCTGACCGCCCTGGGTGTCGGCGTGCTCGACGACGACCACGCCGCCCGGCCGCAGCAGACGGTGTGCGGTCCGCTCGATGCCCCGGATGGTGTCCAGGCCGTCCTCGCCGGAGAACAGCGCCAGCTCCGGGTCGTGGTCCCGCGCCTCGGGGGCGACGTACTCCCACTCGGTGAGCGGGATGTACGGCGGGTTGGAGATCACCAGGTCGACCTGCCCGTCCAGTTCGGGAAGCGCGGTGAGCGCGTCGCCGTGGTGGAGAACGACGCGGGACCCCTCGACGTTCTTGCGGGCGTACCCCAGCGCCTCCTCGGAGAGCTCCACGGCGTGCACCCGCGACCGCGGGACCTCCTGCGCCAGGGCGAGTGCGATCGCCCCGGAGCCGGTGCAGAGGTCGACGATCAGGGGTTCGACGACGTCCATGGCGCGCACCGCGTCTATGGCCCAGCCGACCACCGACTCGGTCTCCGGACGGGGCACGAACACCCCCGGCCCGACGGCGAGTTCGAGGTAGCGGAAGAACGCCCGGCCGGTGATGTGCTGGAGGGGTTCGCGCGCCTCTCGGCGGGCGATGGCCTCCCAGTAGCGGGCGTCGAAGTCCGCGTCGGGGACCGTGTGCAGCTGGCTGCGCTTGACGCCGTGCACGTGCGCGGCCAACTCCTCCGCGTCGAAGCGCGGTGAGGGCACGCCGGCGTCGGCCAGCCGCTGGGTGGCCTGGGCCACCTCCGCGAGCAGCAGGTTCACTGGTCCTCCAGCCGATCCGTCCTGGGTCTTGCAGTCTTACTGTGCGGCGGCGAGCTTCGCCGCCGCGTCGGCGTCGACGCACGCCTGGATGACCGGGTCCAGCTCGCCGTCGAGCACCTGGTCCAAGTTGTACGCCTTGAAGCCCACCCGGTGGTCCGAGATGCGGTTCTCCGGGAAGTTGTACGTGCGGATGCGCTCCGAGCGGTCGACGGTGCGCACCTGGCTGCGCCGGGCGTCCGAGGCTTCCCGCTCCGCCTCCTCCTGGGCCGCGGCCAGCAGCCGCGAGCGGAGGATGCGCATCGCCTGCTCCTTGTTCTGGAGCTGGCTCTTCTCGTTCTGGCAGGAGACCACGATGCCGGTGGGCAGGTGCGTGATGCGGACCGCGGAGTCGGTGGTGTTGACCGACTGGCCGCCCGGCCCCGAGGAGCGGTAGACGTCGATCCGCAGGTCGTTGGCGACGATCTCGACCTCGACCTCCTCGGCCTCCGGCGTGACCAGCACGCCGGCCGCGGAGGTGTGGATCCGGCCCTGCGACTCGGTGGCGGGGACCCGCTGGACGCGGTGCACCCCGCCCTCGTACTTCAGCCGCGCCCAGACGCCCTGTCCCGGCTCGGTGGCACCGCCGCCGCCCTTGGTCTTCACCGCGACCTGGACGTCCTTGTAGCCGCCGAGGTCGGACTCGTTGGCGTCGAGGATCTCGGTCTTCCAACCGGCCCGCTCCGCGTACCGCAGGTACATCCGCAGCAGGTCGCCGGCGAACAGCGCCGACTCCTCGCCGCCCTCACCCGCCTTGACCTCCAGGATGACGTCCTTGTCGTCGCTGGGGTCGCGCGGGACGAGCAGCAGCCGCAACTTCTCGGTGAGCTCCTCGCGGTGGGCGTCGAGCTCCTTGACCTCGGCTGCGAAGTCCGGGTCGTCCTGGCCGAGTTCGCGGGCGGTCTCGATGTCCTCGCCGGTCCGCTTCCAGTCCCGGTACGTGGTGATGATCGGGGTCAGCTCCGCGTAGCGCTTGTTGAGCCGCATGGCCTCGCGCTGGTCCGCGTGGACCGCGGGGTCGGCCAGCCGCTTTTCGAGGTCGGCGTGCTCGCCGACAAGTTCTTCGACCGCCTCGAACATCGTGTGTTCCTCTGCTGACTGCTGGTGTGGCTTCGCGGGGTGGCTGTGCCCCGTTGCCGCGGTGCGGCGGGCCGGCCCCTCGGCCGGAGGGCAGAGGGTACGGACGACAAAGACGCCGGTCCGGTCCCCCTTGTCCAGGGGCGACCGGAGGCCGGCGCCTTGCGGGTCGCTACTTCTTGGCGGCCTGGGCGGACTTGCCGAAGCGGGCCTCGAAGCGGGCCACGCGGCCGCCCGTGTCCATGATCTTCTGCTTGCCCGTGTAGAACGGGTGGCACTCGGAGCAGATGTCGGCGCGGATGGTGCCGCCGGCAACGGTGCTACGGGTGGTGAACGACGCGCCACAGGTGCAGCTGACCTGGGTCTCGACGTACTCCGGGTGGATGTCGCGCTTCAAGGGATTCTCCTAGGTTCGGGAGTGCACCGGGTCGTGGCGCGGATTGCGTCACGTGAACCGGGGCCGACGGTCCAGTCTGCCAGGACTGGCCGTATCTCCCAAAACCGGGGTACGGCCACCGCTATTCCCGGGCGGCTCGTGGGCGCCGACGGCTACTTCACGTAGTTGGACGTGCCGCCCTTGTCACCCGCGGAGCCCTTGATGGCGGCCTTGGGTACGTCCTGGTCGTGGCGGAGCGCGTCCCAGACCTTGCGGCCCTGGGTGGTGAGCGGCAGCACCCGGTCGGGGTTGACCGGGTCGTAGGTCACCGGGAGCGTCACCATGTCGATGTGGTCGGCCGAGATCCCGCCGAGTTCCTTGGCCAGGCCGGTCAGCGCGGTGACCGAGTCGAGGTCGGTGTCGGTGGTGACGGCCTTGGTGGCGGTGTCGGCGATGTCGTAGAGCTTGGCGGGGTTGGAGAGCACCCCGACGCTGCGGACCTGCTTCATCAGCGCCTTGATGAAGGTCTGCTGGAGCTGGATCCGACCGAGGTCGCTGCCGTCGCCGCCGGGGACGCCGTGCCGGGTGCGGACCAGGCCGAGGGCGTCCTCCCCGTTGAGCGTGTGCCTGCCGGGCTGGAGGTGGAGGTGGCTGTACTTGTCGTCGATCGCCTTGGTGGTGGTGATGTCCACCCCGCCCAGCGCGTCGATGAGCTTCTTGAAGCCGGTGAAGTCGACCTCGACGAAGTGGTCCATGCGGATGCCGCTCATCGACTCGACGGTCTTGACGGCGCAGGCCGGGCCGCCGACCTCGAAGGCGGTGTTGAACATCGCCCGCTGCTGCCCGGGGACGTTCCGCCCGCCCTGGGTGCAGTCGGGCCGGGTGACCAGGGTGTCCCGCGGGATGCTGACGACGCTGGCCTTCTGGTGGCCCTTGTAGACGTGCACCACCATCGCGGTGTCGGAGCGCGCCCCGCCCTCGTCCTTGCCGTAGGAGGCGTTCTTGCCGGCCCGGGAGTCGGACCCCATGACGAGGATGTCCATCGAGCCGTTGTCGGGGTTCTTCGGACGGTTCGCGCCGAGGGCGGCGTTGATGTCGACGCCCGTGAGGTTGCCGTTGAACTTGAAGTAGAGGTACCCGAGTCCGGCGCCGCCGAGCAGGACGACACCGACCAGCGCGCACAGCGTGCGGGTCAGGACGCGGTGGCGCCGGCTCGGGGCCTTGCGCCGCTGGCCGGTGGCACGCAGGGGGCGGCCTCGGCCGCCGGCCTGCTGCTCGGTCCCGTCGCTCTGCGCCATCTGTTCCTCAGTCCTTCGTCGGTCGACTGCTCGTGGCCGTCCCCCTGCCGCACGCAGTTGAGTGCTCTGTCAGACGGGAGGCTGTCCGGAAGGGTTGCACAGCGGGTCATGAGCGTCTTCTTAGAAAGTCGCCCCGCCCGGCCGCTGCGCGTGGCCATCGGGGCGGCTCTCACCAGGGCTTTCGTCCCGGTGCACGCTTCGGAGGAAACTGCGTACGCGGTACGGATCTGTGCGAAAGGTCTCAAGCGGGGCACCTCGCGGCGCGGCGCGGGTCACACCCGGGCGCCCGGCGGCGCCGCGGAACGCACCGGGCCCCCTCACCCGGGGGGTGAGGGGGCCCGATCGTGCGTGCGGCGCGGCCGCGGGCGTCAGTCGTTGCCGTTGCCCGTGGTCGGCGTCGTCTTCTGGATCTGGAGCAGGAACTCCGCGTTGGACTTCGTCTGCTTCATCTTGTCCAGCAGCAGCTCGATGGCCTGCTGCTGGTCCAGGGCGTGCAGCACCCGGCGCAGCTTCCAGACGACGGCCAGCTCGTCGCTGCCCATCAGGATCTCCTCCTTGCGGGTGCTGGACGCGTCGACGTCCACCGCGGGGAAGATGCGCTTGTCGGAGAGCTTGCGGTCGAGCTTGAGCTCCAGGTTGCCGGTGCCCTTGAACTCCTCGAAGATCACCTCGTCCATCCGCGAGCCGGTCTCGACCAGCGCGGTGGCCAGGATGGTCAGCGAACCGCCGTCCTCGATGTTGCGCGCGGCACCGAAGAAGCGCTTCGGCGGGTAGAGCGCGGTCGAGTCGACACCACCGGACAGGATGCGGCCGGAGGCGGGCGCCGCGAGGTTGTACGCGCGGCCCAGGCGGGTGATGGAGTCCAGCAGGACGACCACGTCGTGGCCCAGCTCGACCAGGCGCTTGGCGCGCTCGATGGCGAGTTCGGCGACGGTGGTGTGGTCCTCGGCCGGGCGGTCGAAGGTCGAGGAGATGACCTCGCCCTTGACCGACCGCTGCATGTCGGTGACCTCTTCCGGACGCTCGTCGACGAGGACGACCATCAGGTGGCACTCGGGGTTGTTGCGGGTGATCGAGTTGGCGATCGCCTGCATGATCATGGTCTTGCCGGTCTTCGGCGGGGCCACGATCAGACCGCGCTGGCCCTTGCCGATCGGCGTCACCAGGTCGATGATCCGGGTCGTCAGGCCGCCCGACTCGCCCTCCAGGCGCAGTCGCTCCTGCGGGTAAAGGGGCGTCAGCTTCCCGAACTCCGCACGCTGGCGGCCCTGTTCGGGCGCCATGCTGTTGACGCTGTCCAGGCGCACCAGCGCGTTGAACTTCTCGCGCCGCTCGCCGTCCTTGGGCTGACGGACCGCACCGGTGACGTGGTCACCCTTGCGCAGACCGTTCTTGCGGACCTGGGCGAGCGAGACGTACACGTCGTTCGGACCGGGCAGGTAGCCGGAGGTCCGGATGAACGCGTAGTTGTCGAGGATGTCGAGGATGCCCGCGACGGGGATCAGCACGTCGTCGTCGGCCACCTGCGGCTCGTTGGCGAACTCCTCGCGGCCACGGCGCCCGCGGCGGTCGCGGTAACGACCGCGCCGGCCGCGCCGACCGCCATCGAAGTCCTCCTCGTCGACCTCCCGGCGGTCCCGCTGGCGGTTGCCGCCCTGGCCGCCGCCGTCGCCCGCGTCGCCCTTGCGACGGTCGCCGCGGTCACGGTCCCGGTCCCGGTCGCGCCGACCGCGTTCGCCCTTCTGGCCGCGGTCCTGACGGTCCCCGCGCTCCTGGCGGTCGCCGCCCTTGGCGGTCCGGCCCTCGCCGCTCTCCTGCGGAGCGGTCGCGGTGTCGGTACGGGCCTCGGTCTTGACCGCGGTGGCGGCCTCGGCCTTGGCGTCGGTGCGGACGTCGGCGTCCGGGCTGCCCGCGGGGGCGGTGGCCCGACGGCGACGACGCTCACCGGCCGGCGCCTCGTCGCTGACCGGCTGGCCCGGGATGTCGATCTGCTGCTGGGTGCCCGCCTTCTCCGTGGCCTTGGTGGACTTGGCCTTCTCGGACTTGGCGGCCGACTCGGCACCGTCCTCGCCGGTGCGGGCCTTGGAGGTCGTGCGGCGCTTGGGCTTGGTCTCGGCGTCGGTGGGCGCGTCGGCCTTGGCGGCGGTCCCGGAGCCGGCGCCCTGGCGCTCCTTGATGACCTCGATCAGCTGGCTCTTGCGCATCCGCGCGGTGCCCTTGATACCGAGGCCGGAGGCAACCTGCTGCAGCTCGGCCAGGACCATGCCCTCAAGGCCGGTGCCGGAACGGCGGCGTCGCGTGGTGGCAGGCGCGGCGGGAGCGTCCGTGGCGGGCGTGGTGGCACTGCCATCGGTGCGCGCGCCCATCAGATCGGTGGTGTCGCTCACGAAGGGTCCTTCCCTGGAGCGGGCGTCGGCCTGTCTGGCTCGGCGACCGGTTGTGCTGTCCGGCTGGGTCCTTGGTCTGACGGACCGGGCCGGGGCGGTGGTCCCGCCGGATACGGCGGAAAGATCAATTCATGGCTCCGGCGTGAAGATCTGGGGTCTGACTGTTGTCGACACGCCGATTCCGGAGCGTGCTCACTTCTGCTCAGGACAAAAGCTCCAAGCAGTTTGGGAGGCTCCCGGAAGAAAGTGGTCCCGACGGGGGACACGAAGCACCGCGCCACACTGGCGTCGAGTACTGACTTGAGGTTAACACTACCGGATCCAACAAACATTCCCCCTCTCTAGACCGGCAATCGTCGATCACTCGGTGTGATCACCCGGCGAGCGGCAGCACGCACGTGCCGGCCGCGTCGAGGGTCAGCCGGTTGGCCGCCCACCCCTCTCCCGCCAGTGCCGCGACCTTGTCGGCCGCCGCTTCTTCGACCAGTGCGAGCACCGTCGGGCCCGCACCGGAGATGACTGCGGGGACGCCGTCCGCGCGCAGTCGGTTCACCAGGCCCGTGCTCTCCGGCATCGCGGGGGCGCGGTATTCCTGGTGAAGTCGGTCCTCGGTCGCGGCGAGCAGCAGCTCGGGGCGCCTGGTCAGGGCCTCGACGAGCAGTGCGGCGCGACCGGCGTTGGCAGCGGCGTCCACGTGCGGGACGGTGCGCGGCAGCAGTCCGCGGGCGGTCTCGGTCAGTACCGGCTTTCCGGGCACGAAGACCACCGGAACGATGGAATCGGCCGGATCCATCCGGATCGCCCGGGCGGTGCCGGTGTCCATCCAGGCGAGGGTGAAGCCCCCGAGCAGGCAGGCGGCGACGTTGTCGGGGTGGCCCTCGATCTCGGTGGCGAGTTCCAACAAGGCGGCGTCGTCGAGCTTCTGCTCGCCGCCTATCGTCACGGCGCGGGCCGCGACGATCCCGGCGCAGATGGCGGCCGAGGAGGAGCCCAGACCACGGCCGTGCGGAATGCGGTTGGCGCAGACGATCTCCAACCCGCGCGGCTGCCCGCCGAGCAGGTCGAAGGCGGTGCGCATGGCGCGTACGAGCAGGTGGCTCTCGTCGCGCGGGAGCGTGTCGGCCCCCTCGCCGGCGATGTCGACGTGCAGACCGGTGTCGGCGACGCGCACCACGACGTCGTCGTACAGACCCAGGGAAAGTCCCAGGGCATCGAAGCCGGGGCCGAGATTGGCGCTGGTAGCGGGGGTGCGCACCCGGACGGCGGCGGCGCGGAACGCGGGACCGGCCATCGCTCGATGACTCTCCTTGATTGATGCTGCGGTACTGCCCCCGAGCGCAGCGCTGTGGCACCGAGGCGCCCGGCCGGCTCGTTGGGGACTGTTCTGACCTGCCCTGCGCACCACTGCGTTATGCCGTGGGGAGGGGAGTTGGGTGCCAGCCTATCGAAGGAAGGTTCTGTCGCGACATAGGGCGCACAGGAGGCGCACGATGCGTGTCGCGCGCCACCCCATGCCCCAACGTCGCCTTTGCAGTGTTTGCCCGGACTTTGCGCCCGGTGCGGCACGGGGGACGACGGACGGCTGGCGGGTCCGTCGTCCCCCGTGCTGCTGCGCGGGTCCCGGAGGGGGCCGGGACGGTCAGCCGAGGCCGAGGCGCTCGGCGGCGGCGTCGGCGTCGATCGGGACCGTGACGGGCTGCGGCGCACCGGCCACCGCCCAGTCCGGGTCCTTGAGGCCGTTGCCGGTGACCGTGCAGACGATCCGCTGGCCGGGGTCGACCTTGCCCTCTTCGGCGGCCTTGAGCAGACCGGCGACCGAGGCGGCCGAGGCGGGCTCCACGAAGACGCCCTCCTTCGCGGCCAACAGACGGTAGGCAGCAAGGATTTGACGGTCCGTCACGTCGTCGATCAGGCCGCCGGACTCGTCCCGGGCGCGCTCGGCGAACTCCCACGAGGCGGGGTTGCCGATCCGGATCGCGGTGGCGATGGTGTGCGGGTCCTTGACGACCTCACCGCGCACGATCGGGGCGCTGCCGGACGCCTGGAAGCCCCACATCCGCGGGGTGCGGGCGGCGATGCCGTCGGCCGCGTACTCGCGGTAGCCCCTCCAGTAGGCGGTGATGTTCCCGGCGTTGCCGACCGGCAGCACGTGGATGTCGGGGGCGTCACCGAGCATGTCGACGATCTCGAAGGCGGCGGTCTTCTGGCCCTCGATGCGCACCGGGTTGACGGAGTTCACAAGTGCGACCGGGTACTTCTCGGAGAGGCCCCGGGCCAGCGTCAGGCAGTCGTCGAAATTTCCGTCGACCTGGAGGATCTTGGCGCCGTGCACCAGCGCCTGGCCCATCTTGCCCAGCGCGATCTTGCCCTGCGGGACCAGCACCGCGCAGACCATCCCGGCCCGGACCGCGTACGCGGCGGCCGAGGCGGAGGTGTTGCCGGTGGAGGCGCAGATGACCGCCTTGGCGCCCTCCTCCTTGGCGCGGGTGATGGCCATCGTCATCCCGCGGTCCTTGAAGGAGCCGGTGGGGTTGGCACCCTCGACCTTGAGGTGCACCTCGCAGCCGGTGCGCTCGGACAGCACCTGGGCCGGCACGAGGGGCGTGCCGCCCTCGCGCAGGGTGACGACCTCGGTCGTGTCGCTGACCGGCAGCCGGTCGCGGTACTCCTCGATGATTCCGCGCCACTGACCGTTCGCAGTGGTGACGGTGGAATTGGCAGACATGGGTTCCTTTACTCCCCTTCGACCCGCATGATGCTGACGACACCGCGGACGGTGTCCAGCTCGCGCAGTGCCCCGACCGTCGACGACAGGGCGGCGTCGGTCGCTCGGTGGGTGACGACGACGAGGTCCGCCTCGCCGTCCTTCCCCTGCTGACGGACCGTATCGATCGATACGCCGTGTTCGGCGAAGATCGTCGCGACCTGAGCCAGAACGCCCGGCTTGTCGGCCACGTCGAGACTGATGTGGTAGCGGGTGACGACCTCACCCATCGGGCTGACGGGCAGCGCCGTGTACGCCGACTCCCCCGGCCCGGTGGCCCCGGCGAGCTTGTTGCGGCAGACCGCCACGAGGTCGCCGAGGACCGCGGAGGCGGTCGGCGAGCCGCCCGCGCCGGGACCGTAGAACATCAGCTGACCGGCCGCGTCGGCCTCCACGAAGACCGCGTTGTACGCCTCGCGCACGGAGGCCAGCGGGTGCGTCAGCGGGATCATCGCCGGGTGGACCCGCGCGGTCACCGACGCGCCGTCCGCGGCCCGCTCGCAGATGGCGAGCAGCTTGACGGTGCAGCCCATCCGCTTGGCGGAGGCGATGTCCGCGGCGGTGACCTCGGTCAGCCCCTCGCGGTGCACGTCGTCGATGGTGACGCGGGTGTGGAAGGCGATGCCGGCCAGGATCGCGGCCTTGGCGGCGGCGTCGAAGCCCTCGACGTCGGCCGTCGGGTCGGCCTCGGCGTAGCCCAGCGCGGTGGCCTCGTCCAGCGCCTCGCTGTAGCCGGCGCCGGTCGAGTCCATCTTGTCGAGGATGAAGTTCGTGGTGCCGTTGACGATGCCGAGGACGCGGTTGACCTTGTCGCCGGCCAGCGACTCGCGCAGCGGCCGGACCAGCGGGATCGCTCCGGCAACCGCCGCCTCGTAGTAGAGGTCGGCGTTGTGCTGCTCGGCCGCCGCGTGCAGTGCGGCACCGTCCGCCGCCACCAGCGCCTTGTTGGCCGACACCACGCTCGCGCCGTGCTCGAAGGCGGTGGTGATCAGCGCGCGGGCGGGCTCGATGCCGCCGATCACCTCGATGACGACGTCGATGTCGCCGCGTTTGACGAGCGCGGTCGCATCGGTGGTGATCAGCTCGGCCGGGATCCCGTCCCGCACCCGCTCCGGGCGGCGGACGGCGATCCCGGCGAGCTCCACGGGCGCACCGATGCGGGCCGCGAGATCGTCGGCGTGCGTCGTCATGATGCGCGCCACCTCTGAGCCGACCACACCACAGCCCAGCAGCGCCACCTTCAGCGGACGCGTACGCATCATTCGACCTCGACTTTTCTTCGATCCAGCGGTTTCATGCTCGGTCACGCACCAGTTTCCTGGTCATGCACCAGTCTCACGCACCGGACGGCGGTTTCTGCCGTTCGTCCGGATGCCGAGACATTTATTTCATCCAGGGCCCGGACCCGGCGATCCGCCCCTACCCGACATCCAACCGCAGGAGATCTTCCTCCGTCTCCCGGCGGACGATGACCCGGGCCGCACCGTCCTTGACCGCGACGACCGGCGGCCGCAGCGCGTGGTTGTAGTTGCTCGCCATCGACCGGCAGTACGCGCCGGTCGCCGGCACCGCGAGCAGGTCGCCCGGCGCCACGTCGGACGGCAGGAAGGCGTCCCGGACGACGATGTCCCCGCTCTCGCAGTGCTTGCCGACGACCCGCGAGAGCATCGGCTCGGCGTCCGAGGTGCGGGAGGCCAGCGACACGCTGTACTCCGCGTCGTACAGCGCCGTGCGGATGTTGTCCGACATGCCGCCGTCGACGGAGACGTACGTCCGCAGCCCCTCCAGTTCCTTGACCGTGCCGACCTCGTAGAGCGTGAAGGCGGTCGGGCCGACGATCGCCCGGCCCGGCTCGACCGAGATCCGCGGCGCCCGCAGCCCGGCCGCCTCGCACTCGCGGCCCACGATCTCGCGCAGCGCCCTGGCGATCTCGTGCGGTGCGCGGGGGTCGTCGTCGGAGGTGTACGCGATGCCCAGTCCGCCACCGAGGTCGATCTCCGGCAGCTCCACGCCGTGCTCGTCCCGCACCTCGGCGAGCAGCTGCACCACCCGCCGCGCGGAGACCTCGAAGCCGGCCATGTCGAAGATCTGCGAACCGATGTGGCTGTGGATCCCGATGAGTTCGAGCCCGTCGAGCTTCAGTGCGCGCCGCACCGCCTCGGCGGCCTGTCCGCCGGCCAGCGCGATGCCGAACTTCTGGTCCTCGTGCGCGGTCGCGATGAACTCGTGGGTGTGCGCCTCGACGCCGACCGTGACCCGGATCTGCACCCGCTGGCGCTTGCCCAGCCGCTCGGCGATGTGCGCGACCCGTGCGATCTCCTGGAAGGAGTCGAGCACGATCCGCCCCACCCCGGCCTCGACGGCCCGGGCGATCTCCTCGGTGCTCTTGTTGTTGCCGTGCAGCGCGATCCGCTCGGCGGGCATCCCGGCGTCCAGCGCGGTGGCCAGCTCGCCGCCGGAGCAGACGTCGAGGTGGAGCCCCTCCTCGGCCAGCCAGCGCACGATGGCCCGGGACAGGAACGCCTTGCCCGCGTAGAAGACGTCGGCGTCCGGCCCGAACGCGTCCTTCCAGGACCGGCAGCGGGCCCGGAAGTCCTCCTCGTCCAGGAAGTACGCCGGCGTGCCGAACTCCTCGGCGAGCGCGGTCACGGCCAGCCCGCCGACCGTCACCGCACCGTCGGCGTTGCGCCGGACGGTACGGGACCAGACCTGCGGGTCGAGGGAGTTGAGATCGGCGGGCGGCCCGGCGTAGTGCCCGTCGGGCAGTACGTCGCCATGCCGGGGCCCTGCGGGATGCGCGGAACGGCTCATAACGGAAACGGTCCCCTCAAGATTGTTCAGAGGTGCTGATCGGGGCAGTCGTCGGCGCGCCCCGAGGGTGTTCGGACGCGTGCATCGGACATTTCCAGACTCAGGTGGATGTGGTTCAGACGTGTTCAGGAGCAGAGATGCCGAGCAGGCGCAGGCCGTTCCCCAACACCGTCCCCGTGGCTTCGGCGAGGGCCACCCGGGCACGGTGCACGGCCAAGGGTTTCTGCTCGCCGACGGGCAGCGGCCAGAACTCCTCCTGCCAGCGCAGATAGGCGTCCGCGGTGACCTCCAGATGGCGCACCACCCGGTCCGGCGCGCATCGCCGCGCGGCGGTCGCGATGACCGTCGGATACGCGGCGAGACGGCCCTCCAGCGTCTGGAGGACCTGTACGTCCCCGTGGCCGGCGTCGGCCGTCGTCACGTCCCCCGGCTCGCCGACGAACCCCAGCTCGCCGGCGTTGCGCACCATCGCGCGGGCCCGGGCGTGGGCGTACTGCACCCGGAACCGCGGGTTGTCCTCGTGCTGAACCGGCCGCCGCGGCGCCCGCACCGGGTCGTGCGCCGCGGGCCTGAGCAGCACCCACCGCGCTTCGTCCGTGCCGAGCCGCGCCACCAGCCGGGCCAGTTCGCCCTCCTGGGCGTCCGCCGGCCGCCGCGGCTCCGCGGCGGCCCGACCGAGCCGGTCGAGCACCTCGCCCACCACGCTCGCCCGGGCCCGGGCCCAGTCCCCCGCGGGGGGCGCCGGTGCCTCGACGATCCGCCCGGGTCCCGCGCCCGTCGCCGCCCCGCTCTCCGGGGCCTGGCCGTACCGCTCGCCGCGGGCCAGCACGTCCGCCACGAGCCCGGCCGACGCGCCGTCGCCCAACGTGAAGTTCAAGAAGCCCGGCCCGGCGATCTCGACCCGGGCGATCCCCGCACTGCCCGCCAGCCGCCGCCGCAGGATCTCGGCCACCTCGCGCGCGGGCCGACCGGCCTGCTGCGCGAGCTGCAGCGCCACGTTGGAGGCGTAGTCCCCGCACCCGGGGCGCGGCGGTGCCTGCACCACGATCCGCGCCGGCACGGGCACGGAGAGCTCCCGCTCCGCAACGGCACCGCGCACGGAGCGCAGGACGGTACGGGAAAGCTCGGCCGGGGTCACAGGACAAGCGTATGGGAGGAAGGGGGGAGCCATGCGAACGGGTTTCGCGTGGTGGACACCCGACGGCGTCCTGCGGCGCACGCGGCCCGCCGCCGAGCCCGCGAACCGCCGGGGCGAACCCGGCGCCATCCCCCTCGCCCGGCGCCCGCAACCGGCCTCAGCTCGCGGCCCGACCGCCCCCGCTGCCCGGCTCGCCGCGCTCCGCGCCGTCCCCGGAAGCGCCGTCCGCCGACGCCCCACCACCCGCCGTGGACACGTCATCTCGCGATCCGGCACCGACGGCGCCGTTCTCCGCGCCACCGACACCGGCCCCCTCGGACGCGCCCCCGCACGCCTCACGCCCCGGGCACTCCCGCTGCTGCCGCCCCTCCCGCACCAGCATCCCCACCGTGCGCACCAACTCCGTCGGCTCGAACGGCTTGGCCAGGAAGGCGTCGATGCCCACCGACTGCCCGTTGTCCACCTCGCCCTGCGTGCAGGCGCTGACGATGGCGATCGGGATGTCCCACGTCCGCGGGTCGGAACGCAGCCGCGCCGCGGTGTGCAGACCGCCCAGCCGCGGCATCATGACGTCCAGGGTCACCACGTCGGGTCTCACCCGGTGCACGACGTCCAGACACTCGGCACCATCAGCCGCGGTCACGACCTCGAAGCCCTCCAGCTCAAGGTTGACCCTGATCAACTGCCGGATCACCTTGTTGTCATCGACCACAAGGATCCGACCGGACAAGCCAGGCACACCTTGAGACTAGGTCTGCCCCTGCACCTGCGTCCCGGTTTTCCCCACTTCCGCCCCCGTGCGAGGGACCTTTCAACGACCACCTCCGACCCGCCCACGACATGCGGTAAGGGCGACCTTCCTTGACCCCCGCCCACCCCCCGCCCGGGCTTCCGCCGACCGGCCCCCAAAACGTTCATGACCACCCCATCGGAGCTGGTAGTGTTCTACCCGTCGCCGCAACGAGCAGCGACAAAGCCCCCGTAGCTCAGGGGATAGAGCAACGGCCTCCGGAGCCGTGTGCGCAGGTTCGAATCCTGCCGGGGGCACTTCACTTGAAGTGCCGGAAGACCTCGCCACCAGCATCAGCTGACGGCGGGGTCTTTTTGTTTCCGCGGACGTGGGCGGCGCACGCCCGTCCATGGCGAGCGATGCGGCCCGTCCACGCGGCGGAACTCGAAGCGTCCGGTCCGATCGGCGCCCGGGGGCGGGAAGGCCCCCGGAGCGTTCCGGGGGCCTGGGGCTCGCAGCTCGGACGAGCGGGCCGCACGGGGCGGTGACCGCCCCTCAACCTTCGCTTGCCGCCTCAGGCGTCCAAGCGCACCGGCAACGAGTCCAGGCCGTAGACGATGGAGAGTTTGCGGAAGGCGAGGTCTTCGGGGCGGGTGGCGAGGCGCATGGTGGGGAAGCGGCGGACCAGGGCGGGGTAGGCGGCGCGGAGTTCCATGCGGGCGAGTTCGGCGCCGACGCAGCGGTGGATGCCGTAGCCGAAGGCGAGGTGGGAGGGGACCTTGGCGCGGTGGGGGTCGAACTGCTCCATCTCGGGGCCGAGTTCGCCGTCGCGGTCGGCGCCGCTGAGGGAGCACAGGACGACGTCGCCGGCGGCGATCTGCACGCCGCCGATCTCCAGTTCCTCGCGGGCGAAGCGGGGGAAGGCGACCTGGACGACGGTGAGGTAGCGCAGGAGTTCCTCGACGTAGCGGTCGACGACGTCGTCGCCGTCCTTGAGGGCGGCGAAGTGCTGGGGGTCCTGGAGGAGGACCAGGGCGCCGAGCGCGAGCATGCTGGCGGTGGTCTCGAAGCCGCCGGTCAGGACGCCGTCGGCGAGGCCGGCCAGTTCCTCGTCGGAGACCGAGTCGCCGTGTTCGCGGACGATCATGCCGAGCAGGCCGTCGCCCGGGTTCTCGCGCTGCTTCTTGACGACGTCGCGGAAGTAGGAGAGCGATTCCGATATGGCGCCGAAGGAGGCGTTGGCGCCGCTGAAGAGGTCGAACCGGGCGGCGCTGAGGCGCTCGAAGTCGGCCCGGTCCTCGTAGGGGACGCCGAGGAGTTCGCAGATGACGAGGGAGGGGATGGGGAGGGCGAAGTGGGTGACGAGGTCGACCGGGTCGCCGTTGCGGCCGGCGCGCTCCATGGCGTCGAGGCGTTCCTCGACGATGTCGTGGATGCGGGGGGTGAGCCGGCCGAGGCGGCGCATGGTGAATTCGGGGGTGAGCAGGCGGCGCAGGCGGGTGTGCACCGGCGGGTCGGCGAAGCCCAGGCCGCCGGGGTTCTGCTCGGCGCCGGCGCCGGCCTTGCCGATGAGGTTGGTGAAGTCGGAGCTGAAGGCGTCGGCCTTGCCGAGCACCGCCTTGACCTCGTCGTAGCCGGTGACCAGCCAGACGTTGGAGGCTATCGGCACCGGGAGCTTGCTGATGGGCTCGCGTTCCCGGATGTCGGCGAGGTCGGGCACCGGGTCGAGGCCGTCGCGGCGCAGCGGCATCAGGACGGAGTCCGGCAGGAAGGACATGCGGGAGAGGTCGAAGCCCTTCTTCCGCGTTCTCGCCAGGTAGAGGCGGCCGGCCCAGGCGAAGATCCGGGAACGGAGGGTCGTCATGGCGCTCATACTGCCTTTCGTCGCGGGGGACGGTCACCCGCGCTCGGCCGCCCCCGTGGGCCGAAACGGCGCGGGACCTTCACTCGGCGTGCTCGGTGTCGTACGCCATAGCCCCTCGCGAGCGGCGCCATGGCGTGTGTCCATGGCGTCGACCGGTGCGATCGGTCGTCCGCGTCAGCGTGACGAGCTCGGCCTTCTGCTTTTCGTTCTGACCGAGTTTACAAACTGCCGTTGACCTCGGTCACGGAACGGCCCGCGCCCCACCCCTATGAGGCCCCTGATTCTCCCCCTAGGGGAAGCGGGCCCGCCGCGCCGGGGGGGCGGAGTGTGAAGAGGGGGACGGTGGGGGCTGGGGGTGAGTGGCGTCGCCTGGGGGTGATATGGGCGAATTGAGGGAGTTTGCTTGCTACGTTGCCCGTGTGGATGTGGTGGACCGGGCGAACGGGGCGAGGGCGGTGGGCGGCGGGCCGGGGGCGGGCGCGGCCCCGGCCCGGACGGCGGTGCGACCGCCGGCCAAGCGGCGGGGCGTCGAACTGGCCCTCCTCGTGGGTGCCGTGCTCATCAGCGTCTGCGGCTATCTGGTGGTGGGGCTGGCCAGGTCGCAGGCGGTGCCGGCCGGGGCGCTGCGGTACGCGGCGGGGCTGGGCGGGCTGGCGTTGCTGGCGCACCTCGTGGTGCGGTTCGGTGCTCCGCACGCGGATCCGCTGCTGCTGCCGACCGCGGTACTGCTCAACGGGCTCGGGCTGGTGCTGATCTTCCGGCTCGACCTGGAGACCCGGGACGACCAGGCCGCGCCCGCCCAGCTGGTGTGGTCCGCGGTGGGCGTGACGTTGTTCATCGCGGTGGTGGCGGTGCTGCGCGACCACCGGGTGCTGGCGCGGTACGCCTACGGGTGCGCGGGGCTGGCGCTGGCCCTGATGGTGGTGCCGATCCTCTTCCCGGCGGTCAACGGCGCGCGGATCTGGATCCGGGCGGCCGGGTTCTCGCTCCAGCCGGGCGAGTTCGCCAAGGTGCTGATCACGGTGTTCTTCGCGGCGTACCTGGCGGCCAATCGGGAGGCGCTGGCGCACACCGGGAAGGAGGTGTGGCGGCTGCGGCTGCCGGCGGGCCGGGTGCTCGGGCCGGTCGTCGCCATCTGGCTGGTGAGCGTGGGGGTGCTGGTCCTGGAGCGGGACCTGGGGACGTCGCTGCTCTTCTTCGGGGTGTTCGTGGTGGTGCTGTACGTGGCCACCGGGCGGACCGGGTGGATCGCGCTGGGGGTGCTGCTGGCGGCGGCCGGGGCGGCGGCGGTGGGGACGCTGGAGCCGCACGTGCACGGGCGGGTGCAGGACTGGTTGGCGCCGTTCGCCGGGATCGCGGCGGGCCGGGGGCCGGGCCAGTTGGCGCAGTCGCTGTTCGCGTTCGCCGCGGGCGGGACGTTCGGGACCGGGCTGGGGCAGGGGCACTCGTCGCTGATCGGGTTCGCGAGGAAGTCGGACTTCATCCTGGCGACGGTGGGTGAGGAGCTGGGGCTGGCCGGGCTGAGCGCGCTGTTCGTGCTGTACGCGCTGCTCGCGGCGTGCGGCTACCGGGCGGCGTTCGGGCTGCGCGACCCGTTCGGCAGTCTGCTGGCGGTGGGGCTGGCCGCGCTGCCCGCGCTCCAGGTGTTCGTGATCGCCGGCGGGGTGATGGGGCTGATCCCGCTGACCGGGATGGCGATGCCGTTCCTGGCGCAGGGCGGTTCGTCGGTGGTGACCAACTGGATCATCGTCGCGCTGCTGGTGCGGATCAGTGACCGGGCGCGCGGGCCGCAGGGCGACGAGGACGTCCGGCCGTTGCGCGCCGCCCCGGACGCCGTCGGGGCACCGCGGTGATCCGCGGCGTCCGGCACACCGCCGCGCTCTCCTCACTGCTGCTGGCCGCGCTGTTGGTGAACGCGGTCCGGGTGCAGGTCTTCGAGGCGGACGACTACACCCGCAACCCGGCCAACCGGCGGGCCGCCATCGCCCGGTACGCCCAGCCGCGCGGCGCGCTCCTGGTGGGCGGCCGCCCGGTGACCGGCGCGCGGGACAGCGGCGGCCGGCTGCGTTACGAGCGGACCTACACCGACGGACCGCTGTACGCGCCGGTCACCGGCTTCGCCTCGCAGACGTACGGGGCCTCGCTGCTGGAGGGCGCCGAGGACGACATCCTGGCGGGGACCGACGACCGGTTGGTGACGTTTCCGTGGTGGGACCGGTTGATCCGCCGCCGACCGCCCGGCGGGCGGGTGGAGACCACCGTCGACCCGGCCATGCAGCGCGCCGCGTTCCGGGGGCTGGCCGGCCGCAAGGGCGCGGTGGCGGCGGTGGAGCCGCGCAGCGGGCGGGTGCTGGCGCTGGTCAGCTCGCCGTCGTACGACCCCGGCGTGCTCTCCGGGAACGGGCGGTCGGTGACCGCCGCCTGGCGGCGGCTCAACGCGGCGGCGGACCGGCCGATGCTCAATCGGGCGCTGCGGCAGACCTATCCGCCCGGTTCCACCTTCAAGGTGGTGACCGCGGCGGCGGCGCTGGACGGCGGGGTGGTCAAGGACCTCGACGCCCCGCTGGACGTGCCCGACCCGTACACCCTGCCGGGCACCCGCACCCAGTTGGGCAATCCCGCGGAGGGCTGCGCGCACGTGGGGCTGCGGGAAGCCTTCCGGCTCTCCTGCAACACGGTCTTCGCGCGCCTGGGGGTGGCGGTCGGGGTGCGCCGGCTGGCGGGCGCGGCGGAGCGGTTCGGCTTCAACGACCGGGGACTGCGGCTGCCCTCCCCCGTCGCGCCGAGCACCTTCGACACCCGGATGGAACCGGCGCAGCTGGCGCTCTCCGCGATCGGGCAGTACGACACCGCCGCCACTCCCCTGCAGATGGCGATGGTGGCGGCGGCGGTGGCCAACGACGGCCAGCTGACGCCGCCGTACCTGGTCGACCGGGTGACCGACGCGCACGGCGTGCTGGTCGCGCCCGGGGCGCGGGAGCCGACCCGGCAGGTGATGAGTCCGGCCACCGCCGAGCAGCTCCAGGAGCTGATGACCGAGGTCGTCGAGCACGGCAGCGGGCGGACCGCGGCGATCGACGGGTTCCTGGTGGGCGGCAAGACGGGGACGGCACAGCACGGGGTGCGCAACGAGGGGACGCCGTACGCCTGGTTCATCGCGTGGGTGCGGGACCGGCAGAGCCACGAGCCGCTGGCGGCGGTGGCGGTGGTCGTGGAGGACGCGGAGGCCGAGCGGGAGGACGTCAGCGGGGGCGGCAGCGCCGGGCCGATCGCGCGGGCGGTGCTGGCGGCGGGGTTGCGGTAGGTCCGGTCGCCGCGGCGGCTAGGCCGCCGGCACCATGACGCCGGCACAATGGCGCCATGGTGCGTGATGCGGAACACTCCCCGGACCCCGCGGTGCGGGCGCGGCTCTCGCTCGCCGAGGTGGAGGCGCTGGCCCGGCGCGTGCACGAGGGGCAGACCGACAAGGCGGGCCGGCCGTACGCCGAGCACCTGGCGGCGGTCGCGGCGGGGGTGCGGGCGCGCGGCGGCAGTGCGGCGCAGATCGCCGCGGCGTGGTTGCACGACGCGGTCGAGGACGGGGCGGTGAGCGCCGCGTGGCTGGACGGGGCGGCGCTGGACGGGGCGACCAAGGCGATGGTCCTGGCGGTCACCAAGCGGCCCGGGGAGCCGGTCGAGGAGTACACCGCGCGCATCCTGGCCGTGCCCGGTGCGCTGCTGGTCAAGGAGGCGGACCTGGCGCACAACGCCGATCCGGCCCGGCTCGCGGTCCTGGACGCCTCGACCCGGCGGCGGCTGACGGCCAAGTACGCCCGGGTGCGGACCCTGCTGGGGCTGGGCTGACGCGCCGCGCGGGCCGGCCGTCCGGCAGGGCCCGGGCGCACCGGCGGCCCGGGTGACCGGATCCGGCCGCCCCGGTTCCACGCATCGGACGCCCGCGCCGAAAGGTGTCGTACACAGCTAATCTGCCGCGATGACTCCCACGCAGCCTTCGGAACCGCAGCCCCCGGCCCCCGGGCCCGACGCCCTGCACGGCCCGGCGGCGGGGCGGGTGATCGCCGAGCTGACCGGCGTCGGCGTCCGCCGCTACACCACCGACCAGGTCATCCTCGACGGCGTCGACTGGACCGTGCGCTCCGGTGAGCACTGGGCGCTGCTGGGCGCGAACGGGGCCGGCAAGACCACCGTCCTGCGGTTGATCGGCGCCCTGATGTTCCCCACCGTCGGCACCGTCGAGGTGCTCGGCCACCGGCTCGGCCGGGTGGACGTGCGGGAACTGCGCGCCGCCATCGGCCTGGTGTCCAGCGCGCAGAAGGTGCCGCAGGACGCGACCGCGCACACGGTGGTGCTGACCGGTGCGACCGGCACCGTGCAGCCGCTGTGGCGCGCGTACGACACGGCGATGCGGGAGCGGGCGCACGAGCTGCTGGCCGAGTTGGAGCTCAAGGAGTTGACGGACCGCCCGTACGGCGTGTGCTCGGGCGGTCAGCGGGCCCGGATCCTGATCGCCCGGGCGCTGATGGCCGATCCCTCGCTGCTGCTGCTCGACGAGCCGTTCAACGCGTTGGACCTGCCCTCCCGCGAGGACCTGATCGACGCCCTGCACCGGCTGGCCGCGGGACGGCCGGAGCTGGCGACGGTGACCGTCACGCACCACCTGGAGGAGCTGTCCCCGGCCATCGGACGGGCCGTCCTGCTGCGGGACGGGCGGGTGCAGGCGCTCGGTCCGGTGGCCGAGGTGTTGACCAGTGAGCGGATGACGGCCTGTTTCGGGCGGCCGATCGAGGTGTCCCGGCACGAGGGGCGCTGGCTGGCCCGGTCCGGGCGGCCGTCGGTGCAGTAGCGGCGGGGGCGGGCGCCGTCGTCGTCACGTTCCGTCCGCCGCGTCCCGCGCGCCCGTCAAGAAGCGTCGGACCGCGGCCCGTTCGCCCTCGTCGAAGGCGTCGAGCAAGATACTTGCCCAGCGAGGTGCCTGTCGTCCGTCCCGCTGCCGTGGACCGTCCGTCCGCCGCCCTTCCCCGTCACGGAGGCGCACCGTGAACGTCAAGCGCACGCCGCCCGCCACCGCCGCGTTCCGGGCGGCCTACCGGGAGGCCCTGGCCCTCTGGCCGGTGCCGGTCGAACCGCTCGCTGTGGACGGGGAGTTCGGCACCACCCGGATCACCGCCTGCGGACCGGCCGACGGACCGCCGCTGGTGCTGCTGGGCGGTGGCGGCACCACCTCCGCCGGCTGGTACGCCCGGGCCGCCGGCCTCGCGCGCACACACCGGGCGTACGCGGTGGAGGTGCCGGGCACGCCCGGGCTGAGCGTGCCCGGCGGCCGCCCGCTGCGCCGGCCGGCCGACCTGATGGCCTGGTTGGACGGGGTGCTGGACGCGCTCGGAGCCGAACGGGCCGCGCTGCTGGGGCACTCGTACGGGGGCTGGCTGGCGCTGGGGTACGCGGTGCACGCCCCGGACCGGGTGGCGCGGCTGGCGCTGCTCGACCCGACGCAGTGCTTCGCGGGGTTCCGGGCGGCGTATCTGGCGCGCGCGGCCCCGCTGTTCGTGCGGCCCGGCCCGGACGCGGCCCGGCGGTTCCTGGCGTGGGAGAGCCGCGGCGGGCCGGGGGTGGCGCCGGAGGTGGTCCGGCTGATGGGCGTGGGCGGCCGGGAGTTCCGGGGGCGGCCGGTGACCGGGCCGCGGCCGGCGGCGGCCCGGCTGGGCTCCGCCGCGCCGCCCGCGCTGGTGCTGCTGGCCGGGCGGAGCCGGGCGCACGACGTGCGGCGGGTGGCGGCGGGGGCCGGGCGGGCGCTGCCGGGGGCGCGGATCGTGACGCTGCCGGGGGTCGGGCACCACGCGTTGCCGGAGCTGCGGTCGGCCGAGCTGGAACGGGAGTTGACGGGGTTCCTGGCGGGGTGAGGGCGGGCCGGCGCGCACCGGCCCGCCCGTTCACAGGGCGGCGGCCCAGTCCGGCAGGGGCTCCCGCCGCCGGGTCCACTCCTGCCCCAGCGCCGCGGTCCCGGTGCGGGCGCCCACCACCCCGCCGGTGATGGCGCAGGTGGTGTCCACGTCGCCGAGGCCGGCCGCGGCGGTCCACAGGGCGGCCGGGAGGTCGTCCGGGTGGCGGGCGGCGCACCACAGGGCGAACGGGACGGTGTCGTCGGCGCGGATCCGGCGGCCGCTGCCGAGGGCCGCGGCGGCCTCCTCCGGGCCGGTGCCGGACGGGAGGTCGGCGGCGCGCAACAGGCCCTGGCGGACCGGCCCGTCGGGGGTGCGGGCGGCGATCTCGGCGAGCGCCGGCGGCGCGCCGCGGGCGGCGAGCGCTGCGGCGACGGCCACCGCCACCGCGCCGGCGACGCCCTGGGGGTGGGCGTGGGTGACCTCCGCGGAGCGGGCGGCCTGGGCGGCGGCGCGGTCGAGGTCGTGGTGGAACCAGGCGCCGAGCGGGGCGACGCGCATGGCGGCGCCGTTGCCGAGGCTGCCCTCGCCGCCGAAGAGGGCGTGCGCCAACTCCTGCCACTGCGCGGGCTTGGCGGCGGCCCGGGGCAGCAGCGCGTGCATGCCGGAGCCGTAGCCGCGGCCCGGGTCCGCGCCGTGGGTGGCGGCGAACCGCGCCACCAGGGCTGGTTGCCGGACCTCGCCGTGCTCGACCAGGACGGCGAGCAGGTCGAGCGCCATGGCGGTGTCGTCGGTCCAGTGCCAGTGCGGCTCGGGCGGCAGGCGGCGGGCGGCGATCAGCGCCCGGGCCTGGTCCGCCGGCCGGAAGAGGCCGAAGAAGCGTTCGCCGAAGGCGTCGCCGTGCGCCAGTGCCTCGATGCTGCCGCGCACCGCGGCGCGCCGTCGGTCGTCGGTGTCCATGGGCGGATCCTGCCACTGCCGGTGCGGGCACGGCGGTGCGCGCGGCGCGGGCGGCGGCGCTCCGGACGGTCCGCGGCCGCCAGTCCGCGGCCGTCAGTCCCCGGCCGTCAGTCCCCGGCCGTCAGTCCCCGGCCGCGCCGCGGGCGATGGCGTCCGCGACCTCGGCCGCGCGGGCCGACTCCTCGGCGGCGAACCGTTCGGCGTCCAACTGCTCGGCGAGTTCCTCGTCCTGGGCCATCAGCAGGTCCAGGTTGGCGTCGCCCAGGTCGAAGACGCCGAGGTCCAGGTAGGCGCGCTGGAGGCGCGGGCCCCACAGGCCGATGTCCTTCACGCACGGGACGATCCGGCTGAACAGCAGCTTCCGGAAGAGCCGGAGGAACTCCGAGCGTTCGGTGAACTCGGCGGCCTCCGCGGGCGGGATGCCGAAGTTCTCCAGCACTTCCGTGCCGCGCAGCCGGTCGCGCATCAGGTAGCAGCCCTCGATGACGAACTCCTCCCGCTCGCGGAGTTCGACGTCGGTGAGCTGCCGGTAGTGGTCGCGCAGCGCCATCCGGCCGAAGGCGACGTGCCGGGCCTCGTCCTGCATGACGTAGGCGAGGATCCGCTTCGGCAGCGGCCGGGTGGTGGTGTCGCGGATCATGCCGAAGGCGGCCAGCGCCAGCCCCTCGATGAGCACCTGCATGCCGAGGTAGGGCATGTCCCAGCGGGAGTCGGCGAGGGTGTCGTCGAGCAGCGCCTTGAGGCTGTCGTTGACCGGGTAGAGCATCCCGATCTTGTCCTTCAGGAACCGGGCGTAGATCTCCGCGTGCCGGGCCTCGTCCATGGTCTGGGTGGCCGAGTAGAACTTCGCGTCGAGGTCCGGGACGGACTCCACGATCCGCGCGGCGCACACCATCGCGCCCTGCTCGCCGTGGAGGAACTGGCTGAACTGCCAGGCGGCGTAGTGCTGCCTGAGGTCGCCGCGGTCGCGCTCCGTCATCCGGTCCCAGTGGGGCGTCCCGTAGAGCGACAGGGACTCGTCGGGGGTGCCGAGCGGGTCCTTGGGGTCCACTTCCAGGTCCCAGTCGATGCGCGTCGCGGCGTCCCACTGCTTGTCCTTGCCCTTTTGGTAGAGGGCCAGCAGGCGGTCGCGCCCGGAGCCGTTCTTCTCCCCCGGATACATGGCCTCCCAGGTGAAACGGGCCGCGCCGGTGGCGGGCACGGTCCACCGGGAGTCGCCGGGGTCCTGCACGTACAGCTCTCGGGTCGACACCGCGCCGCACCTCCTCCGCCCGCCGAACGCCCTGTGGCGGGCGGGCCGTTGGCAGATTCACACGCTTCTTACCGGCGGGTCAATAAGTCGTGCGCGAGGGATTGACGTCCTTGCTGACAAGCAGTCTCATAAGAGGCAGCCGCATGTGACCGCGGGTAACTTCGACCGTGAGGTGTAGCCAGAGCCATGACGAGCGCGCCCACCGCAATGACCGAGGCGGACATCGATGTCCTGCGGGACGCCCTCGGGCTGCTCAAGGACCGGGAGCAGGTCGCCGAGCGACTGCTCGCCTCCTCCGCCAAGCACTCCTTCGACCCCGACGCCGAACTCGACTGGGACGCCCCCTTCGAGGAGGGCAAGTGGTTCTGGCCGCCGGAGCTGGTGTCGCTCTACGACACCCCGATGTGGCGGCGGATGAGCGAGGAACAGCGCATCCTGCTCTCCCAGCACGAGGCCGCCGCGCTGGCCTCGCTCGGCATCTGGTTCGAGATCATCCTGATGCAGCTGCTCGTCCGGCACATCTACGACAAGCCGGCCACCAGCGCGCACGTCCGGTACGCCCTCACCGAGATCGAGGACGAGTGCCGGCACTCCAAGATGTTCGCCCGGCTGATCTCGCGCGGGGACACCCCCTGGTACCCGGTCAGCCCGGTCCACCTGAACCTCGGCCGCCTGTTCAAGACGATCTCCACCACCCCGGGCTCGTTCACCGCGACCCTGCTCGGCGAGGAGGTCCTCGACTGGATGCAGCGGCTGACCTTCCCCGACGAGCGGGTGCAACCGCTGGTCCGGGGCGTGACCCGGATCCACGTGGTGGAGGAGGCCCGGCACGTGCGCTACGCCCGCGAGGAACTGCGGCGGCAGATGGTGACCGCGCCGAAGTGGTCGCAGGAGTTCACCCGGGTCACCTCCGGCGAGTTCGCCCGGGTCTTCGCCATCGCCTTCATCAACCCCGAGGTCTACACCAATGTCGGCCTGGACAAGCGGGCGGCCATGGCGCAGGTGAAGGCCAGCGGCCACCGGCGCGAGGTCATGCAGACCGGCGCCAAGCGGCTGACCGACTTCCTGGACGAGATCGGGGTGTTGCGCGGGGTGGGCCGGCGACTGTGGCGCAGCTCGGGACTGCTGGCCTGAACGCCCCGCCCGCACCGACGCGGCCCCCGAGCACCTGTACGAGGCGGAAACCCCGGCGGTTACGCTGCTGTTCATGAACGGCAGCGGCACCGCCCCAGCAGTACCCAGACCCGCCTACCGCAGGCTGAGCGTGGAGCAGCGCCGCAGCCAGCTGCTCGCCGCCGCGCTGGGGCTGTTCGCCCAGCGCGCGCCGGAGGACGTCTCGCTGGACGACGTCGCGACCGCCGCCGAGGTCTCGCGGCCGCTCGTCTACCGCTACTTCCCCGGCGGCAAGCAGCAGTTGTACGAGGCGGTGCTGCGCAGCGCCGCCGACGAGCTGGAGCAGTGCTTCGCGGAGCCGGAGTCCGGGCCGCTCACCCAGCGGCTGGGCCACGCCCTGGACCGCTACCTGGCCTTCGTCGACCAGCACGCCGCCGGATTCAGCGCCCTGCTCCAGGGCGGCAGCGTGGTGGAGACGTCCCGGACCAGCGCGATCGTGGACGAGGTGCGCCGGGCCGCCGCCGAACAGATCCTGCGCCACCTCGGCGAACCGGCCCCGGGTCCGCGGCTGCGGACCACGGTCCGGATGTGGATCACCGCGGTCGAGGCCGCCTCGCTGATCTGGCTCGACGAGGGCAAGCAGCACGCCCTCGACGAACTTCGGGTCTGGCTGGTGGACCACTTCGTCGCGCTGCTGACCGCCACCGCGGCCCGGGACGCACAGACCGCGCGGGTGATGCGGGCGGCGCTCAAGGGCGAGGCCCCGGACGGGCCGGCCGGCGACCTGGCTCGCCGGATCCTCCCCGTGGTCAGCGAGGCCGCCCACCTGCTGTGAGACTGGGGCGGTGCGCAGCGAGAACACCCCCTTCGTCGGCGGTCCCCTGGACGGCCGGGTCCTCCCCGTCCTGGTCGGCCCCACCGGCCTGCCCCCGAAGACCTACGAGATCCCGGTGCCCCGCGACGACGGCCGCCCGCCCGAGCTGCACGTCTACCGCCGGGTCCCCGGCCCCGCCGGGCGCCTGGGGCTGCCCCGCGGCTGGCGCTACGCGTACGACCCGGCGGGCCGGTCCGGCAGCGTGGGGCCCAAGTGGCCCTGGCGGAAGCGGCGTTGACGGGCGGGGCCCCGCTCTCCGTGGCCGCACCCCCGCCCACAGTACGATCAACGGGGTTTCCACATGTCTACCGAAGGAGGAGCCCCATGGCTCAGGTCACGCTGAAGGGCAACCCGGTGCAGGTCAACGGCGAGCTGCCCGGCACCGGCAGCCAGGCGCCGGCTTTCACCCTCGTCGCCGACGGGCTGGCGGACGCGTCGCTGAAGGACTTCGCCGGCAAGCGCAAGGTCCTGAACATCTTCCCCAGTGTCGACACCCCGACCTGCGCGTCCTCCGTGCGCACGTTCAACGAGAAGGCCGGCGACCTCGCCAACACCGTGGTGCTGTGCATCTCCGCCGACCTCCCCTTCGCCCAGGCCCGGTTCTGCGGCGCCGAGGGGCTGGAGAACGTGAAGAGCCTCTCCCTCTTCCGCAGCCCGGAGTTCCGCGCCGACTACGGCGTGGCGATCGCGGACGGACCGCTGGCCGGGCTCGCCGCCCGTGCGGTCGTCGTGCTGGACGAGAACGACACGGTCCTGCACGCGCAGCTCGTGCCGGAGATCAGCGAGGAGCCCGACTACGACGCGGCCCTCGCCGTCCTGAAGTAGTTCCCGGTGACGCCCGCCCCGCCCGGCGGGGCGGGCGCCCGGTCCCGGTCGGTCAGGCCCCGGTCAGCGACGCCAGGTACGCGCCGGTCTTCTCCGGCTCGAAGAAGAAGTTCTCGAAGTCGGACGGGTCGTTGAAGCCGTTGGCGAACCGGTCGGCGGCCGGCTGGAGCTGGCCGGCGGCGCCGAGCAGGTTCAGCACGTGCTCCGGCGGCGGCGCCAGCATCGCGTTGGTCCACTTGGTGACGTGCCGGGCGGTGTCCCAGTAGCGGTCGAAGGCGGCCCGCATCCAGTCCGCGTCGAACGGCCGGTCGCCGTGCTCGACGATGGCGGAGAGGTAGGCCGCGGCGCACTTGGACGCCGAGTTGGAGCCCTGGCCGGTGATCGGGTCGTTGGCGACCACCACGTCCGCGACGCCCAGGACCAGGCCGCCGGAGGGCAGCGTGCCGATCGGGTTGCGGACGGTGGGGGCGTAGCGGCCGGCCAGCGTGCCGTTGGCGTCGGTGAGTTCGACGCCCGCGCTGCGCTCGTACTCCCACGGCAGGAACGTCTTCATCAGGTCCAGCGTGAGCGCCAGGTGCTCGCGGGGGTCCCGCACGCCCTGGAAGGCGTCCACCGGGCCGCCGGGGATGCCCTCCCAGAAGAGGATGTCGGCGCGGCCCGAGACGGTCAGGGTCGGCATCACGAACAGTTCGCCGACGCCGGGGACGATGTTGCAGCGCACCGCGTCGAACTCCGGGTGCTCCGGGCGCGGGCCCATGCCGTGCACGTAGGCGACGGCCAGCGCGCGCTGCGGGGCGTCGTACGGCGAGCGGGCGGCGTCCCGGCCGAACATCGACACCAGCTCGCCCTTGCCGGCCGAGACCAGCGTCAGGTCGTAGCGCTGCGCGAAGAAGTCCAGGTCGGAGACTGCCGCACCGTGGATGACGAGCTGCCCGCCGCGCTGGGCGAAGGTCTCCATCCAGCCCGCCATCTTCACGCGCTGGTCGACGGACTGGGCGTAGCCGTCGAGCTTGCCCACCCAGTCGATGGCCCGCTGGGTGCCGCCGGGCTCGGCGTGGCTGCCGGGGGCGGCGACCGAGACGCCCAGGCCCTCGATGCGCGGCGCCTGGCTCTCCCAGAAGTTCAGCGCCAGGTCGCGCTCGTGCTGGAGGGCGGTGTGGAACATGCACTGCGTCGACATGACCCGGCCGGAGCGGATCTCGTCGGCGGTGCGGTTGGACATCAAGGTGACCTCGTAACCCTGGGACTGGAGGCCGAGGGCGAGTTGGAGACCGGACTGGCCGGCTCCGACGATGAGTATCTTCCGCATGGCGGGCTCTTCTCTGTTCCTGCTGTTCGGGGTGCTGAGGGGTGGCGTCAGGAGGCTATTCGGGCGTGACGTCCAGTGCGTGTCCGACCAGCGCGAGCAGCGCCTGGATGACCGTGGACCGGCGCCGTGCGTCCATCACCACGACCGGCACCTGCTCCGGCACGGTCAGCGCGTCCCGGACGTCCGCCACGTCGTACCGCTCGGTGCCCTCGAAGTGGTTGACCGCGACGACGTAGGGCAAGCCGCAGCTCTCGAAGTAGTCCAGCGCCGGGAAGCAGTCCTCCAGCCGGCGGGTGTCGGCCATCACGATCGCACCGATCGCGCCGCGCACCAGGTCGTCCCACATGAACCAGAAGCGCTGCTGACCGGGCGTGCCGAACAGGTACAGCACCAGTTCCTGGTCGAGGGTGATCCGGCCGAAGTCCATGGCGACCGTGGTCGTGGTCTTCTCCGGCGTCGCCGTCAGGTCGTCGGTCGCCTCGCTGGCCTCGGTCATCACCGCCTCGGTCTGGAGCGGGGTGATCTCCGAGACCGATCCGACGAAGGTGGTCTTGCCGACGCCGAAGCCACCGGCCACCACGATCTTCGTGGCGACCGGCGCCTGCGCCCGGTCCATCTGCCAGCTCTGCAACCCCGCGTCGGCGGTGTCCGGGCCGGCCGGTGCCGCGGGGCCGGCGACCGGCCCCGTCCCGGTCGCTATCGTGTCAGAGCCTGTGAAGTCCACTCAGCACCCTTTCGAGCAGCGCGCGGTCGGGCCGGCCGGTGCCGTGCCCGGTGCCGTAGACGCGAATCTTTCCCTGGTCGGCGAGATCGCTGAGCAGGACGCGGACCACGCCCAGCGGCATCTTGAGCAGTGCGGAGATCTCCGCGACCGAGCGCATCCGGCGACACAGCTCGACGATCGCGCGCATCTCCGGCATCACGCGGTCCCCCCAACCGCCCGAGGTGAGTTCGGGCCGCTCCTCGGGGGCCTCCAGCGCGGCCACGAAGGTCTCGACGAGGAGCACGTGGCCGAACCGGGTCCGGCCGCCGGTCAGCGAATACGGCCGGACCCGCGCGGGTTTGCGGTCCCCGCCGCGCACGGGGAGTTTGGAGGTACTACTCACTGGACGTTCTCCATCGACTTGCGCAGTTCGGTGCGGAGTTCGGGGGTGAGGACGTGACCGGCCCGGCCGACGAAGAGCGCCATGTGGTAGGCGATGACGCTCATGTCGCAGTCGGGGGTGGCGTGGACGCCGAGCAGCGAGCCGTCGCTGATCGCCATGACGAACAGGCTGCCCTCGTCCATCGCGACCATCGTCTGCTTGACGGCTCCGCCGTCCATCAGCTTCGCCGCGCCGTTGGTCAGGCTGCCGAGCCCGGACACGATGGTCGCGAGGTCGGCGCTGGAACCCAGGGGGCCGTCGGTGCCGGTGTCCGGCGCGGGGCCCTCCGCCCGCTCGGGGTCGGAGGACAGCAGCATCAGACCGTCGGAGGAGACCACCGCGACGGAATGGATGCCGGGCACCTCGTCGACCAGATTCCCCAACAGCCAGTGCAGGTTACGTGCCTGGGTGCTCAGCCCGTGTCCATACGCAGTGGGCGCTTGCGCCTTCAATCGCGTGCCTCCTCGCCGATATGGCTTTCTCCCGGGGCCCCCGCTCCGTCGGTGTCCGTCTGTGGGATGGTCTGCTCCGCGGTGCTGTCCGCGATCTCGGCCGCCACGTCGCGGCGGCCGTCCCGCGCCCCCTGCTGGAAGCCGCCGAGCCGGCGGCGCAGTGCCTCGGCGTTGGCGGAGCCCAGCTTGCGGGGCGCGGCGGGCGCCTTCTTCTGCGCCACGTTCTTCGGGGTGCGCTTGGGCAGCCCGGTGGTGGTCCGGCGCTGGGGCCGGGGCGCACCGGGTGCCTGCGCCGGGGATGCCTGGCCCGGCAGCTCCGGGTCGGCGGGCTCCGGGTCAGGGAGCGTGGGGTCCGGGGCGGCGACCGGCTCCGGGGCCCGGTCGGGGGTCCCCTCCGGTGCCGGGCGGGTGTGCTGGTCGGGGCCTATCGCGTAGGGATCGGCGTCGGCGGGTGCCGGGGCGGCGTGCCGCCGCTTGCCGGGTGCCGGGACGGCCGGGGCGCCCTCGGCCGGGGATCCCTCGGCCTGCGGCGTGGTCTCCCCGGGGCGGCTGTGCTCGCCGGTGGTGCCGGCGGCGGGCCCGGCCGCGTACGGGCCGGGTGACTGGGGCCCGTACGGGCTCGGTTCGGCGCCGGCGGTGGCGTCGTGGGCGGCGGGCGGCGCGGCCGGGCCCTGCGACTGGGCCGGTACGGCTGGTGCTGCCGGGGTGGACGGTGCTGCCGGGGTGGACGGCGTGGCTTCGGCCGCGGCCTGGGCGGTGAGTCCCGCCGCGTCGATGGCCCGCTCGGCCGCCGCGACGAACGGGTCGCCGGCGAGCCCGCGTCCGCCGGCCGGTGCCCGGTCGGCGGGCGCCGGTTCCGGCGCGGTCTCGGCGGGCGGGGCCTGCGGGGCGTCCGCCACCGGGGCGGGGGCGGGCGCCGCGGGCGTCTCGGCGGCCGACTGCGCCGCCGGGTCGAGCCGGTGCGTGCGGGTCTGCAGGGTGTTGGAGTTGGCCTCCGCGATCGAGCCCGGGAGGGTCGGCGCGGCCGCCCCGGCCCGGTTCGCCGCCGGGGCGGCGGGCGCCGGTCCCGGGCGGTTCGGCAGGATCGAGCCGGGCAGCACGACGACGGCGGTGACGCCGCCCTGCGCGCGGTCCCGCAGCTGGACCCGCGCGCCGTGCCGGGCGGCCAGCCGCACCACCACGTACAGGCCCAGGCCCAGCGCCTCGTCCACGGTCTCGGAGGTCGAGGCGGCCTCGGCGTCCGCGAGCCGCTCGTTGACCTCCGCCAGCCGGTCCGCGGTCATGCCGATGCCCTCGTCCTCGACCGAGAGCATCAGCTCGCCGCTCTCCAGCAGCCAGCCGGAGAGCTCGACGTGGGCGTCGGGCGGGGAGAACGCGGTGGCGTTCTCCAGGAGTTCGGCCACCAGGTGGCTGATGTCGTCGGCGGCGAACCCGGCGACCTGGGCGTGCGGCGGCAGCGAGGTGATGCGGACCCGCTCGTACCGCTCGATCTCGCTGACCGCGGCGCGCAGCATGTCCAGCAGCGGCACCGGCCCGGAGTGGCTGCTGCCGTGCTGTTCGGCGCCGGCCAGCACCAGGAGGTTCTCGCTGTTGCGGCGCATCCGCGCACCGAAGTGGTCCAGCTTGAAGAGGGTGTCCAGCCGCTCCGGGTCCTGCTCGGACTCCTCCAGCGACTCGATGACCGCCAGCTGACGCTCCACCAGGCCCAGGGTGCGCAGCGAGAGGTTGACGAACCGGCCGTGCACGCCGGTGCGCAGCACCGCCAGCCGCTCGTTGAGCGCGGCGACCTCGTCCTTGAGCGCTTCGGCCTGCTCCTGGAGGACCTCCCGCTCGGCGACCAGCCGCTGCCGTCCGCCGACCAGCCGCTTGCGCTCGCCCTCCATCTCGGCGGTGCGCCGGGCGGTGTCGGCGATCTGGGCGTGCAGCGCGTTGACCGACCGGACGGTGGCGGCGAACTCGTCGTTGCGGCCCTTGTAGCTGATCGGGTCCTCGTGGCCGGGGTCGGCCGCCAGTCGCTTGGCGCCGATCCGCAGCGCGGCCAGCGGCTGGGTGAGGGTGCGGGCGGCCCAGATGCCGGTGCCGACGGCGACCAGGAGGCACAGCCCCTCCAGGGCGATGACGATCTCCATGTCCGTCACGTCGTCGTCGCGCAGCTGGCCCAGGCGCTGGATCTCGGCGGTGGCGAGGGCCGATTCGACGCCGCGCATGAGGCCGATGCGGGACGTGAGCGCCGCCTCCACCCGGCGCCGGCTCAGGGCGATGTCCCCGGCGTCGAGGTAGGGCTGGTCCGTCAGCTTGGTGAGGTAGCGCTCGGCGGTGTCGACGTCGGTGCCGTTGACGGTCCGCTGGTAGCGGTCCCGGGCGTCCGGGCTGGCGGCCTGGTTGAAGTCGCCGAGGGCGCCCTGCTCGCGGACGTGCGCGACCTGTGCGGCGGCGGTCAGACGAGGCTGGGTGCCGCCCGCCTTGAGGCCGGCGAGCAGCAGCGCCCGGGAGGCGGCGGCCTGGTCGACGGCCCGGCCGAGGGCGGGCAGGGCGCGGGTGTCGGCGGCGCCGGCGTCGGCCCGGGCGGGCAGGCCGCGGGCGATGTCGTCGCTGATCGTGCCGAGCGCCTGGACGGCCTCGCTGTAGGCGTCGTAGACCTGCTCGGCCGTGGACGGTCCGGCGAGCGCCTTCTGGCGGGTCTCCGGCAGCTGCTTGAGGAGCTTGTCGGCGGCGGCGAACGCGACGGTGTCGCCGGCCACGCCCTGGGCCTGGCTGCGCAGTTCGTCGATCTGCCGGTCCACCTGGGCGCGCTGGTCCTCGGTGGGGGCCGGGGAGAGGTTGCGGCCGGTGCGGCCGGCGGCGACGTACGCGGTCATCGCGTCGCGCTCGTCGGCGAGGGTGTGCGCGAGGGTGACCGCCTGGGCGTTCACCCCGGCCAGGTCGACCAGGTGCTGGCTGTCGCCCGCGTCGTGGACGGCCGTCATCAGGGCGGGGGCGCCGGCCCCCAGTACCGCCACCGCGACCACCGCGACGGCTCCCATGAGCCGGTTGCGGACCCGCGCGGGACGTCGTCCCGTGCCGTCCCCGGCTCCGCCCGCCGTCCCCGGTCCCGCACCGGGGCCCGTGCCCGGTACCGAGACCGATCCGGCCGGTGAGCCCGGCTTCCCTGCGCCGCCCCGAAGCCGCTTCTTCCGCACCGCTGCTCGCATTCCTGTCTCGCCTGCCCACGCCGTGTTGGCGTCGCGGACCCGGTTCGCTCACCGCTCGCGGGGCGGATCTGCGCGAAGACCGCGGCAGCGCACAATTCCGCGAAGGGGAACAGCCCGGCTCTGCGCGTCGCGACGAACGTCCTGACCACCCCGGTTGATCCGGGAAACGACCATTCCACCGGCGCCGCGCAGTGGCTCGGCAACACATGTCCGGCCACCTGAACGAGTGAACAACAATCGGAGTTTGACCATCAACTTCCGTGCGCCGCCCGCTCCGGCCGCAACCTCGCGCAACCCCCGGGCGGGTTTGGAGATGCGTGCCGGTCCTGGAAGGATGCCCGCCCGCAGCCGGCGCCCGGGCCCGCCGCGGCCGTCCGGGCCGCCGGTACCCCACCGCCCGTCGTGGCCGTCGGCCACCGCTTGGTTCCAGCCACCTCCGGCACACTTTCCGACATGCGCATCGAACTCGCCACCGAGCCGGGGGACCCCCAACGCCCCAACGAGGACTACGCGTCGGTCGCCCTACCTGCCTCCGGGGAAGGCGGCGCCCTGGTGCTGCTGGACGGGGTGACCCCGCCGGAGGGGGACGACGGCTGCGTCCATTCCGTGCCGTGGTTCACCGCGCGGCTCGGGGGCGCAATGCTCGAACTGTCGGTTTCACGCCGTGACATGACGCTGACTGAGGTTCTTGCCGCGGCCCTCGCCAGAACGGCCGACGCGCACCGCGCCACCTGTGACCTTTCTCACCCCCGCACGCCGCAGGCGACGGTGGTCGCCGCCCGTTGGTCCCACGAGGCCGTGGAACACCTGGTGCTGTCCGATTCCGTACTGCTCCTGGAGAAGGCGGACGGCTCGGTGCATCCGGTGCGCGACACCCGGCTGGACGCGCAGCCGCCCGCGGTCCGCGCCCGGCGGGCGGCGGTCCGGGCGCTACCCCCCGGGTCGGCCGAACGCGCGGCCGCGGCCCGGGAGTACGTCCGTGCGGTGGAGGCGCGGCGGAACGCCGAGGGCGGCTTCTTCACCGCGGCGGCCGATCCGTCGGTGGCCGTCCGCGCGGTCACCGGCACCACCCCGCGCGCCGAGGTCCGCGGACTGACCGCGCTGAGCGACGGCGCGGGCCGCTGGGTGGAGGTCTTCCGCGCGGGCTCCTGGGCCGCGTGCGCGGCGCTGGTCGCCGGGGCCGGGCCGCAGGCGCTGATCGACCGGGTGCGGGCACTGGAGGCGGCGGACCCGGAGTGCACCGCGCATCCGCGGGGCAAGGTCCGGGACGACGCGGCGGTGATCCGCGTCGTCCCCTGACGCGGAACCAGCGGCCGGGGCCGAGGGCGGCGGCCGCCCCCTCCGCCCCGGGGGCCTACCCCTCCTCGCCCGCCTCCTGCTCCGCGTTCAGCCGGTGCAGCAGGCGGGCGAGTTCGGCGACCTCGGCGCGGTCCCAGGAGACGAGGTTGCGGGCGTAGCGGGCGCGGCGGGCGGTGCGGACGCGGTTGAAGCGGTCCCGGCCCTCGTCGGTGATCCGCACCAGGACCGCGCGCCCGTCGTGCGGGTCGGGGGCGCGGGCCACCAGGCCGAGCTTCTCCAGGGCGTTCAACTGGCGGCTTATGGTCGCCTTGCCGACGCCGAAGAACGCGGCGAGGTCGGTGGCGCGCTGGGCGCCGGCGTCGGCGAGCCGCACCAGCAGCCCGTAGGCGGCCGGTTCGAGGTCGGGGTGGACCTCGCGGGCGAGTTCGCCGGAGGAGGCCCGGGCGCGGCGCAGGAACACCGCCAATTCGCGCTCCAGGGACAGGAAGGCGGGGTCCACTCCCATCGGCTCGCCGTCCGCCGTGGTTCCGCCGGCTCCGGTGTCGTGCACGTCAGCGCCCTTTCCCGCGTCGTCACATCCAGGAATTCCCCCGCTGTGCCCCCGTGCGTTTCCGTCGCCTGAAAATTTCCTTCCCGGCCGGACGGACCCGCAGTTGGGACAGTATTTCGCAGGATTAGACCAACGGCAGCTCCCGACCCCCTTTTGTCACGGGGGTCTACGCGCGTATCGTCATTTGTGGCATGGCCACACCAAGTGTGGTCCTGGTATCTCCCCCCCTCAAGGTCACTTCTCCGCAAAGTCACCGACCGAGATCCACCGAGATCTACGGAGGCACGCAATGCCCGTGCTCAGATCCGGCTCCCCCCACCGTTCCGTGCGCTCGCGCGCAAGCGTGGCCGGGACCCTCCTCGCGACCGTCTCCCTCCTCGTCGGCCTGCCCGGTACCGCGGGTGCCGCGGCCGGCACGCGCGCGCCCGAGCCCCGCCACCCGGAACAGGACTGGGCGGGCTCCCAGATCGCCAAGCACGAGGGCACCAAGGGCGGCGTGCTGCCGCCGCCGCCCTCCCTGACCGCGTCCGTCGAGGGCGTGGACGTCAGCAGCCACAACGGCAACGTCGCCTGGTCGACGCTGTGGGGCGCCGGCGTGAAGTTCGCCTACGTCAAGGCCACGGAGTCCACCAGCTACACCAACCCGTACTTCGCGCAGCAGTACAACGGCTCCTACAACTCCGGCATGATCCGCGGCTCCTACCACTTCGCCACGCCGGACACCTCCAGCGGCGCCGCCCAGGCCAACTACTTCGTCGACCACGGCGGCGGTTGGTCCAAGGACGGCAAGACGCTGCCCGGCGCACTGGACATGGAGTACAACCCCTACGGCGCGACCTGTTACGGGCTGAGCGCGACCGGGCTGGTGAACTGGATGAAGGACTGGTTCGCCACCTACAAGGCGCGCACCGGGCGGGACGCCGTCATCTACACCTCCACCAGCTGGTGGCAGCAGTGCACCGGCAACTCCGGGGCGTTCGGCGCCACCAACCCGCTGTGGGTCCCGCGCTACGGCTCGTCGGTCGGCGAACTCCCGGCCGGCTGGGGCTTCCACACCATCTGGCAGTACACCTCGACCGGCCCGACGGTCGGTGACCACAACCGCTTCAACGGGGCCTACGACCGGCTCCAGGCACTGGCCAACGGCTGACGCCGCGGCGCGGCCGGCCCGTCCCCCAGGGGCGGGCCGGCCGTGCGCACCACCGGTGTCAGGACCGGGCTACGCGGCGACCGGGACCACCGGCCGCTCCCCGTTCGCGGCCGGCGTCAGGGCCAGCTCCAGCACCTGCCGGACGTCCGCCACCGGGTGGATGTCGAGCGCTTCGAGGACCTCGGCCGGGACGTCGTCCAGGTCCGGTTCGTTGCGCTTGGGGAGGATCACCGTGGTGAGGCCGGCCCGGTGCGCCGCCAGCAGCTTCTGCTTGACGCCGCCGATCGGCAGCACCCGCCCGGTGAGCGAGACCTCACCGGTCATCGCGACGTCCGGCCGGACCGGACGGCCGGAGAGCAGCGAGGCCAGTGCGGTGGTCATCGTGATGCCCGCGCTGGGACCGTCCTTGGGGACGGCGCCGGCCGGCACGTGCAGGTGGACCCCGCGCTCCTTCAGATCGCCCACCGGAAGCTCCAGTTCGGCGCCGTGCGAGCGCAGGAAGGACAGCGCGATGTGCGCCGACTCCTTCATCACGTCGCCCAGCTGGCCGGTGAGCGTCAGGCCGGAGGCTCCGGTCTCCGGGTCGGCCAGCGACGCCTCGACGTACAGCACGTCGCCGCCGGCACCGGTGACCGCGAGTCCGGTGACCACCCCGGGCACCGCGGTCCGCCGCTCGGCCGGGTCCTGGGCCGACTCCGGGATGTGGTGCGGGCGCCCGATCAGCGGGCGCAGCGCGTCCGGCACGACCGTGAACGGCAGCTCCCGCTCGCCCAGTTCGTGCTGGGCGGCCACCTTGCGCAACAGTCGGGCGACCGACCGCTCCAGGTCCCGCACGCCGGCCTCGCGGGTGTACTCGCCGGCCAGCTTGCGCAGCGCGTCGTCGCTCACGGCCACCTCGCCGGGGGCCAGTCCGGCCCGTTCCAGCTGGCGCGGCACCAGGTGGTCGCGGGCGATGACGACCTTCTCGTCCTCGGTGTAGCCGTCCAGCCGGACCAGCTCCATGCGGTCCAGCAGCGGTGCGGGGATCGCCTCCAGGACGTTGGCGGTGGCCAGGAACACCACGTCGGACAGGTCCAGTTCGACCTCCAGGTAGTGGTCCCGGAAGGTGTGGTTCTGCGCCGGGTCCAGCACCTCCAGGAGGGCGGCGGAGGGGTCGCCCCGGTAGTCGGAGCCCACCTTGTCGATCTCGTCGAGGAGGACGACCGGGTTCATCGAGCCGGCCTCCTTGATGGCCCGCACGATCCGCCCGGGCAGTGCGCCCACGTACGTCCGCCGGTGGCCGCGGATCTCCGCCTCGTCCCGGATGCCGCCGAGGGCGACCCGGACGAACGTCCGCCCCATGGCCCGCGCCACGGACTCCCCGAGCGAGGTCTTGCCGACGCCCGGCGGCCCGACGAGGGCCAGCACGGCGCCGCCCGCCCGCCGCCCGGAGGCGCCCGCGGACTCCGGGCCCGGCCCGCGCTCCGCCCGCCGCTTGCGCACCGCCAGGTACTCGGTGATCCGCTCCTTGACGTCCTCCAGCCCGGCGTGGTCGGCGTCCAGCACCCGCTTGGCGCCGGCGATGTCGTAGGCGTCCTCGGTCCGTTCGTTCCATGGCAGTTCCAGGACGGTGTCCAGCCAGGTCCGGATCCAGGAGCCCTCGGGGCTCTGGTCGCTGGCCCGCTCCAGCTTCTCGACCTCCTTCAGGGCGGCCTTGCGGACCTCCGCGGGCAGGTCGGCGGCCTCGACGCGGGCGCGGTAGTCGTCGCCCTCGTCCTCCGGGTCGCCGTTGAGCTGGGCCAGCTCCTTGCGGACCGCCTCCAGTTGGCGACGGAGCAGGAACTCCCGCTGCTGCTTGTCGACGCCCTCCTGGACGTCCTTGGCGATGGACTCGGCGACGTCCTGCTCGGCGAGGTGGGAACGGAGCACGTCGGCGGCGTACTTCAGCCGGGCCACCGGGTCGGTGGTCTCCAGCAGGCGGAGCTTCTGCTCGCTCGTCAGGAACGGCAGGTACCCGGCGTTGTCGGCGAGCGTGGGGACGTCGTCGATGCCGGTGACCCGGTCGACGACCTGCCAGGCGCCGCGCTTGCGCAGCCAGCTGGTGGCCAGCGCCTTGTACGCGGTGACGAGTTCGCCGACGGAGCCGGGCAGGGGGTCGGGGACCGTCTCCTCGACGGGGGTGCCCTCCACCCAGAGCGCGGCGCCCGGGCCGGTGGTGCCGGAACCGATCCGCACCCGCCCCAGCCCGCGGATCAGCGCTCCGGGGTCGCCGTCGGACAGCCGACCGACCTGCTCGATCCGCCCGAGCGTGCCGATCGCCGCGTACGCCCCGTCGATCCGCGGCACCAGCAGGACCCTGGGCTTGCCGCCCGCCGCCCCGGACGTGGCGGCGGACTGGGCCGCCTCCACCGCGGCCCGCACCTCGGCGTCGGACAGGTCCAGGGGCACCACCATGCCGGGCAGGACGACCTCGTCGTCGAGGGGCAGCACGGGCAGGGTCAGCGTGGTGGACGCCGTGGACTCAGCAGTCATGATCTCCCCTTCGGCAAGCAAGTTGAGCTTTACTCACTCAATGCCGAGGGCCGCGACGTTGTTCCCCCGGACGTGTTCGCTGTGAGCGATCACGTGGGGGCAACTCGGTTGCGGGGCGGGGCGCCTGGGGCGGGCGGGACCAGCACCGGCGGCGGGCGGCGCTACCAGTGGGCGGGGCGGCGCAGCCCCTCCGGCAGCCGGGTGGCCGCGTCGCCCCGGGCCGCGTTCACCTGGGCCTGGGTCAGGAAGATGCTGCCGGTGAGGTCGGCGCCGCCCAGGTCGGCGTCCCGGAGGTCGGCACCGATCATGTCCGCGGAGCGCAGGTCGGCGCCCCGCAGGTCGGCCGCGATGAGGTACGCCCCGCGCAGGTTGGCGCCCCGCAGGTCGGCGCCCTTGAGCCGCGCCCCCATCAGGTCCGCCCCGCGCCGCTCCTTCTTCCGGCCGGGCACCCCGGCCCGGACCGACTCGCTGACCTTCAGCAGCAGGACGTTGACCGCACCGCGGTGGGCGGCCACGTCCAGTCCGGCCAGCTCCTCGGCGGTGCCCCGCGTCAGCTCCTCGGTCCGCTCCAGGGCGGCCCGCAGCTCCTCGTGCACGCCGGCGGGCAGCGCGGCGCGACTCGCTCCCGCGCGGCCGGCGGAAGGGGCGGAACCGGAGTCGGCGGCGGACGGCAGGGCCACCGCCTCCGTGAGGTACCAGAGCAGCTCGTGCAGCTGGCGCATCACGCCGAACGCGTCGAACATCGGCCGGGCGGTCTCCGGCGCGGTCCGCCAGTCCGTCCCGCCGAAGGTGACCTGGGAGACCTTCTGGCCGGCGCCGAAGCACTCGAAGACCGTGCAGCCGGCGAAGCCGCGCTGCCGCAGGTCGCGGTGGACGCCGCAGGCGAAGTCGGTCCGCAGGTTCGGACAGGGCCGGCCGGCCTCCTTGTCCAGGGCGAAGTCCGCCGACCGCGCGAACGGCAGCGCCACACAGCACAGGCCGAAGCAGTCGCCGCAGTCGGAGAGCAGCGGGAGCCGGGCGGCGTCCGGTGCCGGCGACGGGGTGGACGGGCGGTCCTGGGCGGGGCGGCGGCGCTCGTGCGACACGGTTCTTCTCTGCTCCTGCGGCCGGCGGTCGCCCTTCGTCACGGCGCCCGCGAAGGGCCCCATTCTCCGCGATCGACGGGGTGCACCGCGGCGCGGCCCGGCCGGGCGGGCGGTGCCGGCCTCAGACCGCCCGGCCGGGCCGCAGCGCCGGGTGCCCGAGGTCGCCGAGCAGCGGGGCCGGGCCGGAGCGCTGCGCCCGCCAGTACCGGAGCAGCGGCCAGGCGGCGATCCCCAGGGCGAGCGAGAGCGCGTGCCCCCAGTCGGTCATCGGATCGGCGTAGTCCAGCAGCCCGGACAGCACCTGGTAGCCGCCGGCGACCAGCAGCGGCCAGCGCAGCCAGGCGGGCAGCAGTCCGGCGAGCGCCCCGACGCAGGTCATCACGCCGAAACTGATGCCGTAGTCGAGGCGGTGCAGCGAGCTGTCCGGCAGCCCGCCGGCGGCGACCGAGAAGCCGACCGGCAGCTCGGTGGCGAGCGTGGCCAGCGCGTGTCCGCCGAAGAACACCGCCGCGCTGCGCACCCCGCCGATCCGCCGCTCCAGCGCGGTCAGCACGAAGAGGAACGCCAGGGCGAACCCCGAGAGCAGTCCGCCGGCGCTCCACAGGGCGCTGGCGGCCAGCACCAGCAGCGGCGCCTGCGCGAGGTGGACCACGTCCGTGCTGGAGCCCTGGAGCAGGGCGGAGACCACGGACGGGTCACCGTGGTCGGCGTAGAGCGAGGTGCCCACGAGCAGGACGGCGTAGCAGAACGTGAAGGGGGTGCCGGTCGGAGTGGGCAGCAGCAGCCAGGGGCGCGGCCGGCTCCGGCGGGCCGGGGTGGGAGCCGGCGTGGGGGCCACCGCCGCCGCCACCAGCGCGGCCGGCGGGGCGTCGGCGACCGGTGCGGCCGCGTCGCCGCGCTGCCGGGGCAGCCCGGTCAGGAGCACCGGGGCGCCCTCGGCCGCACCGTCCCCGAGCTGCGGAGCACCGGCCGTCTCCACCGCACTCGCCATCGCACGTCCCTTCCGCCACCCGCACGCACCGTCCGCGGTCCACTGTGCACGGCCAAGCCATGAGTCAGCTGTGCGAGTGACATCCCTCACAGTCCGCAACCCCCGTGCGGTGCACCGCGTCCTTTTCGGCCCGCCTCCGGAGCCGTCCCGCAGCCGCCCCGAAGACAGGCCCGGAGGCCGTCCGTCACCGGTGGACCACGCCCCCGGGCGTTGGCCAAGATGACCGCATGGCTCCCGATCACCCCTGGCATCCGACCGCCGGCACCGAGCCGGCCGTGCACACCCTCGACCGACGCGAGGGCCCCTACGGAGAGGTGGTGCTGCGGCGCCGGGACCCGGGCGCCGCGGGCCCCCACGCCCCCGAACCGGCCGGCCCGGTCTACGAGATCATCGCCAACGGCTGCTTCCTGATGGACACCTCCGACGGGCGTTCCGAACGGCGGTTGGTGGACGCCGCGCTGGCCGCGCTGCCGCCCGACCGCGCCCGCCCCGCGGTGCTGATCGGCGGGCTGGGCGTGGGCTTCTCGCTGGTCCGGGCGGCCGGCCAGCCGCGCTGGGGCCGGATCGCGGTCGTCGAACGGGAGGCGGCGGTGATCGACTGGCACCGCACGGGTCCGCTGTCGGCGATCTCCGGCCCGGCGCTGGCCGATCCGCGCACCGAGGTCCTGCACACCGACCTGGTGGCCCACCTGCGCGAAGGGACCGACCAACTCGCCTACGACGCACTGTGCTTGGACATCGACAACGGCCCCGACTGGACCGTCACCGAGGACAACGGCGGGCTCTACTCCCCCGCCGGCCTGGCCGCCTGCCGGGACCGGCTGACCCCCGGCGGGGTGCTCGCGGTGTGGTCCGCGCAGCCGTCGGCGGCGTTCGAGCGGGCGCTGGGAAATGCCGGATTCGAGGGCGTACGGACCGAAGAGATCCCGGTTGCCCGAGGCGTCCCGGACGTGGTCCACCTGGCGCTCCGGTCCGCGTAGGGCGCGTAGCCGACTGTCACATCATGCCCTTACGCTGCTGCCCAGCAAGACGCGACCACGCAGGGCACATGCAGGGGCGGGCGATGGACCAGACTCAGACAACCCAGGGCGGCACCACCGCGGCCACGCCGGGCGCCCAGCGCCGGGTGCTGGTCGTGGAGGACGATCCGACGATCGTCGACGCCATCGCGGCCCGGCTGCGCGCGGAGGGCTTCCAGGTGCAGACGGCCACCGACGGCCCGGCCGCCGTGGACACGGCCGAGGCGTGGCAGCCCGACCTGCTCGTCCTCGACGTGATGCTGCCGGGCTTCGACGGCCTGGAGGTGTGCCGCCGGGTGCAGGCGCAGCGCCCGGTGCCGGTGATGATGCTCACCGCCCGGGACGACGAGACCGACATGCTGGTGGGCCTCGGCGTCGGCGCCGACGACTACATGACCAAGCCGTTCTCCATGCGGGAGCTGGCCGCCCGGGTGCACGTCCTGCTGCGCCGGGTGGAGCGGGCCGCTCTGGCCGCGCACACCCCGCGCAGCGGCATCCTGCGGCTCGGCGAGCTGGAGATCGACCACGCCCAGCGCCGGGTGCGGGTGCGCGGCAGCGACGTCCACCTCACCCCCACCGAGTTCGACCTGCTGGTCTGCCTGGCGAACACCCCGCGTGCGGTGCTCTCCCGCGAGCAGTTGCTGGCCGAGGTCTGGGACTGGGCGGACGCCTCCGGCACGCGGACGGTCGACAGCCACATCAAGGCGCTGCGCCGCAAGATCGGTGCCGAGCGCATCCGCACGGTCCACGGCGTCGGGTACGCGCTGGAGACCCCGCCCGCATGATCCGTCGGTGGCGGCCGCGGGCGCGGGACCTGTGGGACCGGTTCTGGGAGGCGTTGCGGCCCCTGGACCCGTACCGCTCGGTCAAGGCGGCGCTCGGCGCCCTGGTCATCGTCTCGGTGATCATCACCACACTCCTGGTGTTCGTGGCGATGCACTCGGCGACCGAGCTGCGGGTGATCACGGTCTTCTCGATCATCGCCTCGCTGCTGATCACCCAGTTCGTGGCCACCGGGCTGACCGCCCCGCTCGGCGAGATGACCGAGGTGACCCGGTCGATGGCGCACGGTGACTACACCCGCCGGGTGCGCGCGGACCGCCGCGACGAGTTCGGCGACCTGGCCGACGCGTTCAACCGCATGGCCGCCGACCTGGAAGCGGTGGACACCCACCGCAAGGAACTGGTCGCCAACGTCTCGCACGAGCTGCGCACCCCCATCGCGGCCCTGCGCGCGGTGCTGGAGAACGTCGTCGACGGCGTCTGCGAGCCCGACTCGGACACCATGCGCACGGCGCTGAAGCAGACCGAGCGGCTGGGCCGGCTGGTGGAGCACCTGCTGGACCTGTCCCGGTTGGACAACGGCGTGGTGCCGCTGCACGCCCGGCGCTTCGAGGTCTGGCCGTACCTGTCCGGGGTGCTCAAGGAGGCGAACATGAGCCGCGGCGCCACCACCCTCTCCGGGCTCTCCCGGCTCGCCGGCTCCGGCACCCACACCCGTGCGGACGTCCACCTCCACCTCGACGTCTCCCCGCCGGAGCTGACCGCGCACGCCGACGCCGAGCGGCTCCACCAGGTCGTCGCCAACCTCATCGACAACGCGATCAAGCACAGCCCCCGGCACGGCCGGGTCACCGTGCGGGCCCGGCGCGGCGACGGGCCGGAGAGCCTGGTGCTGGAGGTGCAGGACGAGGGCCCCGGCATCCCGGAGTCGGAGCGCTACCGGGTCTTCGAGCGGTTCAACCGCGGCGGGCCGGCCCCCTCGGGCCCGGGCGCCGACGGCGGGACGGGGCTCGGCCTGGCGATCGCGCGCTGGGCGGTGGACCTGCACGGCGGACGGATCGGGGTGGCCGAATCACCCCGAGGTTGCCGAATCCGGGTCACTCTTCCAGGGCTGGAGTCATCCCGAGGTTGACGCCGACTGTCGTAGGGTCGGTGGTGGGAGCACTCATTACGGGGTGCGACGGCGATCCGTGCTACCCGCACGCAGCCAAACCACGGGTATTTCCCGCCAAGTCGAGCCCCGAAACCCTTCGGTGAATGTGACGTGCGCGACGAGTGGCCCTCCCGGACTGCACCAAAGGTCACAAGAGGCGTAGCCTTTATTCCCGCTGTCCACCACCTTAGGAAGCGGAAGAGGGCGGTTGCCGCCGTGTCGCTACAGTCCCCCAACAGTGCGAGTGTCTCGTCCGAACAGGAAGAGCAGCGGAAGAATCCCGCTGCCGCGTTCGGCTCCAACGAGTGGCTCGTCGACGAGATCTACCAGCAGTACCTCCAGGACCCGAACTCGGTAGACCGAGCCTGGTGGGACTTCTTTGCCGACTACAAGCCAGGCGCCGCCAGCGCGCCGAGCCAGCCGGCAGCGGACGCTGCTCCGGCGGCCCCGGCCCCGTCGGCGCCGGCTCCCGCGGCGGCTCCCGCCGCTGAGGCCCCGAAGCCCCCCGCCGCGGCCGCCGCCCCGGCGAAGCCCGCTGCCAGCGCCGCGCCGGCGCCCGCGAAGCCCGCGGCGAAGCCGGCCCCGGCGGCCAAGCAGCCCGCCGCGAGCAACGGCGCGGCGCCCGAGGGCCCCGAGCTGGTGACCCTGCGCGGCCCGTCCGCGGCCGTGGCGAAGAACATGAGCGCGTCCCTGGAGCTGCCGACGGCCACGTCCGTCCGTGCGGTCCCGGTGAAGCTGCTGTTCGACAACCGGATCGTCATCAACAACCACCTCAAGCGCGCCCGCGGCGGGAAGGTCTCCTTCACGCACGTCATCGGGTACGCGATGGTGCAGGCCCTCAAGGCCATGCCGTCGATGAACAACTCCTTCGCGGAGAAGGACGGCAAGCCGACGCTGGTCAAGCCGCCGCACATCAACCTCGGCCTGGCCATCGACCTGGTCAAGGCGAAGGGCGAGCGCCAGCTGGTCGTCGCGGCCATCAAGAAGGCCGAGACGCTGAGCTTCTTCGAGTTCTGGCAGGCGTACGAGGACATCGTCCGCCGGGCCCGGGACAACAAGCTCACGATGGACGACTTCACCGGGGTCACCGCGTCGCTGACCAACCCCGGCGGCATCGGCACCGTCCACTCGGTGCCGCGCCTGATGCCCGGCCAGTCGATGATCATGGGCGTCGGCTCGATGGACTACCCGGCCGAGTTCCAGGGCACCTCGCAGGACGCCCTGAACAAGCTGGGCGTCTCCAAGGTCATGACGCTGACCAGCACCTATGACCACCGGGTGATCCAGGGCGCCGCCTCCGGCGAGTTCCTGCGGATCATGAGCCAGCTGCTGCTCGGCGAGAACGACTTCTACGACGACATCTTCAAGTCGCTGCGGATCCCCTACGAGCCGATCCGCTGGATGCGCGACATCGACGCGTCGCACGACGACGACGTCACCAAGGCCGCGCGGGTCTTCGAGCTGATCCACTCCTACCGGCAGCGCGGCCACGTCATGGCCGACACCGACCCGCTAGAGTACCACCAGCGCAAGCACCCCGACCTGGACATCACCGAGCACGGCCTCACCCTGTGGGACCTGGAGCGGGAGTTCGCGGTCGGTGGCTTCGCCGGCAAGTCGATGATGAAGCTGCGCGACATCCTGGGCGTGCTGCGCGACTCGTACTGCCGCACCACCGGCATCGAGTTCATGCACATCCAGGACCCCAAGCAGCGCAAGTGGATCCAGGACCGGGTCGAGCGCCCGCACAAGTCGCCCGAGCGCGACGAGCAGCTGCGCATCCTGCGCCGGCTGAACTCCGCCGAGGCGTTCGAGACGTTCCTGCAGACCAAGTACGTCGGCCAGAAGCGCTTCTCCCTGGAGGGCGGCGAATCGGTCATCCCGCTGCTGGACGCGGTCATCGACTCCGCGGCCGAGGCGCGGCTGGACGAGGCCGTCATCGGCATGGCCCACCGCGGCCGGCTCAACGTGCTGGCGAACATCGTCGGCAAGTCCTACGCGCAGCTCTTCCGCGAGTTCGAGGGCAACCTCGACCCGAAGTCGATGCACGGCTCCGGCGACGTGAAGTACCACCTGGGCGCCGAGGGCACCTTCACCGGCCTGGACGGCGAGCAGATCACCGTCTCGCTGGCCGCGAACCCCTCCCACCTGGAGGCCGTCGACCCGATCGTCGAGGGCATCGCCCGCGCCAAGCAGGACATCATCAACAAGGGCGGCACGGACTTCACGGTCCTGCCGATCCAGCTGCACGGTGACGCGGCGTTCGCCGGTCAGGGCGTGGTCGCGGAGACGCTGAACATGTCCCAGCTGCGCGGCTACCGCACCGGCGGCACGGTGCACGTGGTCATCAACAACCAGGTCGGCTTCACCGCCGCGCCGGAGTCCTCGCGCTCCTCCATGTACGCCACCGACGTGGCCCGCATGATCGAGGCGCCGATCTTCCACGTGAACGGCGACGACCCCGAGGCCGTCGTCCGGGTCGCCCGGCTCGCCTTCGAGTTCCGCCAGGCGTTCAACAAGGACGTGGTCATCGACCTCATCTGCTACCGCCGCCGCGGCCACAACGAGCTGGACAACCCGGCCTTCACCCAGCCGCTGATGTACGACCTGATCGACAAGAAGCGCTCGGTGCGCAAGCTCTACACCGAGTCGCTGATCGGCCGGGGCGACATCACCCTCGAAGAGGCGGAGCAGGCGCTCCAGGACTTCCAGGGCCAGTTGGAGAAGGTCTTCACCGAGGTCCGCGACGCCACCACCACGCCGGCCACGCCCGAGGTGCCGCAGCCGCAGGCGGAGTTCCCGGTGCACGTGGAGACCGCGGTCTCCCAGGAGATCGTCAAGCGGATCGCCGAGTCCCAGGTCAACATCCCCGACAACATCACCGTCCACCCGCGGCTGCTGCCCCAGCTACAGCGCCGGGCGACGATGGTCGAGGAAGGCACCATCGACTGGGGCATGGGCGAGACCCTGGCCATCGGTTCGCTGCTGATGGAGGGCACCCCGGTCCGGCTCGCCGGCCAGGACTCCCGCCGCGGCACGTTCGGCCAGCGCCACGCGGTGCTGATCGACCGGGAGACCGGTGGAGACTACACCCCGCTGCTGTACCTGTCCGAGGACCAGGCCCGCTTCAACGTCTACGACTCGCTGCTCAGCGAGTACGCGGCGATGGGCTTCGAGTACGGCTACTCGCTGGCCCGTCCGGACGCGCTGGTGATGTGGGAGGCGCAGTTCGGTGACTTCACCAACGGCGCGCAGACCGTCATCGACGAGTTCATCTCGTCCGCGGAGCAGAAGTGGGGCCAGACCTCCGGCGTCACCCTGCTGCTCCCGCACGGCTACGAGGGCCAGGGCCCGGACCACTCCTCGGCCCGGATCGAGCGCTTCCTCCAGCTGTGCGCGCAGAACAACATGACCGTCGCGATGCCGACGCTCCCGTCGAACTACTTCCACCTGCTGCGCTGGCAGGTGCACAACCCGCACCACAAGCCGCTGGTCGTCTTCACCCCGAAGTCGATGCTGCGTCTGAAGGCCGCGGCGTCGAAGGCGGCGGAGTTCACCACCGGCGGCTTCCGTCCGGTCATCGGCGACGCCGCGGTCAAGCCCGAGGACGTCCGCAAGGTCGTCTTCTGCTCCGGCAAGGTCTACTACGACCTGGAGGAAGAGCGGAACAAGCGCGGCGCGTTCGACACCGCGCTGGTCCGGATCGAGCGGCTGTACCCGCTGCCCGGCAAGGAGCTCCAGGCGGAGATCGCCAAGTTCCCGAACGCCGAGAAGTACCTGTGGGCGCAGGAGGAGCCGGCGAACCAGGGTGCCTGGCCGTTCCTCGGTCTGAACCTGATCGACCACCTGGACCTGGCGGTCGGCGCCGACGTCCCGCACGGTGAGCGCCTGCGCCGCATCTCGCGGCCGCACGGCTCGTCGCCGGCGGTCGGCTCGGCCAAGCGGCACCAGGCCGAGCAGGCCCAGCTGGTGGCCGAGGTCTTCGACGCGTGAGTGTCTAGCCACCGCTGAGCGCGGTCCGCGAAGGGCCCGTTCCCACCGTTCGGTGGGGCGGGCCCTTCGGGCTGTCCGGGGTGGTGCGGCCGCCCCCGACCGGTGGCACGGCGGCCCGGTGCGGCTGCCTATCCTGGCCGCAATGTCCTTTTGACCTGCTGGAGAGCACGTGTATTTCACTGACCGCGGCATCGAGGAGCTGGAGAACCGGCGCGGCGAGGAGGAGGTCACCCTCGGGTGGGTGGCCGAGCAGCTCCGCACGTTCGTCGACCTCAACCCGGACTTCGAGGTTCCGGTGGAGCGGCTGGCCACCTGGCTGGCCCGGCTGGACGACGAGGACGACGAGTAGGGGCGACGGGCGATAGGCCGACGGGGGCGCCGTCGCCGCCGTCACCTAGGGGAACGGAGGGGGCGCATCAGGGCACGGTCAGGGGCGGACCGGCTTGACTCCCACAGGCTGCGATATATCGTGTCTAACGAAGACGCGATATGTTGCGTTGTCTGCCTACCCAGGGGAGGCCAGGTATGTCAGCCCGGACCGAATGGACGGTCTCCGCACCGCGCACACTGGAGATCGAGGAGCCGGTCAACGCCCTCTCCGTGCGCCTGATGGGCGGCACCGTCAACGTCGTCGGCACCTCCGAGGAGGGGCCGGCCCGGCTGGAGGTGTCCGAGCTGCACGGCCCGCAGGTCGTGGTCTCCGTCGAGGACGGCACCCTCTCCGTCGGCTACGACGACCTGCCGTGGAAGGGCTTCTTGACGTTCCTGGAGCGCAAGGGCTGGAACCGCAGCGCGGTGGTCTCGGTGACGGTGCCGGCCACCACCCGCGTCGAGGTCGGGGTGGTCGGCGCCGGTGTGGTCATCTCCGGCGTCTCGGGCCGCACGGAGTTGCGCGGGGTCAACGGCGACAGCGCCCTCGTCGGGCTCTCCGGCCCGGTCCGCGCCGACACCGTCGCCGGCAACGTCGAGGCGCAGGCCCTGACCGGCGACCTCCGGTTCAACTCCGTCTCGGGCGACCTGACCGTCGTCGAGGGCACCGGCGGCGCGGTGCACGCCGACTCCGTCAGTGGTGACATGGTCCTGGACCTGGACCCGTCGGCCGGCGCGCAGATCGACCTGACCACGGTCTCCGGCGAGATCGCCATCCGGCTGCCCGACCCGGCCGACGCCAAGGTGGACGCCGGCACCACCACCGGCGCGGTCACCAACGCCTTCGACGACCTGCGGGTCACCGGCCAGTGGGGCGCCAAGCGCATCACCGGTTCGCTGGGGGCCGGCACCGGCCGACTCAAGGCCACCACCGTCTCCGGCGCCCTCGCCCTGCTGCGCCGCCCCGCCCACGACGAGCCGGACGGCCCCGCCGGCGGGTCGCCGGACGACGGAGCGGGCGACGACCCCTCCCCCACGACCCCGCCCGCCGGGAAGAAGGTGCTCTGAGCATGCCCCCCGTCTTCGCCCACGGCCGCCTGCGGCTCTACCTCCTCAAGCTGCTCGACGAGGCCCCGCGGCACGGCTACGAGGTCATCCGCCTGCTGGAGGAGCGCTTCCAGGGGCTCTACGCCCCGTCCGCCGGCACCGTCTACCCCCGGCTGGCCAAGCTGGAGGCCGAGGGCCTGGTGACGCACACCACCGAGGGCGGCCGCAAGGTCTACTCGATCACCGATGCCGGCCGGGCCGAGCTCGCCGACCGCGGCGGCGAACTCGCCGATCTGGAGCTGGAGATCCGGGAGTCGGTGGCCGCCCTCGCCTCCGACATCCGCGAGGACGTCAGCGGTTCGGCGCGCGATCTGCGCCGGGAGGTCCGGGAGGCCGCCCAGCAGGCCCGGGCCGGCACCGGGGCGCCGGGTGCGGGGAAGGCCGGGCGCAAGGGCCCGGCCGGCGGCCGGCCGTTCCCGGAGGCTTCGGACTACTTCGACGCCGCGTTCGGCGACAAGGACGCCTGGCGGCAGGCGAAGGAGGAGTTCCGGCGCGCCAAGGAGGAGTGGAAGGAGCAGGCCCGCCGCGCCAAGGAGGAGAGCCGCCGCGCCAAGCAGGACGCCCAGCGCGCCCGCAAACAGGCCAGGGACGCCCAGGTGTTCGCGCGCGAGGAGATCCAGCGGGTCATCAAGCGCGTCCAGGAGCAGACCCAGGAGGCGGTGCGCTCCGGCGACTGGTCGACGGCGGTGCGCGACGCGCTGTCCGAGGTCTCCCGCGAGGTCGGCCGCTACACGGGCGCCCCGTCCGGCACCGACCGGGCCGACGCGCACGACCGGGCCGCGGCGGACACCGGGGACCACGGGGACGGCACCGACCACCGCACCACCACCGACCACGGCACCGCCCACGACGGCCCGCGGATCACGGTCGAGCGGATCGACCTCACCAAGGAGGAGGCCGAGCCGCCGGCGGCCGGGGCGGCGCCCGTCGCCGAGGAGCCGGCCGCGCCCGCGTGGGCCGTTGAGGCCGGCAGCGGCGATCCGGCCCGCGACTTCGACCGCCTGCTGGACCGGTTCCGGGACGACCTGCGGGACGCCGCCCGCGACCACGGCGTCACCGCGGACCAACTCGCCGATTCCCGGCACCGGTTGGCGTCCGCCGCCGCCCACATCGGGGCGCTGCTGCGCCGGCCGGGGGCGGGCGGCGGGGCGGCGGACCGGGACGCGTAGCGGCCGACGCGCGTCGGCCGCCGGCCGGGTCTCCCCGGTCGGCGGCCGGCGCCTGCGCCCGGCGACGGCGCGTCAGCTCGCGCGCCCGGCGGCCCGTTCGCCGAGGACCCGCACCACCGCGTCGTGCGTCACCCCGTGGCCGGCGAGCACCGAACCGGCCGGGCCGGATCGGGCGGTCAGCGCCAGCAGCAGGTGCTCGTCGCCGATGTGCCGTTCGCCGCGGCCCGCCGCGATCCGCAGCGCGCGCTCCAACGCCGCCCGGGCGTCCGGCGCGAAGCGGTGCCGCGTCCACGCCCGGCGCCCGGCCCGGCGCCCACCGTCGGTCGGGCCGCCGGCCAGCGCCCCGACCCCGTGCGCGTCCTCCACCCGCGCCACGACCGCGTCGACGTCGATGCCGAGGCCGGCCAGCGCCGCCGCGTCGGCCGCCGAGACGCCGCCCCGCCGCCGGTCCGCCGCCAGGTCGGCGGCGAGCGCCGTCCGCGGCGCGCCGAGCCCGTCGAGCACCGCCGCGGCCGGGGTGTCCCGGCGGTCCAACAGTGCGAGCAGCAGCTCGGGTTCGCCGACCGTGCGGCTTCCGGCGCGGTCCGCGTGCGCCACCGCGCCGCGCACCACCGACCGGGCCGCCCCCGTGAACCTCTCCCACATCAGCGCCTCCCGTGCTTCTTGTGGACCGCCTGCCGGCTGACGCCCAGTTCGGCGGCGATCTCCTGCCACGACCAGCCCTTCGCACGGGCACTGCGCACCTGCACGGCTTCGAGTTGCTCCAGCAGCCGGCGGAGCGCGGCGACGGCACGGAGGCCGGCCCGCGGGTCCGGGTCGCTCGCCTTCGCGGCGAGGTCCGTTGCTTCGGTCATGACGTCAACTTACGTTGACACTCCGGCGGCGTCAACCTTCATTGACACATCGGGGTGCGCGTCCTCGACCCCCTTGACCTCAACCAGACTTGAGGAACCAGCATCGTGCCCGGTACGCGCCAGCCCGCCCACGGGAACGAAACGGAGCCCCCATGCCCCCGCACGCCGCCGCCCCCGCCTTCCCGGACGTCCGACGCCCCGACGCCGGCACCGTCCTGATCAGCCCCTGGCTGGTACCGTCCGACCGCTTCCAGCGCGCGGCGGCCGAAGCGGTGCTGACCGCCTGGGAGGCGGAACCCCGCCCGGCCGCGATGCTGGCGCTCACCACGTTCCTGAGCACCGACGGCGGCCACGTCCTGAACTACGCGCAGTGGACCGACGACGCGGCCCACCGGGAGTGGGCGCGCACCCGGCGCCCCGCGGCCCTCGCCCCCGTCGACGCGGCCCTCCCCGGCATCCGCCGCCCGGGCGTGATCCGTTACCGCCGCTACCGCAGTCACGTGGCCGAGGAGCGCGCCACCCGGACGCCGGCGTTCCTGGTGACGCCGGCGTTCGCCACCACCGGCCCGGACGCCCAGCGCGCACTGGCCGACACCGTCCTGCGGATGGTCGCCGAAGAGCCCGCCCCAGGGCTGCTCGGCGCCCACTTCCACTTCTCGCAGGACGGCCGGCGGGTGCTCAACTACGGCGAGTGGAGCAGCGGTTCGGCCTGGCGGGCGTTTGCCGGCGGTGCCCTCCCGGTCCGGCTGCGGGCGGCGATCGAAGCCCTGCCCGGGGTCGCTCCCACCCCGGCGGTGCCGGCGGACGATACGGGTGCGGGCACGCCCGGCGCACCGGCCGTGCCCGCCTACGTCCTGCACCGGAGCCTGGTCAACGTCCCGCCGCCCGACCGCGGCTGACGCCCCGACGGGTCGGGCCCCGCCGGCTCGGACGGCACCGACGGCTCAGGCGGCTCGGGCAGCTCAGACGGTCAGCACGACCTTGCCGAAGAGCTCCCCCTCGGCCATCTTCGCGAAGCCCTCGGGCGCCCGGTCCAGCGGCAGCTTGGAGTCGATCACCGGCCGGATGCCCTTGGCGGCGCAGAAGCTGAGCAGCCCCGCCAGTTCCTCCTTGGTGCCCATCGTCGAACCGACGACCTTCAGCTCCAGGAAGAAGATCCGGTTGAGCTCGCCGCTCTTCGGCGTGAAGCCGCTGGTGGCACCGGAGATGACCAGGGTGCCGCCGGGTCGCAGCGACTTGACCGAGTGCGACCAGGTGGCGGCACCGACCGTCTCGATCACCGCGTCCACCCGCTGGGGCAGCCGCTCGCCGGTCGCGAACGCCGCCTCGGCGCCGAGTTCCACGGCGCGCTTGCGCTTGCTCTCGTCCCGGCTGGTGGCGAAGACCCGCAGGCCCGCCGCGGCCCCCAGGACGATGGCGGCGGTCGCCACGCCGCCGCCGGCGCCCTGGACCAGCACGCTGTCCCCGGGCCGCACCCCGCCGTTGGTGAACAGCATCCGGTACGCGGTCAGCCACGCGGTGGGCAGGCAGGCGGCCTCCTCGAAGGAGAGCGCGGCGGGCTTGGGCAGGACGTTCCAGGAGGGCACGGTGACCCGCTCGGCGAAGGTGCCCTGGTAGCGCTCGGTGAGGATGGAGGGCTTCTCGTCCGGGCCGACGCCGTGGCCGGTCTGCCCGATGACGGAGTGCAGGACGACCTCGTTGCCGTGCTCGTCGATGCCGGCGGCGTCACAGCCGAGGATCATCGGGAGCGACTCCTCGGTGATCCCGACGCCGCGCAGCGTCCACAGGTCGTGGTGGTTGAGGGAGGCGGCCTTGACGTCGACGGTGGTCCAGCCGGGGCGGGCGGCGGGGGCCGGGCGCTCCCCCAATTCCAGGCCGTTCAGCGGCTGGTCGCGGTCGATGCGGGCGGCGTAGGCAGCAAACATGATCCCAACGTAGGCCGCGGGCGGGCCCCGCGACAGCGGGCGCGGGTGTGACACGCGCCGCCCCACCGGAACCGCGGACGGCCGGAATCCGACCGCCCCTTCCGGCCCGCGGCCCTCATGCCGGACGGGCCGGACCCACACCCACGAGGGGGTCGGTCCGGCCCGTCAACGGTCTCCGCGGCGGCGGGTCAGCGTCGCGCGACGCCCTCCGCACGGGCGGCCGCGGCGACGGCCGCGGTCACGGCCGGGGCGACCCGCTCGTCGAACGGCGACGGGATCACCTTGTCCGCGCTGAGCTCGTCGGCGACGACGGCGGCCAGCGCCTCCGCGGCGGCGATCTTCATGCCCTCGGTGATCTGCGAGGCGCGCACCTGCATGGCGCCGGCGAAGATGCCGGGGAAGGCCAGCACGTTGTTGATCTGGTTCGGGAAGTCGCTGCGCCCGGTGGCGACCACCGCGGCGTACTTGTGGGCGACGTCCGGGTGGATCTCCGGGTTGGGGTTGGCCATCGCGAAGATCATCGAGTCCTTCGCCATCTTCGCCACCGCCTCCTCCGGCACCGTGCCGCCGGAGACGCCGATGAAGACGTCGGCGCCGTCGAGCGCGTCCTCCAGGGAGCCGGTCAGGCCCGCCTTGTTGGTGAAGCCGGCCAGCTCGCGCTTGACGTCCGTGAGGTCACCGCGGTCCGCCGAGACGACGCCCTTGCGGTCGCAGACCGCCACGTCGCCGATGCCCGCCTCGACGAGGATCTTGGCGATGGCGACACCGGCCGCGCCGGCACCCGAGATGACCGCCCGCAGCTCGCCGAGCGCACGGTCGGTGAGCTTGGCGGCGTTGCGCAGCGCGGCCAGGGTGACCACGGCGGTGCCGTGCTGGTCGTCGTGGAAGACCGGGATGTCCAGGCGTTCCTTGAGCTTCTGCTCGATCTCGAAGCACCGGGGCGCCGAGATGTCCTCCAGGTTGACGCCACCGAAGGAGGGCGCGAGGCGGACGACGGTGTCCACGATCTCGTCGGCGTCGGTGGTCGCGAGCGCGATCGGCACCGCGTCCACACCGCCGAACTGCTTGAAGAGGATGGCCTTGCCCTCCATCACCGGAAGGGATGCCTCCGGGCCGATGTCGCCCAGGCCCAGCACCGCGGTGCCGTCCGTGACCACGGCCACGACCTGGGACTTCCAGGTGTAGTCGTGCACGAGCTCGGGACGCTCGGCGATCGCGCTGCACACCTTGGCGACGCCCGGCGTGTACGCGAGGGACAGGTCGTCCTTGTCCCGCACCGGGACGGTCGCCTGGATGGCCATCTTGCCGCCGCGATGCAGCGCGAAGGCCGGGTCGAAGAGTTCGCCGGACGTGCCGTCCGTGCCTTCTTCCGCACCGGTCGCGTTGTCGCTGCGAGGATTGACGATCTCCGCTGCCACTGTTCTCTGACCCCTTTGTCGTAAATCTGTTGAGGGTGGCCACTCCCTGGTTGGGGGGTGGGCGGGCACCGCGCCCGCGCCCTGCCCGGCGGATGGCCGCCGCGCGGGGGGAGGTACGGACGCCGGGCGCGCCGCACACGCGCCCTGAGCCCCGGATGAGGGGTGTAACGACCCTTTCTACCGGACGGGCGTGCAAGGCGACGAGTCAGATTCGTTACCTGCCGGTACAAGGCTCCGACATTAGCGACGGAACGCCTGAAAACGCCGGAGATACCCCGGGGCTGTCCGAATTCCGAGACAACGCAGGGGGCACCGCCTTTACCTTCGGTGCCGACGGCGGGCGTTTTCCCTTGTGCGACAAGGCCGGGGATGGCCCTTGCTCGTCCGTTATCCGATTTTGACCTGAACGACAGTCCGAATACCGGAGTCCGGATGGCAAGATTCCGTCACCGACCGAGGGCGCGACGCCCAAAGGTGCCCAAAGGTGTGTGCCCACCCCCTTCTCACCAGCACTTCGGCTGCCCACACTGGCACGTCGGCTACCCACCGCAGGAGGATCCGCATGACCGCAGACACCACCCGTCGCGCGGCGGCCGGCAGGTCCGGTAAGCCCGTCAAGACCGTCGCGGCAATAGCCACGGTCACCGCCTCGCTGCTGCTGCTCAGCGCCTGCGGTGACCAGACGGACGCGGCGATCGCCCGACGGGAGGCGGCCAAGAACCGCAATCCGCATGCCCCGCTTTTCAGCAAGCTCCCCAAGGACGTCCAGGACAAGGGGATGCTCCAGGTCGGCTCGGACATCACGTACAAGCCGGTGGAGTTCCGCTCGAACGGCAAGGTGGAAGGCATCGATCCGGATCTTGCGGCGGCAATCGGCAAGGAATTGGGCATCAAGCTCAATTTCAACAACGCCACCTTCGACACCCTCATGGGCGGTCTGAAGTCCGAGCGCTACGACCTCGCCATGTCGGCGATGACGGACACCAAGGACCGCCAGCAGGGCATCGACAGCACCACCGGCAAGAAGATCGGCGAAGGCGTCGATTTCGTCGACTACCTCAACGTCGGCGTCTCGCTCTACACCCAGAAGGGCAAGACCAAGGGCATCGACGGCTGGGAGACCATGTGCGGCAAGAAGCTCGCCGTGCAGCGCGGCACCGTCTCCCACGACCTGGCCAAGGACAAGTCCAAGGCGTGTGAGGCGGGCGGCGAGCAGCCCATCTCCATCGAGGCGTTCGACAACGACTCCGAGGCCCAGACCCGGCTGCGGACCGGTGGTGTGGACGCGGTCTCCAGCGACTACCCGGTCGCGGCCTACGCGGTGAAGGTCTCCGGCGGCGGCAACGACTTCCAGATGGTCGGCGGCGCACCGCTCAAGGCGGCCCCGTACGGCATCGCCGTCCCCAAGGGGCAGGAGCAGCTGCGCGACGCGATCAAGGCGGCCATGGAGCTGGTGATCAAGAACCACGCGTACGACCGCGTCCTGGCCAAGTGGAACGTCAAGGACGCCGCGGTCAAGGAAGTGCAGATCAACGGCGGCACCTGACCGGCGCCCGGTCCCGTCCCGCCGGGGCGCTCCGCGCGGCCCCACCACGCCTCTCCCGCCACACGCTGAAAGGCAACCCTCGTGTCAGTTGACGTCGACAAGCCGGCCGAGCCGCCGGCGGCCGCACCACCGGCCCAGCCCGAGCCCATCAAAGCCATACCGGTCCGCCACTACGGGCGCTGGGTCGCCGCGCTCGTCGTCATCGGGCTGCTGGTGCTGCTCGTCCGGGCCTTCGCCTCCGGGAAGGTCAACTGGGGCGCGATACCGGAGTACATGTTCAACGCGGACATCCTCAAGGGCCTGCGCAACACCCTGTGGATCACCGTGCTGTCGATGGTGATCGGCATCGTGCTGGGCGTGGTCCTGGCGGTCATGCGGCAGTCCAAGAACCCGGTGACCAAGTCCGTGGCGTGGTTCTACGTCTGGTTCTTCCGCGGCACCCCGGTCTACGTCCAGCTCTTCCTGTGGTTCAACCTCGGCCTGGTCTTCCAGTACATCGACATCATGCCGATCTACAAGGACGAGTGGTCGGACTTCATGACCCCGTTCCTGTGCGCGCTGCTGGGCCTCGGCCTCAACGAGGCCGCGTACATGGCCGAGATCTGCCGGGCCGGCCTGAACGCCGTCGACGAGGGCCAGACCGAGGCGGCGCACGCGCTGGGCATGAGCCACGGCAGGACGCTGCGCCGGATCGTCGTGCCGCAGGCGATGCGGGTGATCGTGCCGCCGACCGGCAACGAGGTCATCAACATGCTCAAGACCTCGTCCCTGGTCATCGCGGTGCAGTACTACGACCTCCTCCAGGCCGCGCAGAACGTCGGCCGGGACTCCGGCGTGGTGGTCGAGATGCTGATCCTGGCCGCCGCCTGGTACCTGATCGCCACCACGGTGCTCAGCATCGGGCAGTACTACCTGGAGCGCTACTACGCCCGCGGCGCCAGCCGTCAGCTTCCGCCCACCCCGTTCCAGCGCCTCAAGGCGAAGCTGGCCGGCCCGAACCGCGCCGGAGGTGCGGCATGAGCACGAGCAAGAGCAAGGCCACGAACACCGGCTCGGGCAAGGCCGCGGTCCCGATGGTCAAGGCCGAGGGCGTCCACAAGTCCTTCGGCGCGGCGCACATCCTCAAGGGGATCGACCTGGAGGTGGCGCCCCGGGAGGTCTTCTGCCTGATCGGCCCGTCCGGTTCCGGCAAGTCGACCTTCCTGCGGTGCATCAACCACCTGGAGAAGATCAACTCCGGCCGGCTGTCGGTCGACGGCGAACTGGTCGGCTACCGCGAGCACCACGGCAAGCTCTACGAGCTGCGCGACCGCGAGGTCGCCGCCCGCCGGCGGGACATCGGCATGGTCTTCCAGCGCTTCAACCTCTTCCCGCACATGACCGCGCTGGAGAACATCATGGAGGCGCCGGTCCAGGTCAAGGGCGAGTCCAAGGCGTCCGCGCGGGAGCGGGCGGCCAAGCTGCTGGACCGGGTCGGCCTGGCCGACAAGGCCGGCAACTACCCCTCGCAGCTCTCCGGCGGCCAGCAGCAGCGGGTGGCGATCGCCCGGGCGCTGGCCATGGAGCCCAAGCTGATGCTCTTCGACGAGCCGACCTCGGCCCTCGACCCGGAGCTGGTCGGCGACGTCCTGGACGTCATGAAGGACCTGGCCGCGGACGGCATGACGATGGTCGTGGTGACCCACGAGATGGGCTTCGCCCGCGAGGTCGGCGACTCGCTGGTCTTCATGGACGACGGCGTGGTGGTCGAGTCCGGCCACCCGCGTGACGTGCTCACCAAGCCCCAGCACGAGCGGACCAAGTCGTTCCTGTCCAAGGTCCTCTGAGGGCCGCCGGCCCCCTCGTTCCCGGACCGGCCGCGGCGGCGCGGCGGGCGGCACCCTCGTGGTCCCGCCCGCCGCGCCGGGCGTTACCTCAGGGCCAGGACGAGGCTGTCCGTCGGCGAGGCCCACACCGCGCGGGCCTCGGCGAAGCCGGCCGTGCGCAGCGCGTCGACGTGCCACTGCACGGTGGGGGTCTCCCCGTCGGCGTGCTCGCCGTAGATCTCGAAGCGCTCGGCGGTGGGCCCGGCCAGGCGCGGGTCCGCGGCGGCCAGCCGCCACCACTCGGCCCAGTCGACCGCGCCGGCCTCCTTGGCCCGGTCCATCCGGGAGTGCCGGAACGCCCGCTCGGCGGCGTTGATCCGCGGGGTGGCCCCGTCGGGCATGTGGTCGGCGTTGAGGAACACCCCGCCGTCCCGGACCAGGGCACCCAGCTGCCCGTAGAGCGTGCGCAGCTCGGGCGTGTGCAGCCAGTGCAGCGCGGTGGCGGTGAGCACCGCGTCGAAGGAGTCGTACGGCAGCTTCGTGGTCCACTGCGGGTCCTTGAGGTCCGCCCGGACGAACCGGATGCGGCGCTCGCCCGCGAAGTACCCCTCGGCGATGGCCAGCAGCGCCGGGTCCAGGTCGACGCCCACGCTCTCGGCGGCCGGGAACCTCGTCAGCAACCGGTCGGAGATGCTGCCGGTGCCGCACGCCAGGTCGAGCACCCGGGGCTCGGGGCCCACCAGCGCCTCGACCATGTCGAGCATCACCCGGAAGCGCTCCTCGCGGTCCGGCATGTACCACTCCTGCTGGCGGTCCCAACTCTCCTGCCACGCTCGCCAGTCGCCGCCGACAACGGTCTCGGTCATCGCAACCCCTCCGCCCCGTAATACCCTCGTAGTGACAACGCCCATTACGCATGGGTAGCAGCACCCTAGACGCGCACCCGTAAGGACTACAAGTGGAACTGGCCTATTACTCGGACTACGCCGTGCGCCTCGTCAACACCGAACAGCCCGAGCGCGGCGGGGACTCCCTCACCTCCGTCGAAGCGGTCCGGGAGCTCTTCGGCGTGGCCCAGCAGGCCGCCCGGCGGGCCACCGAGAGCGACGTCACCCGGCTGCGCGCGGTCCGCTCGCGGCTGCGCGCGGTCTTCGAGGCCGCCGACCGCGGCGACGAGGTGCTCGCCGTCGACCTGCTGAACGCGCTGATGATGGAGTTCCCGGTCAGCCCGCAGATCTCCGGCCACGAGTTCCGCGACGACGAAAACCGCCCCAAGTGGCACATGCACATCGCCGACCACGCCGCCAACGCCACCGCCGGCTTCACCGCGACCGCCTGCATGGGCCTGGCCTTCCACCTCACCGAGCTGGGCGTGGACCGCCTGGGCATCTGCGAGGCGAAGCCCTGCCGCAACGCCTACCTGGACACGTCCACCAACCGGTCCCGGCGCTACTGCTCGGACCGCTGCGCCACCCGCGCCAACGTCGCCGCCTACCGTGCCCGCAAGCGCCGGGAGAGCACCCGCACGGCCGAGAGCGCCCAGGACGCCACCGCCCGCGGCGAACGCTGAAGCCCGCGCGGCGGCCGCACCCGCAGCCAGGCCCGCGCGACCACCAGCTCGTCGGGGACCACCCCGAACTCCCGGCTGTCGTTCTCCACGTACGGATTGTCACCGCGCACCCACCAGCCGCCGTCGCGTCGTTCCACCGCGCGCTTGACGATCAGCAGGTCCTGCCGGAACGGGTGCCGCAGCACGACCACGTCCCCCGGGCGCACCACCGCCCCGTACCGCACCACGAGCTGGTCCCCCGGCCGGAGCGTCGGCACCATCGACGGGTTGTAGACCTCCGCCACCCCGAACGCCCGCAGCGGCCCGCCGCGCGCCGGCTCCGCGCCGTCGCCGCTGTCCTGCTCCGGCTCGCGCACCCGCTCCGGCATCCATGCCTCCCGCTCCAGCCCCCGTCCGACCGTCACCGGACCATCCTCCATCAGTCCCGGCCCGGCACCGGACTTTTGCCCTAAGACCCCCGGGCCACCCGAGAAAAGCCTTCCCGCACCGAGTAATCTCGCACCTGAGAAGACGATCACGAGGAAGGACTGAACATGCTCTCCCGCCTGTTCGCCCCCAAGGTCAAGGTCAGCGCCCACTGCGACCTGCCCTGCGGTGTGTACGACCCCGCCCAGGCCCGCATCGAGGCCGAGTCGGTCAAGGCCGTCCAGGAGAAGTACCAGGGCAACGAGGACGCTGACTTCCGCACCCGCGCCGTCCTGATCAAGGAGCAGCGGGCCGAGCTGGCCAAGCACCACGTCTCGGTGCTGTGGAGCGACTACTTCAAGCCGCCGCACTTCGAGAAGTACCCGGAGCTGCACCAGCTGGTCAACGACACCCTCAAGGCCCTCAGCGCGGCCAAGGGCTCGAACGACCCGGCCACCGGCCAGAAGGCCCTGGACCTGATCGCCCAGATCGACAAGATCTTCTGGGAGACGAAGAAGGGCTGAGCCCCGCTCACCCTGCCGACCCGCGGTCCCTGCGACCGCCCGGGTCCGTCGACCGCACCCGGTCCGCCACCCGCCGCAACCCGGCGGCCCCGGCGGGCCGGGTGCGGTCGTTCGGGGGCCGGGGCGGGCGATAGCCCCGGACTATAGGCTCCTGACGCCTCAGCGCCCGGAGCTCAGCACGCCGCCGTGCCGGACCAGCCAGTCGTGGTACGCCTCGCTGGCCCAGGCGATGTCCGTGTAGGCGGCGGTGAGGTCGGTGAAGAGGTCGGCGGCGGAGGCGGCCGAGGGGCCGTCCGCGCGGCAGGCCATGAAGAGCCGGACCGCCAGCGGGTCGCCGTGCAGCGGGCGGATCGCCATGCCGGGTCGGGAGCGGGCGGTGGGCTGGCAGGGCGTGACGACCTCGCCGGCCATGACGAGGTCCACGGCGGTGAGGTAGTCGCCGTGCACCACCCGGGGGTTGATGCCGGCCGCGGCCCAGATGCGGCGCAGGCCGGCCCATTCGCCGTCCACCGTAGGGTCGACCATCCACTGGTCGGTGGCCAGGTCGGCGACCCGGACCACGGCCCGGCCGGCCGCCGGATGGCTCTCCGCGAGGGCGATGAACTGCGGCTCCCGGGCGAGGAGTTCGTGCGTCAGAAGGCCGTCGGGGACGCGCAGCGGGGCGCCCTCGACCTCGTGCACGAAGGCCGCGTCGAGCTGGCCCATCGCGACCATGTGGAGCAGGGCGTTGGCGGACACGTCGGTCCGTATCGTGGTGTCGGTCTCCGGGAGCCGGGCCCGCAGCCGGCGCAACCAGCCCGCGACGGCCGGGCTGTTGGTGCTGCCGATCCGCAGCCGGGTACCTTCCTCCCGGACCGATACCGAGGCGATGTCCTCGACAAGCGCGCGCATTTCGGCCACTATCGGCCGGGCGCGACAGAGCACCGAATGACCGAGCGGAGTAGGACGGCTGCCGGTCGGCTCGCGGAAGAAGAGCTGACCGCCCAGTGCCTTCTCGATGCGGTGGAGCTGGGTCGTCAAGGAGGGCTGCGTCATTCCCAGCTGCCGGGCCGCCTTGCGCACGCTGCCGGAGTCGGCGATGGCGCACAGGGCCCGAAGATGCCTTACCTCTAGCTCCACGCCGGGAGCATAAACGCGCGGGCGCGGCTCACACCAGACTCTTCGGCCGGTCCGAACTCCGCCTCTTCACCAGCACGTTGGTCCGCGGCCACCGGGGGTATTGCCTCGGGCTATCGCCACCTGGCATCTCCGTCCCACGGGTGAACTCCGTCCACACTCAACGGCACCACGAAATCCGCAGGGCCCCGGCCGCCGCCCCACACGGCGGCCGTACGGCCCCTCGGAAATTAAGGAGCCCCCCACATGAGATCTCCCAAGACGGCGCTGTCGGCTGCGCTCGGCCTGGGCCTCGCCGCCGCGCTCGCCGCGGCCGCTCCGGTGTCGGCCACCGCCGCCACCGCACACTCCGCCCCCCACCACAGCACCCCCGCCTCGATCGCCGCCTACACCGGTTCGACGGCGGAGAAGGCGAACACCAAGGCGTTCTTCGAGGCCGTCATGAAGTCGGCCCGGGCCAAGATGAAGGCCAACCCGCACCTGAAGTCGGTCACGGTCACCTACGACCCGAGCGCCGCACCCACCTTCGCGAACGAGATATCGCAGAGCGCGTCGATCTGGAACAGCGCGGTCCAGAACGTCAAGCTGCAAGCGGGCAACGGCGGTGACTTCCAGTACAAGGAGGGCAACGACCCGCGCGGCTCGTACGCCAGCACCGACGGCCACGGCAAGGGCTTCGTCTTCATCGACTACAGCCAGGCCCAGCAGTACAACCGCACCCGCATCGTGGCGCACGAGACCGGCCACGTCCTGGGCCTGCCGGACCACTACGAAGGCCCCTGCAGCGAGCTGATGTCCGGCGGCGGGCCCGGCCCGTCCTGCCAGAACACCCAGCCGGACGCCAACGAGCGCGCCCAGGTGGACCAGCTCTGGGCGAACGGCCTGGCCGGCGTCCGCTTCGGCGGCTGACCCGCCGGTCCGTCCCCCGCACGCGGCACGACGGCCGGCCCGCCGTTTCCCGGCCGGGCTGACGGTGGCCGGGCAGACGACGGGCCGGGGCTGACGGAGCCGGTACCTGGCGGCCGGCTCCGTACCCCCCACCAGCCCCCGCATGCCGTACGTCCGCCCGAGCGGTGGGGCTCCTTCCCGGGCCCCACCGCTCGTCCGCGTGCGGAAGTCAGAGGGACGCCGGGCCCCCGCGGCACGGTTCAGAGGGCGTGGCCGAGGGCCACCCCGGCACAGGCGGCGGCCAGTCCGGCCGCCAGGCTCAGCCCGAGGTTGAGCACGGCGTACCCGCGCGCCCCGTCGGTGGCCAGCCGCAGGGTCTCGTAGGAGAACGTCGAATAGGTCGTCAGCGCCCCGCACAGGCCGGTGCCGAGCAGCAGTTGGACGTGCGGGCCCGCGGCGCCGGCGGCGACCGCGCCGCTCACCAGGCCGAGGATCAGGCTGCCGACGACGTTGACCGCACAGGTCCCCCAGGGGAAGACCGTGTCGTGCCGGGCCTGGACGAAGCGGTCGGTGAGGAAGCGCAGCGGTGCCCCGACCACGGCACCCGCCACCACCAGCAGCCAGTTCACCCGGACGGGTCCGCTCCGTCGGCGCCGGCCGGCCGGCCGCCGAACGTGAGCGCCTCGCACCGGTCGAGGGTCACCAGGCCACCGCCCGCCAGCAGTTCGGACAGTTGCGGCAGGAACGCCCGCACCCGCTCCTCGGTGTCCACCACGACCACCGCCACCGGCAGCTCCTCGCTGAGCGACAGCAGCCGCTGGGTGTGGATCATCGAGGTCGCCCCGAACCCCTCGACACCGCGGAAGGCGCTGGCCCCGGCGAGGCCCGCCGCACGGGCGCGGTGCACGACCTCCGCGTAGAGGGGCCGGTGGTGCCAGACGTCCTGCTCGCCCACGAGGACGGTCAGGCGCAGGGCCGGGGTGCTGACCGGGGGCGCGGCCGACGGGACCGGGAGGTCCGCCGGTCCGTCCGCCGCCGCCCGCTCGGTCCGGTGGTGCCGCCGGCGCTCCGTCATGCCGTCCGCCGCCTCAGGTCCAGGAGCGTCCGGGTGGCGCTGCTCGCGAGGGCCACCGCCGCCAGCGCGGCGAACAGGGTGCCGGCGAGGTAGGCCAGGGCGAGCGGCAGCCGGCCGGCGGCCGCCAGGCGCTCGGCGTCCACCGCGTAGGTCGAGAAGGTGGTGAAGCCGCCGAGGATGCCGGTGCCCAGGAACGGGCGGAGCAGCCGGTGGGCCGTCCACACCTCGCTGATCAGCACCATCAGGACGCCCATCGACGCGCAGCCGACCACGTTGACCAGCAGTGTGGTCCAGGGGAAGGCGGCGTCGGCGGTCGGCCAGATCAGGCCGGCGCCGTACCGGGCCGCGGCACCGAGGGCGCCGCCCACCGCCACCGCACCGATCACCGGCCACTCGCCCTGCCAGGGCCACGGCCGGCGGGCTCGTTCGTCCATGGGTCCGCGGATCCTTCTCTGCGTGCGTGCGGCCGGCACCGGAAGTCGTCCGCCGGGAGGCCGGCCGGCCCACCCCGACGGGGGCGGCACCGCCCTCAGGCTAAGCCCGGTCATTTGACAGCGCTAAACATGGGATGTTCCCATCACCGGTGGAATCTGGTGTCCGCTCCTTCGGGTCCCTCGGGTCCCTCGGGTCCCTCGGGCCCTTCGGGTCGTTCGGGTCCTTCGGGCACCGCCGCACGCAGAGCCGCGGAACGCGGACGGGAGGACGGCGCCGATGCCGCTGCGCAGCACTGCCCGCACCAGCCTCGTCGAGCTGGTCATCGAGCAGATGGAACGGCTGATCGCCGACGGCGAGTGGCCGGTCGGCACCAAGATCCCGGCCGAGCCGCTGCTCGTGGAGCAGTTGGACGTCGGTCGGAACACCGTCCGCGAGGCGGTCCGCGCCCTGGTGCACACCGGGATGCTGGAGCCGCGGCAGGGCGACGGGACCTACGTCCGGGCCCGCAGCGGCTTCGGGGCCGCCGTCCAGCGCCGGCTGCGCCGGGCCGCCAACCTGGAGGCGTACGAGGTCCGCGCCAGCCTGGAGCGGGACGCCGCCCGCCATGCGGCCGAGCGCCGCACCGACGAGGACCTGGCCGCGCTGCGGGAGGCGCTGGCACTGCGCGGCCGGGCCTGGGAGGCCGGCGACGTGACCCAGTTCATCGACGCGGACGTGCACTTCCACCGGGCGGTCGCGGCCGCCGCCCACAACGGCCTGCTGGCCGAGCTGTACGAGCAGTTCGGCGCCGCCCTGCGGGAGACGTTGCAGGCCGTGGTCGGCACGCCGCTGCTGCCCGACGCGGTCCGCCACCAGATCGACGCGCACACCGCGATCGTCGACGCCATCGAGGCACGGGACCCGGACGCCGCCGAGCGGGCGGCGCTGGCCCACCTCGCCGAGGCGGCCGACGCCCTGCGCGCGCAGGCCGCGGACGACGACCGGGACGCGGGGGAAACGGGGCACCCGACCGGCGCCGACGGACACGAAGCACCACAGGAGGAAACCCAGCGATGACACGCGGACCCGCATCGGGCATATCCCCGGCCCCGCCCCGGCCGACCGGCGGGGCGACGCCCACGGCCACGGCCGGCGACGCCGCCCCGCCCACCGGCGCCACCGGCCGCCGCGCCCTCACCCTCGGCCTCGGGGTCGTCCTGTTGGCGCTGAACCTGCGGCCCGCGCTGGTCGCGGTCTCCCCGCTGGTCGGCACGATCCGTTCCGACAGCGGCATGTCGGCGGCCGCCACCAGCCTGCTGACCGCGCTGCCGCTGCTCTGCTTCGGACTACTGGCCCCGATCGCCCCGCGGTTGGGCCGGCGCTTCGGCACGGAGCGGTCGCTGCTCGGCACGATGGTGCTGATCTGCCTGGGCACCGGGCTGCGGCTGGTGGACTCGGTGGTGGCGCTGTTCGCCGGGACGGTCGTGATCGGCGCCGGGATCGCGGTCGCCAACGTGCTGCTGCCGGGCCTGATCAAGCGGGACTTCCCGGCCAGGGCGGGCCTGATGACCGGGCTCTACTCGATGTCGCTGTTCGGCGGCGCGGCGCTGGCGGCCGGCATCACCGTCCCCGTGCAGCAGGCCGCCGGGCTCTCCTGGCAGGCCACGCTGGCCTGTTGGGGGGCGCTGGCGGTGCTCGCGCTGGTCGTCTGGCTGCCGCAGCTGCGCCGCCGCACCGAGGTGACGGCGGCCGCCGCCCGGCAGGCCGCCCACCCGGTCCGCGGACTGTGGCGCTCCCCGCTGGCCTGGCAGGTCACCGGCTACATGGGGCTCCAGTCGCTGAGCTACTACGCGGCCGCCGCCTGGCTGCCGACGATCCTCAAGGACGCCGGGATGGACGCGGGCGACGCCGGGTGGATGCTGTCGTTCTCCTCGCTGCTGGGGATCGCGGGGTCGTTCCTGGCGCCGGTGATCGTCGGCCGCCGGCTGCGGGCCGGCACGTTGGCCGCGCTGGGCGCGGTGCTGTGCGCGGCGGGGTTCGTCGGCATGTGGGCGGCGCCGGTCGGCGGCGCGTACCTGTGGATGACGCTGTTGGGCCTGGGACAGGGGGCGGCGATCAGCCTGGCGCTGCTGTTCATCGTCCAGCGCGCCCCGGACGCCCGGCACACGGCGCAGCTCTCCAGCATGGCGCAGTGCTTCGGCTACGTCCTGGCCGCCACCGGTCCGGCGGTGCTGGGGGCGGTGCACGACGCCTCGGGTACCTGGACGGTGCCGTTGGCGGTGCTGCTGGTGCTGTTGGTGCCGCAGGTGGTTGCGGGGCTCGGGGCCGCCCGGCCGCTGCACGTCGCCGGTCGGTGAGGGTGCGGGGTGCTGCCCCGCGGCCGGCCGTGTAACGGCGTTACAACCAGCCGTTGCGCTTGAAGCCGCGGTGCATCAGCCAGCAGACGCCCACCATCACGGCCATCACCAGCGGATAGCCGAACGGCCAGCTCTTCTCCGGCATGTACTCGAAGTTCATGCCGTAGACGCCGGTGACCATGGTGGGGACGGCCAGGATCGCCGCCCAGGCGGACATCCGGCGCATCGCCTCGTTCTGGGCGTTGGCGACCTGGGCGAGGTGCGCCTGGAGTATCGAGTTGAGCAGTTCGTCGAAGCCGGTGATCCGCTCGCGGACCTGGTCGAGGTGGTCGGCGACGTCCCGGAAGTAGGTCTTGGTCCGCGGGTCGACGTACTGCAGCGAACGGGTCGCCAGCTCCTGCAAGGGACGGTCCAGCGGCGTCACCGCCCGCTTGAATTCGAGCAGTTCGCGCTTGAGCTGGTAGATCCGGTCGGCGCCGCGGCTGCCGCGCACCGAGAAGACCTCGCTCTCGACGTCGTCGATGTCGTCCTGGACGGCGGCGGCGACGTCGAGGTAGTCGTCCACGACGAGGTCGGCGATGGCGTGCAGCACCGCGGACGGGCCGAGGGCGAGCTGGTCCGGATCGCGCTCCAGCTGCTCGCGCAGCGGGCCCAGCGAGCCGTGGCCGCCGTGCCGCACCGTGATCACGAAGTCGGTGCCGGTGAAGACCATGATCTCGCCGGTGTCGACGACCTCGCTGGTGTCGGTCAGCTGGTCGTGCTCGACGTAGCGGACGGTCTTGAAGACGGTGAACAGCGAGTCGTCGTAGTGCTCCAGCTTGGGGCGCTGGTGGGCGTGGACCGCGTCCTCGACGGCGAGCGGGTGCAGCCCGAAGAGCTCGACGATGCCGGCGAACTCCACCTCGGAGGGTTCGTGCAGGCCGATCCAGACGAAGCCGTCACCGGACCGCCGGACCTGCCGGATCGCCTCCTCGGCCGGCCGGTCGCCCTCCTGACGCACGCCGGAGACGTAGACCGCGCAGTTCACCACGGCGGTGCCGAGCGGCGAGCGGGCGGGGTGGCTGAGGTCCACCCCGCCCTTACGCGGCTGCGGCAGCCGGGCGGCCTTGCGGAGGTTGCTGATCATTGACACCGGCCAAGTATCGCCCGTGGGGGCGCGCCGGAGGTACGGCCCGGGTTTGATTTTGCGCACTCCGCACCGGGCCGTGGTCCGGGCCGTGCCGTCCATTTGCCCGCACGCCCCGGGCGTGCGCCCCCGCGGTGATCAGGGCACGAGCGCCGGTCGCTCCGCCGCCGGCGCGTCCGACGAGCCGCTGGCGGCGGCCGGCTCCACCGGCGCCGGGCTCCCCGCCCGGGCCCGCCGGGGCAGCCAGAACAGCAGGCCGAGGACGAGCACCAGCCCGCCGGCGATCCACCACAGGGCGTGCGTGGTGGCGGCGACGAAGCCCGCGCGCCCCGGGCCGTCCACCGCGCCGAAGAACGCCACCGACGACAGCGCCAGCCCCAGCGCCATGCCCACCTGACCGGTGGTGTTGAAGATGCCGGAGGCCGAACCGGAGTGCCGGACCGGGACCTCCGAGAGGACCGCGTCGGTGATCGGCGCGACGATCAGCCCCATGCCGGCCCCCATCAGGACCATCGCCGGGGCCATCTGCCAGGACTGCATACCGGTGCCGTAGTGGTCGGCCTGCCACAGGTAGAGCAGCGCCCCGCCGAGCATGATCAGCGCGCCGGCCTGGAGCACCGCGCGGCCGAACCGCGGCACCAGCTTCTGGACGGACAGCCCGGCCGCCGCCGAGCAGGCCAGCGAGAACGGCACCCCGGTCAGCCCGGCGTGCAGCGGCCCCCAGCCCAGCCCGAGCTGCATGTACAGCGTCCAGATGAGGAAGAACAGGCCGGTGACCGCCCCGAAGGTGAGCTGGACGCCGACGCCCGCCGCGAACGTCTTGATCCGGAACAGCGAGAGCTCGACCAGCGGCGAGCCGTCCTTGCGGGCCTTGAACCGCTCGTAGCGGACGAACCCGACGAGGACCAGCGGTCCGGCCGCCATGGCGACGAAGCCCCAGAGGGGCCAGCCGGCCTCGCGGCCGTGGGTGAGCGGGTAGAGCACCAGCAGCAGGCCGACGGTGAGCAGCGCGGTGCCCACCAGGTCGAGGCGGAGCGCGGTGTCCGAGCGGGACTCGGTGAGGAAGCGGCGGCCGAGCCAGATCCCGACGGCGCCGACCGGGAGGTTGATCAGGAAGATCGGCCGCCACTCCAGGCCGAAGAGGTCGCCCTGGGTGAGCAGGGCGCCGATCAGCGGGCCGCAGACCGCGCCGAGCCCGACCACCGCGCCGAACATCCCGAAGACCTTGCCGCGCTCGTGGGCCGGGAAGCTGACGTGGATGATCGCCAGCACCTGCGGCACCATCAGCGCGGCCATCGCGCCCTGCAGCACCCGCGCGGCGATCAGCATCGCCGGGTCCGCGGCGATGCCGCAGAGCGCGGAGGCCACGGTGAAGCCGCCCATGCCGAGCAGGAAGAGCTTCTTGCGGCCGTGGATGTCACCGAGCCGGCCGCCGGTGATCAGGCCGATGGCGAAGGCCAGGGCGTATCCGGCGGTGATCCACTGGAGCGCGCCGAAGCCGGCCCCGGTGTCCCGCTGGATGCTGGGCAGCGCGATGTTGACGATGGTCGCGTCGACCAGGTCCATGAAGCTCGCGGTCAGGACGACGGCGAGGGCGATCCAGCGTCTGCGGTCGGCGGGCGCGGGGACGGCGCCGGCCGGCGCGGCGGGGTGCGGATCGGACGGGGACATGCGGAACTCCTGGCGGTGCCGTGGGACGAGCGGAGGGGACGCGCCGGGACGGGCGTCCACCGCGCTGGTGCGGCGGACGCCCGTCCCGGACGTCCTCGACATTACGGCCCGCCTAGGACAGCTCCCGTCCTACTTCCTGGGCCATCATCGTCGCCATGAGTGAGACCTCGGCACGTCTGCTGAACCTGCTGTCCCTGCTCCAGACCCCCCGGGAGTGGCCCGGGCGGGAGCTGGCCGAACGGCTGCGGGTGACCACCCGGACCATCCGCCGCGACGTCGAGCGGCTGCGCGAGCTGGGCTATCCGGTGCACGCCTCGATGGGCGCGGAGGGCGGCTACCGGCTGGCCGCCGGCACCGCCATGCCGCCGCTGCTGCTGGACGACGAGGAGGCGGTGGCCATCGCGGTGGGGCTGCGCTCGACGGCCGGCCACACCATCGCGGGCATCGAGGAGGCGTCGGTCCGGGCGCTCGCCAAGCTGGAGCAGGTGCTCCCGGCGCGGCTGCGGCGGCGGGTCGGCACGCTGGGCACCGCCACCGTCCCGCTGCCGGCCGGTGACGGCCCGACCGTCGACCCGGAGCACCTGACGGTGCTGGCCGCGGCGATCGCCAACCACGAGCGGGTGCGCTTCGGCTACCGCGCCGGGGCCGGCGAGCTCACCCGGCGCCTGGTGGAGCCGCACCGCCTGGTCGCCGCGGGCCGCCGCTGGTACCTGGTGGCGTTCGACAACGACCGCGACGACTGGCGGACCTTCCGGGTGGACCGGCTGAGCGAGCCGTTCGCCACCGGCGCGCGGACCGTGCCGCGCGAGCTGCCGGCCACCGACGCCGGGGCGTACGTCCGGGAGCGGATGCGCGGGATGGCGACGACGTACCGGGCGGTGGCGACGGTGTACGGGCCGGCCGAGGAGGTGACCGCCCGGCTCGGCGGGCGGGCGGCGGGCGAGATCGCGCCGCTCGACGGGGAGAGCTGCCGCTGGCACAGCGCACCCGATTCGTTGGAGTGGCTGGCGATGCGGCTGGCGCTGCTGGGGCGGGAGTTCACGGTGCACGAACCGGTCGAGCTGATCGCGTACCTCCGGGCCCTGGGCGACCGGGTGCACCGGGCCACCGACGGCGGCGAGACGGACGCCACGGCCCGCCCCACTGGACTGGATACCCCAGGGGGGTAAAGTGTTGGCGGGGTCGTCGGAGGGTGGACGGGGGCCGACCGCCCCGGAGCCCCGCACTCCCGCGAACAGGAGGCACAGCCGTCATGACCACCGCGATCGATGGGCCCGTCGTCGAGCTGGAGATCGGCGGCATGACCTGCGCCTCGTGCGCGGCCCGCGTCGAGAAGAAGCTCAACCGGATGCCCGGGGTCACCGCCACCGTCAACTACGCCACCGAGAAGGCGCAGGTGACCCTCGCGCCGGACAGCACGCTGGCGACCGCCGACCTGATCGCCACCGTGGAGAGGACCGGCTACACGGCGGCGGTCCCCGAGCCGCCCGCACCGGAACCGTCCCCCGACGACGCCGCCGGCGCCGAGGACGGCCCGCTCGCCGCCCTCCGGCAGCGGCTGTGCGTCTCGCTGGCGCTCGCCGTCCCGGTGATCGCGATGGCGATGGTCCCGGCGCTGCAGTTCACCAACTGGCAGTGGCTGTCGCTCACCCTGGCCGCCCCCGTGGTGGTCTACGGGGCGTGGCCGTTCCACCGGGCCGCCTGGACCAACCTGCGGCACGGCGCGGCCACCATGGACACCCTGATCTCGATGGGCACCCTCGCCGCCTTCGGCTGGTCGCTGTGGGCGCTGTTCTTCGGCACGGCCGGCATGCCCGGCATGACCCACCCCTTCGAGCTGACCATCGCCCGCACCGACGGCAGCAGCGCGATCTACCTGGAGGCCGCGGCCGGCGTCACCACCTTCATCCTGGCCGGCCGGTACTTCGAGGCGCGCGCCAAGCGGAAGGCCGGCGCGGCCCTGCACGCCCTGCTGGAGCTGGGCGCCAAGGACGTCGCGGTGCTCCGGGCGGACCGCGAGGTCCGGATCCCGGTCGGCGAGCTGCGGGTGGGCGACCGGTTCGTGGTCCGCCCCGGGGAGAAGGTCGCCACCGACGGCCGGGTGGTGGAGGGCTCGTCCGCCGTGGACGCCTCGATGCTGACCGGCGAGTCCGTGCCCGTGGAGGTCGCCCCCGGCGACAGCGTCACCGGCGCCACCGTCAACGCGGGCGGCCGGCTCGTCGTCGAGGCCACCCGCATCGGCGCGGACACCCAGCTCGCCCGGATGGCCCGGCTGGTCGAGGAGGCCCAGAACGGCAAGGCGGCGGCCCAGCGGCTCGCCGACCGGATCTCCGCGGTCTTCGTCCCGGTCGTCCTCGTGCTCGCCCTGGCCACCCTCGGGGTCTGGCTCGGCACCGGCCACGGCGCGGTCGCCGCGTTCACCGCCGCGGTCGCCGTGCTGATCATCGCGTGCCCGTGCGCGCTGGGCCTGGCGACGCCGACCGCGCTGATGGTCGGCACCGGCCGCGGCGCCCAGCTCGGCATCCTGCTCAAGGGGCCGGAGGTCCTGGAGGCCACCCGCGCCGTCGACACCGTCGTCCTGGACAAGACCGGCACCGTCACCACCGGCGTGATGACCCTGACCGACGTCCACCTCGCCGACGGCGTGCCCCGCGCGCAGGCGCTGCGGCTGGCCGGTGCGCTGGAGCACTCCTCCGAGCACCCCATCGCCCGGGCCGTCGCCACCGCCGCCCTGGCGGCCGAGCCCAGCGGGGACCTGCCGGTCCCCGAGGGGTTCGCCAACGTTCCCGGGCTGGGCGTGCGCGGCGCCGTCGAGGGGCACGCGGTGCTGGTCGGCCGGGAGCGCCTGTTGGCCGACCGCGGCCAGCAGCTGCCGCCCGCGCTGGCCACCGCCAAGGACGCGGCCGAGCGGGCCGGGCACACCGCGGTCGCGGTCGGCTGGGACGGTGCGGCCCGCGCCGTGCTGGTCGTCTCCGACGCGGTCCGGCCCACCAGCGCCGAGGCGGTCCGCCGGCTGCGCGGGCTCGGGCTGACGCCGGTGCTGCTGACCGGCGACCACCGCGCGGTCGCCGAGTCGGTCGCCGCGGCGGTCGGCATCGACGAGGTGATCGCCGAGGTGCTGCCGGAGGAGAAGGTGGCCGTCGTCGAGCGTCTCCAGGCCGAGGGCCGCTCGGTCGCCGTGGTCGGCGACGGGGTCAACGACGCGGCCGCGCTGGCCCGCGCCGACCTGGGCCTGGCGATGGGCACCGGCACCGACGCCGCCATCGAGGCCGGCGACCTCACCCTGGTCCGCGGTGATCTGCGCGCCGCGGCGGACGCCATCCGGCTGGCCCGGGCCACCCTCGGCACCATCCGCACCAACCTGTTCTGGGCGTTCGGCTACAACGTCGCCGCACTGCCGCTGGCCGCCGCCGGCCTGCTCAACCCGATGATCGCCGGCGCCGCGATGGCCTTCTCCTCGGTCTTCGTGGTCGGCAACAGCCTGCGCCTGCGACGCTTCCGCGCCCTGGACTGAGCCCGTTCACGCGACCGTCACGCGTCGGAAGCCTCCAGTTCTGACGGCCGAACGTTGGCGGTTCGCACACCCGTCCGGCGCCGCCGACCGGCGAGACTGTGCGGGAACCGCCCGCTCCGCTCCACGTACCGCAGGGGACTCCATGACCGGGTCGCGCATCCTGGCCCTCGGCCACTACCAGCCCTCCCGTGTGCTGACCAACGACGACCTCGCCGGGATCGTCGACACCGACGACGCCTGGATCCGCAGTCGCGTCGGCATCCGCACCCGACACGTCGCGGCGCCGGAGGAGACGGTGGACGCGATGGCCGCCGCGGCCGCCGGCAAGGCGCTGGCCGCCGCCGGCCTGGACCCCGGCGACATCGACCTGGTGCTGGTCGCGACCTGCACCGCCACCGACCGCAGCCCCAACACCGCGGCCCGGGTCGCGGCCCGGCTGGGCCTGACCGCGCCCGCCACGATGGACCTCAACGTCGTCTGCGCCGGCTTCACCCACGCGCTGGCCACCGCCGACCACGCCATCCGGGCCGGTTCGGCGACCCGCGCCCTGGTCATCGGCGCGGAGAAGTTCACCGACGTGGTCGACTGGACCGACCGCTCGACCTGCGTCCTGGTCGGCGACGGCGCGGCCGCCGCGGTCGTCACCGCCTCCCCGGAACCGCTGATCAGCCCCGTCCTGTGGGGCTCGGTCCCGGAGATGGGCAACGCGGTCCGCATCGAGGGCGCCCCGGCCCGCTTCGCCCAGGAGGGCCAGACCGTCTACCGCTGGGCCACCACCCAGCTGCCCGCCATCGCCCGCAAGGTCTGCGACCGCGCCGGGCTGCGTCCGGACGAGCTGGCCGGCGTCGTCCTCCACCAGGCCAACCTGCGGATCATCGAGCCGGTCGCGGAACGGCTCGGCGCGGTCAACGCCGTCATCGCCCGGGACGTCGTCGACTCCGGCAACACCTCCGCCGCCTCGGTCCCGCTCGCCCTGGCCAAGCTGGTCGAACGCCGCGAGGTCCCGACCGGCGCCCCGGTGCTGCTGTTCGGCTTCGGCGGCAACCTCTCCTACGCCGGGCAGGTCGTCCGCGTCCCCTGACGGGCCGGCCGGCGGCGGTGTCCGATTCCTTCAAGACGGCGCCCGCGCGCCGCTCCTAGGCTCGCCGCCATGAACACCCCACCCGCACCCCGACTCGACGCGATCGGCCTGGTCGTGGCCGACATGGCCGCCGCCCTGGCGTTCTACCGGCGCCTGGGCCTGACCGTCCCCGACCGCTGTGACACCGCCCCGCACGCCGAGGCGCAACTGCCCGGCGGCCTCCGCCTGATGTGGGACACCCACGAGACCGCCCGCGCCCTCGACCCCGGCTGGACGCCGCTGCCGGCCGGCGCACCCACCGGCCTGGCCTTCGCCTGCGCGGACGCCGCGCACGTCGACGCGGTGTACGCGGACCTCACCGCCGCCGGGTACACGGGCGCGAAGGCCCCCTGGGACGCCGACTGGGGCCAGCGCTACGCAGTCGTGCAGGACCCCGACGGCCACGGCGTCGACCTCTTCGCCCCGCTGACCTAGCCGGACGGGACGGCCGAGCCGGTCACTCGATGTCCTGCGGATGCTCCTCCAGGTACATCACGCCGCAGGTGCGGCAGAACGGCTGCGCCTCGGCCGTCCCCCAGCGACCGGCCGATTGGGTGGCGGCGGCCGGGGCCAGCGGCTGGCCGCACATCGCGATGGTCGCGCCCACCCTGGTCATGTGCCACTTCTTGACCGGCGTGTCCTCGTGCGGCAGCACGCCCTCCGCGTACTCCGCGCGCATCTCATGCTCCATGGCAGGTGCACCTCCTACCGCCCACCATGCGCCGCCGCCCGCGACCCCACAACGCCAGCCCGCCCGGCCGGGCGGGTGTCGCGGGCGCGCCGGCCTAGAAGATCGACCAGCCGGTGAGCGTCGTGAAGTGGTCCAGCGCCGCCATGCCGGCCACGGAGTTGCCGCGGGCGTCCAGCCCCGGGCTCCACACGCACAGCGTGCACCGCCCCGGCACCACGGCCACGATGCCGCCGCCCACCCCGCTCTTCGCGGGCAGGCCCACGCGGTAGGCGAACTCCCCCGCCGCGTCGTAGGTCCCGCAGGTCAGCATCACCGCGTTGATCCGCTTGGCCTCGCGCGCCTCCAGCAGCCGGCTGCCGTCGGCCCGCAGCCCGTGCCGGGCCAGGAACCCGCCGGCCACGGCCAGGTCCCGGCACGACATCTCGATCGAGCACTGCCAGAAGTAGTGCTCGATCACGCTCGGCACGGGGTTCTCCAGGTTGCCGAACGAGGCCATGAAGTGCGCCAGCGCCGCGTTGCGGTCGCCGTGGTCGGCCTCCGAACCGGCCACCGCCTGGTCGAACGCCAGCTCCGGATTGCCGCTCTCGGTCTGGAGGAACTCCAGCATCGAGGTGCTGGCGTCACCGGTCATGGTCAGCAGCCGGTCCGTCACCACCAGCGCGCCGGCGTTGATGAAGGGATTGCGCGGAATGCCGTTCTCCCACTCCAGCTGCACCAGGGAGTTGAACGGCGTGCCGGAGGGCTCGCGCCCGACCCGCTGCCAGATGTCGTCGTCCCCGTGGGACCCGGCCATCACCAGGGCCAGCGAGAACGCCTTGGAGATCGACTGCACGGAGTACGGGATCTCCCAGTCACCGGTCCCGTACACGTCGCCGTTGATGTCCGCGACGGCGATCCCGAAGCGGTCCGGGGAGACCCGCGCCAACGCCGGAATGTAGTCGGCGACGTGCCCGCGCCCCACGAACGGCCTCGCATAGGCCGCTACCTCTTCAACAACGGCCTGGTAGTCCATACCGGACACGCTAACCCGCGCGCAGCAGCGTCCCCATCGGAGCCCCCGCGAGCGACTTCACCTCGCGCGCCAGGTGGGCCTGGTCCGCGTAGCCGGCCCGCGCCGCGACCTCGGCGTACGGGACGCCGGCGCGGGCCAGTTCCAACGCCCGCACCAACCGCAGCACCCGGCCCAACGTCTTCGGCCCGTACCCGAACACCGCCAGGCTGTGCCGGTGCAGTTGCCGCTCGCCCATCCCGACCAGGCGGGCCACCTCCGCCACCGGCCGGCCGCGCCCGAGCCCGGAGGCGATCGCCGCGGTCCGCCCGTCCCGCCCGGGCAGGACGTCCGCCGTGGCCCCGTCGGTCCACCGCCCCGCCGCCCGCAGGCGGTCCCGTGCGGCCTGCTCCAGGACCGCGCCCGGGGCGTCGGCCGCCGCCGCGCGGGCCGCCAGTTCCCGGGCCCGCCGGGCGCCCCACAGGTCCTCCAACGGCACCCGCCGGTCGCGCAGTTCGTGGGCCGGCACCCCGAAGACCGCCGGGCCCTGGCCCGGCGCGAACCGCAGCCCCACCCACCGCGTCCCGGCCGGCGCGACGCCGTCCTGGGCCTGCGGTGCGGTGTCCGGCCCGGCCACCAGCAGCCGGCCCGCGCTCCAGAGCAGGTCGGTGCAGCCGTCGGGCAGCACCGGCCCCGCCCCCGGCACCGTGGTGGTGGTCCACAGCACCGCCCCCGGCAGCCGCGACGTCCGCTCCCGGTAGGTCACCCGGACGGCCCGTCGGACGGCCGCGGCGGATGCGCCAACCGGCTCACCCCTGTCGCGTTCCTCGCCCACGTACCCCAGCCTGGCACGGGAACCCCACGGCCGTCCCCGCCGTTGATCCCTTACGAAACCGACACCGACCGGGTCCATCGGCCCGTCCGCCAGGGAGGCAGCAATGTCAGGGTTTCTCGACCGCGCCAAGGAGCAGGCCAAGCAGGGACTGGCGCAAGGCAAGCAGAAGGTCGACGAGTTGCAGCAGCAGCGGGCCGGCAACGACCTGCTGCGCAAGCTCGGCGCCGCCTACTACGCCGAGCGCCGCGGCAGCGGCACCCCCGACGCCACCCAGAGCGCCCTCACCGCCCTGGAAGCGCACATCTCCGCCCACGGCGACGGTTTCCTCCACGACTGACGCCGTGCCGTAGCCTGCACCCCCGTCCCCCTTCCCCGGCCCCCTCCGCTCCCCGTGACCAGTCCCGGCCCCGGTGCGCTCCGCCCGCGCCTGCCCTCCCCGCTCCAGCCCGTCGACGACGACCGGTTCGCCCGCCGGGGCGTCCGCCTGTTGGTCAAGCGGGACGACCTCATCCACCCCGACCTGCCGGGGTGTAAGCCGACTGGTGTTAGCGGTCATGGCCTGGGCATCTATTGCATGGACATGCCGTGACACCTTGACCGAAGGTGGATCGATGGGGACTGCGACGGATCCTGCCAAGCTGTGTGATCTGTTCCTGCGCCGCAGCACATTGCAGGACGACAAAACCACGCTCAAGGCACACGAACGTGATCTCCGGGAACGGGCGAAGCGTGAGGGTCTGACCGTCCGGAAGGTGTGGCAAGAGGAACTGTCCGCGTTCAAAGCGGGCGTCGTCCGCGAGGAGTTCGACAAGGCGATTGCCGCCGTCCTGGCTGGCGAAGTGCGGCACCTCCTCGTCTGGAAACTCGACCGACTCAGCCGTCGGGGCATGGGGCAGGTCGGGCAGGTCCTCGATCAGTTCGAGCTGAAGGGGGCTCGCCTGGTCGCCCACATGGACGGGCTGGACAGCAGCATTCCGCAGCATCGCGGGCTGTTCGCCTGGCTGGCTGAACAGGCACGCGCGGAGTCGTTCAACACGTCAACCCGCACCCGCAGTACCAAGGCTGAGAAGAAGCGCACCGGTGCCTGGCCGGGCGGTCAGCCTCCGTACGGGCTGCGTGTGCGGAAGGGACAGAAGACCGCAGAACAGCACCCCCGGGAGATCGGCACTGCGCGGCGAATCGCGGAAGCGCTGTTGCAGAACAAGTCGGCTGCGGCCATAGCTGAGATGCTCAACGCTGAAGGGATCAAGACCCGGCGCGGCCACAAGTGGCGCTCCTCCTCGATCACGCAGCTCGCCCACTCCCCCGCGTGGGCCGGACTGATGCCGGTTCACGAGCGCTACACCGATGCCACGGGACGGGTGCGCTGGCGGGCGACGGATCAGGCTCTGATGGGCCCCGACGGCAAGCCTGTGCGGGTGGGAGCGGAGGTCATCAGCTCCGGTGAGCGTGCGCGCATCCTGGCGGGCCTGCGGGCGCGTACCTCCGAAACGCTGGCCTCCGGACGGCGCGGCAAGCCTGCGGCTCAGTCGCTGCTCTCGGGCCTGATCAAGTGCGGGCGCTGCGGCGGCAACATGACCAAGGGCGGGCCTCAGTACCGCTGCTATCGGCGTGTGAACCTGGGCAAGGCTGCCTGCGCGGGCATGACCGCGCCCGTGAATGACCTTGATCGAGCGGTCTCGACGGCCTTCCTGGCGCGCGTCATCTCTTTCGAGTACGACCACGAGGTGTTCCAGACTCTGGCGCACCGCTGGCTGGCCTACCAGGACCCGGACGCGCACACCCGGCGGCAAGAGCTGACGCTGGCGGTAGACGACGCTGAGGCACGCTTGAGGGCTCTGGATGACGCGTTCTACGTACAGGGCCGGTTCAAGGGGCTGAGCGGTCAGCAGCGGTACGACGAACTGCGCGAAGCGATCGACGGTCAGATGGAAGCCGCGAAATCCGAACTGGCCGAGATCGCCACATCGATGGACGTTGCCACGTTGCAGCACGGCGACCGGCTGCACGACGCGTGGCGTTCCGCGGATCTGGAGCAAGCTCGGGCGCTGCTGAGGGTCGTACTCCACGCGGTGAGGGTTCTGCCGTCTCGGGGACAAGGGTGCACGCGCCCTGTTCACACGCTGCTGACCGACTGCTGCTTTCACTGGGTCGGCGAAAAGCCTCAGCCGCTTCAACGGGATGCGCGTCGACTGTCCGGCACGTCCTGGTGGGAGTCGGATGGGCCTCTGCCGGGGTGGGGCTTGACGGCATAGGCGCGGTGCCGGATCGGCGCACCTTGCCCACGCGGCCGGCGCCGTGAGGCTTTGGGCGGTAGCTGCCATGGGGCGAGAGAGCAGGGGGCCATACGCTGGCCCGGCGAGTCGGGCAGGCACCTGTCCTGCCCGCTGTAGTGCCCGACTGGCCCCCTGCTCTTGGAGGCTCGCCCCATGGGAGCTGCCTAAAGCCTCGCGGTGCCGTCCGCCCCAGCCACAAGCGCCCGCCCACGATGAGGCGAAGTCGAGGGAGTGCAGACGAGTCGCGCCGATGAGGGAGACGTTCGCACGACTCAAGGCCGCGGGAGGAAGCCGGGCGGCTGGCCGACCGGACGGGACCGGCCGAAGGCCGCACGCCCGGCCGAGGCGGCCGGGCCGCCCGGCGCGCCGCAGGCGCGCCCTTGAGGAAGTAAAGAAAAGTTACGCCGCATTCGGCGCCGCCCCGTCGCACACGGACCGAGAGCGACGCCGATTCGTGGTCGGAAGTGCAGAGGCGGTGGGCGGTCGGCTCAGCGGGGCTTGCGAGCTGCGCCCACGCGGGCCGAGACGGTCAGTCGGCAGGGGGCCGGTTGTACCTCAGCCTTCAGGGCTGGTACTCGTACCCGATCGTGAACCGGGGCGGCAGGCACCATTCCCCGTACTCGATGACCCCGTCGGCGTCCGACCAGCGGTGAGCGCCCGCCAGGATCGGGGAGCCCACAGGGAGCCCCAAGGCGCTCGCTTCGCGCGCGTCGGCGGGCCGGGCGTGCATGTCGTCCCTGGCGTGGGTGATCGTCCGCTTTGTGGCCTCCAGTACCTTCGCTGACAACCCGTGGTTGCGTCCCGGCGCGGTGTTCAGCAGGTCGGGTACGAGAGCGGCGAACGGCGCCGGATACCACGTAACGGCGAATACCGTCCGGGTCTTACCTCGCCCTGCCAGCCATTCCCGGCGAACGACCTGATCACCTGTGTCGAGATCGAAGATCTCGCCGATGTACAGGGGAGGGCTCACCAGCTCAGCAGCCGTGACCCGGCTTGTCTCGCCATCTGCGAGGAACGACTTCACGCGCTGAACCCTGGCCAGCCTGTCACGCGCTGAAAGCGTCCACACCGGGTCATCGGCAACGTACGTGCCACGCGGAGTTGTTCGGATGTACCCCTCGACCTGTAGTGCCTGGAGGGCGCGGGACACTGTGGCGGCGGCCACCTGCCATTGCCCCGAGATCTCTCGGTTCGTGGGCAACTTCGCCCCTGGCTCCAGATCGCCCGACAGGATCCGCTCTCGGAAGTGATCCGCGATCTTCGTGAATGTTTTCGGGCTGGCCATCTCCCCTGCTCCTCACGCAAGTTGAGTCCGGTTCCTGCTCGGCACACTAGAGCACTGGCAACCGTAGCGGGAGTGCTTCGGTCACTCAGATACTGAACTAGTTCACTCAGTCGGACGGCGAGCGAGGACGCAGTCATGACCAAACCGAGGACCTATCAGCAAACTCCCGTAGAGCTGCCGTTGGACGGCTGGCTGTTGGAGGGCGACCCTGCCACCGGCTGCAAAGTGTGTGCCGCGCTCGCCGTTCAGCGCCGGGAAGCACGGGCCCGAAACGACTGGGCGGCTGCCTGTGCCGCTGCTCGGGAGATCAGGAACCACGGCCGTGGTCACGGTGAAGCTGAATGACCGCCCCCGAGCTGGTCACGCCGGATGTCGACAGCCCTGAGGACCGCCGGACGCCGATGGGTGGGCACCCGGACGCGCCCTGCGTGGTGACCGTTCCCCTGGGAGCGAAGGTGCCGCCGTGCCCCTTCCCGTGCTCCGTCTGTCGAGCCAAAGGGCGTCAGTAGACGCTGTGCCGACGTGGGCCGCCGGTGAGGTTGCCCGCGCACAAGCCCCGTGCTGCTGACTCTGAGCGGCACGGAACGGCGACGCTCCCGACCGGATCAGCCTTGAGTAGGGACAGGTCGTGTCCCGTCTGAGCTGACGTGCTCAGGCTCTCGCCCCGGTCCGCCTTCCCTTGCGGGGGTGCCGCTTCGGCGGTGAGGGCGTAGCCACCGGCCCCGCTCGTCTGCCACCTCCGTGGTAGGCGGGCGGGGCCTTTCGCTGCCACTGCCTACCCCCCGACCGCAACGCACAATGTAGGGGTGAACCACCCCGTGAACCGCGCCACCGCGTTGCAGCCCCGGCCACCCTCCCCCCTCGAAGAGATCGACGACGAACGGTTCGCCCGCCGGGGCGTGCGCCTGCTGCTGAAACGGGACGACCTGATCCACACCACGCTGCCGGGGGATGCGCTTGGACCAGTGGACCTGTACCCTCCGGGCAACAAGTGGCGCAAGCTCGCGCCCAACCTGCGGGCCGCGGCCGAGGCGGGCGACCGGGCACTGCTCACCTTCGGCGGCGCGTACTCCAACCACCTGCGCGCCACGGCCGCCGCGGGCCGGCTGCTCGGCTTCCGGACCGTCGGCGTGGTCCGCGGCGACGAACTGGCCGGGGCCCCGCTCAACTGGTCGCTGACCCGCTGCGCCGCCGACGGGATGGTGCTGCACTTCGTCGACCGGGCCAGCTACCGCCGGGCGTCCGACCCGGCGTTCCTCGCCGCCCTCCGGGACCGGTTCGGCGCCTTCCGCCTCATACCGGAGGGCGGCAGCAACGCCCTGGCCGCACAGGGCTGCACCGAGCTGGGCCGGGAGCTGCGCGGGCGGGCCGACACGGTCGCGGTGGCCTGCGGCACCGGCGGCACCCTGGCCGGCCTCGCCGCCGGTCTCGGCCCCGGGCAGCGCGCCCTGGGCGTCCCGGTCCTCAAGGGCGGCGACCCGCACTTCCTCCACGCGGCGGTCGCCGACCTCCAGCACGCGGCCTTCGGCGGGCCGCGCGGCGACTGGTCACTGGCGGCGGACTTCCACTTCGGCGGCTACGCCCGCCGGACCCCCGAACTGGACGCGTTCGCCGACGCCTTCGAGGAGCGGCACGGCCTGCCCGTCGAGCGCGTCTACGTCGCCAAGCTGCTGTTCGCCCTGACGGCGCTGGTCGAGCGGGGCGCCTTCCGGCCCGGCAGCACCGTCGCCGCCGTGGTCACCGGCACGCCGTAGCGCCCGCCCCCGGTGCCGAAGGGCCGGCGGGGCGGCGGGGCGGCGGCCCGTCAGTCGGCGCCCTCGCGGTAGGCCGCGGCCTCCTCCAGGTCCAGTCGGCGCAGCAGCGTCCGCATCATCTCGTCGTCGATCCGGCGCGCGTCGCGGAGTTCGACGAAGACCCGCCGTTCGGCGTCGATCATCTCCCGGGCCAGCCGCCGGTAGGTGTCGTCGGCGGACTCCCCGGTCACCTCGTTGACCGCGCCCAGCCGCTCCCAGACCGCGTTGCGGCGCCGTTCCAGGACGGTGCGCAGCCGGTCGGCGAGCGGCCCGGGCAGCGTGTTGCGCTCGTCTTCCAGGAGGGCGTCGAGCCGGGCCTCGGCGGCCCGGGACGCCTCGCTCTGGGCCTGCGCCTCGGCGAGCGTCTCGGCCTGCGCGTCCCGGCCCGGCAGCCGCAGCGCCCGGATCAGCGGCGGCAGCGTCAGCCCTTGGACGACCAGGGTGCCGATGACGGTGGTGAACGTCAGGAAGAGCACGAGGTTGCGGGCCGGGAAGGGGCCGCCGTCGTGCACCGTCGTGGGGATGGAGAAGGCGATCGCCAGCGAGACCACCCCGCGCATCCCGGCCCAGCCGACGATGACCGGTGCCCGCCAGGTGGTGTCCGGTTCGCGGCTCCGGATCCGGGCCGAGAACAGCCGCGGCAGGTACGTGGCGGGGAAGACCCACGCGTAGCGGGCCAGCACCACGGCGCCGAACACCACCGCCGCGTAGCCGAGCGCCTGGGCGGTGCTGAACTCCCCCAGCCCGCGCAGCACGACCGGCAGTTGGAGCCCGATCAGCGCGAACACCGCGGACTCCAGCACGAAGGAGACCATCTTCCAGACCGCCTCCTCCTGGAGCCGGGTCTCGAAGTCGACCTGCCAGGACCGGTGCCCCAGGTAGAGGCCGACGACCACGACGGCCAGCACCCCGGACGCCCCGACCTGCTCGGCGGCGGCGTAGGCGGTGAACGGGATGAGCAGCGACAGGGTGTTCTCCAGGAGCGCGGACTCCCGCAGCCGGCAGCGCAGCCAGTGCAGCGGCACCATCAGCACCAGGCCGACCCCGATGCCGCCCAGGGACGCCACGGCGAACTCCCTGAAGCCCTGGCCCCAGGTGGCGCTGACGCCCACGGCGGCGGCCAGCGCCACCTTGTACGCGGTGATCGCGGTGGCGTCGTTGACCAGCGATTCGCCCTGGAGGATCGTCGTGATCCGGTGCGGCAGGCCCAGTCGGCGGGCGATCGCGGTGGCCGCGACGGCGTCCGGCGGGGCCACCACGGCGCCCAGCACGAGCGCCGCGGTCAGCGGCAGGTCCGGGACGACGAGGTACGCGACGTACCCGACGGCCAGCGTCGCGAACAGCACGTAGCCGACCGAGAGCAGCGCCACCGGACGCACGTTGGCCCGCAGGTCCAGGTAGGAGCTGTCCAGGGCGGCGGTGTGCAGCAGCGGGGGCAGCAGCAGCGGCAGCACGACGTGCGGATTGAGGGTGTAGTCCGGGATGCCCGGGATGTACGCGGCCCCCAGTCCCACGGCGACCAGCAGTAGCGGCGCCGGCACCGGGGTCCGTCGCGCCAACCCGGCGACCCCCGCACTACCCGCGACCAGCAGCAACAGCGGCATCACGTTCACGCCCGCACCGTCCCCACACTCCCCCGCCGGCCATCCCGGCGATCTAACCTGGCCATCATGAGCGAGTGCACGCACGTTCCCGAACTCCCGCGCGCCGAACCGACGCCGCTGAGCGCCACCTGCCTGGAGTGCCTGGCCGCCGGCAGCCACCCGGTGCAGCTGCGGCTCTGCCTGGTGTGCGGCCACGTCGGCTGCTGCGACTCCTCGCCGTACCAGCACGCCACCGGGCACTTCAAGGAGACCGGCCACGCGGTGATGCGGTCGTTCGAACCAGGTGCCGCGTGGCGGTGGTGCTTCGTGGACGAGGCGCTGGTCTGACGCGCGCGAGCGGTCCGCGCGACACCCCCTCGGGGCGCGGCGGGACGCCGGTCTAGCCTTGCCGCATGATCCGCGAAGCGACGCCCGACGACGTCCCCGTCATCCTCGCCATGATCGGCGAACTGGCCGCCTACGAACGTGCCGCCGAGTCCGCCGAGGCCACCGAGCCGCAGCTGAAGGAGGCGCTGTTCGGCCCCCAGCCGGCCGCCTTCGCACTGATCGCGGAGGACGCCGGCGGGCCGGTCGGCTTCGCCCTGTGGTTCCGGAACTTCTCGACGTGGACGGGCACGCACGGTGTCTACCTGGAGGACCTGTACGTCCGCCCCGAGGCGCGCGGCGGCGGCCACGGCAAGGCGCTGCTGGCGGCCCTCGCCCAGCTCTGCGTGCGCCGCGGATACCAGCGTTTCGAGTGGTCGGTGCTGGATTGGAACGAGCCTTCCATCGGTTTTTACCGATCCATCGGCGCCCAACCCATGGACGAATGGACGGTATTCCGGCTCACTGGAGAGGCACTGCACACGCTCGCGGACACCGCACCCGTCAACGGAGCGTAATCGGGCTCGATTTGGCGGCTCCCACCCCTACCACCGTCCGTGCCCGAGGTTTTACACTCAGTAACAGACGTGGCGCCGGTGAGCCGGCCGTCGCCGTCCGGACGGCTGCCCTGCTCCTTCCGGGCGACACCGGCCCGCCGATCGCGATAGCGTCACAGCCGAACCACGAGCCGCGCCGGATCGTTCTCCTTGCACCTGGCGGGAGGACCACCCGGCACGGATACCCCGAAGAACGCGAAGAAACGCGAACCGCAAGAGCTTCAGCACGCATTCCAGCTCTACCAGCTTGTGCCACCTTGGAGGTGAGGGTGTCCCAGATCGCAGGCGAGCCCGGGACTCAGGACTTCGTGGAAGTCCGTCTGCCCGCTGCGGGTGCCTACCTGTCCGTGTTGCGTACGGCCACGGCCGGCCTCGCAGCCCGCTTGGACTTCACCCTCGACGAGATCGAGGATCTGCGCATCGCGGTCGACGAAGCCTGCGCAATCCTGCTGCAACAGGCCGTCCCCGGCAGTGTGCTCAGCTGCGTCTTCCGGCTCATCGACGACGCACTGCAGGTGACGGTGTCGGCCCCGACGACCGACGGCCGCGCTCCCGAGCGCGACACCTTCGCCTGGACGGTGCTCTCCGCACTGGCCGGCAAGGTCGATTCCACCGTCGCCGAGGACCGCACGGTCACCATCAGTCTGTACAAGGAGCGCGGCGCCGGTCCCGGACCGTCATGACCGAACAGGGGGCCCCGTGAAAGATCTCGAACGCGGCGCGAGGATGGCGGCGGGCGCGGTCATCCCCGGGCAGCATGCCCAGCCGCACCCGACGGGAGCGGACGACCACGGCGGCCGGTTGGACGCGGCGGAGCAGGCGGAGCGGGCGGACCACATGGACCAGAGCGAGCAGCAGGGCCGACAGGCGGAACGGCAGGATCCGCCGGCTGCCGTGGACCGGCCCCAGGACCGGCGCTCCGCGGAGCCGGGGGACACCCACGACCGCGGCGGCGCCCGCGCGATGTTCTACGAGCTGCGCAAGCTCCCCGACGGCTCCCCGGAGCGCGCCGAGCTGCGCAACACCCTCGTGCGGATGCACCTGCCGCTGGTCGAGCACCTGGCCCGGCGGTTCCGCAACCGCGGTGAGCCGCTCGACGACCTGACCCAGGTCGCCACGATCGGTCTGATCAAGTCGGTGGACCGGTTCGACCCGGACCGCGGCGTGGAGTTCTCCACGTACGCCACGCCCACCGTCGTCGGCGAGATCAAGCGGCACTTCCGCGACAAGGGGTGGGCGGTCCGGGTCCCCCGGCGCCTCCAGGAGCTGCGGCTGTCGCTGACCACCGCGACCGCCGAGCTCTCCCAGCGGCACGGCCGGGCGCCCACCGTGCACGAGCTGGCCGAGCACCTGGGGATCTCCGAGGAGGAGGTCCTGGAGGGCCTGGAGTCGGCGAACGCCTACAGCACCCTCTCCCTCGACGTCCCGGACACCGACGACGAGTCGCCGGCCGTCGCCGACACCCTGGGGGCCGAGGACGAGGCGCTGGAGGGCGTGGAGTACCGCGAGTCCCTCAAACCGCTGCTGGAGGACCTGCCGCCGCGCGAGAAGAAGATCCTGCTGCTGCGGTTCTTCGGGAACATGACCCAGTCGCAGATCGCCCAGGAGGTCGGCATCTCCCAGATGCACGTCTCCCGCCTACTGGCCCGCACCCTGGCCCAGCTGCGCGACAAGCTGCTGGTCGAGGAGTAACGGCCACGGCACCGGCCGAACCACGGGTGCTGGTGCCGGCACTACGGACTACCGCTGGTGCCGGCACCACTGACTACTGCCGGTGCCGGCACCACTGCCGACGCGGACACCAGTACCGACACCACTGCCGACACCACTACCGGCGCGGACACCGGTGCCGGCACCGGGAACACCACCCCGCTCCACCGCGTTGTGGCCCCGCAGGGGGGCGCCGACGACCCCTACGGGATCCGTTCGGCCCACCCCTACGGGGCCACACGCGTGCGGGGGCATGCGCCGGGCGTCTCAGGACGCCTCGGGGCGCCGCAGTCCTACGGGGTCTCCCGCGGGGCGATGCCCAGCGCCGTGGTCGCGGTCGGATTGACCAGCAGAACGAGGACGACCAGCGCCGCCACCGCCAGCGCGGCACCGGCGGCGATCAGTGCGCCGCCGCCCTTGACCAGCGTCCAGGCGACCGGCAGCGCCACGATCTGGGTGATCAACGAGGGCCCCCGGCTCCACCGGCGGCGCAGCCACAGTCCGCGCGCGGCGACCAACGGCAGCACCGCCAGCGCCAGGATCGTCACCCCGCCCATCTCCGCCTGCTGCGGGCTGTCCGGCGTCCCGACCAGGCCGTCGACCAGCATGTACGCGCCGAGGGCGGCCAGGGCCAGGCCCTCGACGGCGGTGAGCGCCGCGGCGGCGCTGAGCCGGGCGGGCCGGGGCCCCTTGGGCTCGGACGCCGCGGGGGTGCCGGCGGCTCGCTTCGGGGACTGCTTCTGCTGACTGGTCACCCCAGCAGGGTAGCGCCGGGTCACCGCCGGACCGGGCGTGCCCGCAGCATGGACAGGGGCGGAGCGGGTACCGGCAGGTAGGTACGCTGCTGCATATGCGCGCACTTCTCGTGGTCAATCCCGCAGCTACCACCACGAGTGCCCGTACCCGTGAGGTGCTCACCCACGCACTGGCCAGCGACCTCAAGCTGGAGGTCGCCGAGACGCGGTACCGCGGCCACGCCCGCGACCTGGCCCGGGAGGCCGCCGAGGGCGGCCAGATGGACCTGGTGGTGGCGCTCGGCGGGGACGGCACGGTCAACGAGGTCGTCAACGGCCTCCTGTCGACCGGCCCCGACCCGGACTCGCACCCCCGGCTCGCCGTGGTCCCCGGCGGCTCCACCAACGTCTTCGCCCGCGCCCTGGGGCTGCCCAACGACGTCGTCGAGGCCACCGGCGCCCTGCTGGACGCGCTGCGCGACCGCACCGAGCGCACCGTGGGACTGGGCCTGGCCTCGGGCACGCCGGGCAGCCCGGACGAGGGGGTGCCGGCCCGCTGGTTCACCTTCTGCGCCGGCTTCGGCTTCGACGCCGGCGTGGTGGGCCGGGTCGAGCAGCAGCGCGAGCGCGGCAAGCGCTCCACCCACGCCCTGTACGTGCGACAGGTCGTGCGTCAGTTCCTCGGCGAGGCCAACCGTCGTCGGGGCACCATCACGCTCGAACGGCCGGGCGACGCACCGGGCACCACCGAGGTCACCGAGAACCTCGCGATGTCGATAATCTGCAACACCGCCCCGTGGTCCTACCTGGGCAACCGTCCGATCTACCCCTCCCCCGAGGCGTCGTTCGACACCGCGCTGGACCTCTTCGCGCTGGACAAGTTCTCGATGCCGGCGGTGACCCGCTACGCCTCCCAGCTCCTCGCCTCCACACCGGACCGCGGCCCACGGGGCAAGCACGTCCTCTCACTCCACGACCTCACCGACTTCACCTTGCATTCGCAGGCTCCCCTGCCGTTTCAGATGGACGGTGACCACCTCGGACTGCGCACGAGTGTGACGTTCACAGGCGTACGCCGTGCACTGCGTGTGATTGTGTGAGCAGTAGGGCCTAAAGTCCTTTCACTCGAACGTTTAGGCTGGCTTCCACCCCCTGGAATGACGGCTGTGAGCTAGGCGACACCAAGGAATCAAAAAAAAGTTTCCGGAAGGGGTTGTATCCGTCGCCGAGGTTTGCGAGTCTCTTCATGGCGATCGGGACGGCTGCTTTACCGGCCCCCTTGAGAGCCCGAATCCTCCTCCTCATTCCACAGGACCGCACCAGTCCTTGACTGGCTTTCGGCCCTTCCCTTGTGGAGGGATTCGTGAAAGCGTTCACATTCACAAGCAACGTTCCCGTCACACGAGGAGATGGAGCAGCCATGGACTGGCGTCACCGCGCCGTTTGCCGCGAAGAAGACCCCGAGCTCTTCTTCCCCATCGGCAACACCGGTCCCGCGCTGCTGCAGATCGAGGAAGCCAAGGCCGTCTGCCGCCGCTGCCCCGTCATGGAGCAGTGCCTGCAGTGGGCGCTCGAGTCCGGCCAGGACTCGGGCGTCTGGGGTGGTCTGAGCGAGGACGAGCGCCGCGCGATGAAGCGCCGTGCAGCTCGCAACCGGGCGCGCAACGCCAGCGCCTGAGCCAACCGCCCCGTGGCCCCCGAGCCGCAGCGCGCAGTACCTTCGATGCCCGCCCGGAGCTCATACCCGGTCGTTATCGCATCGCAGTAGCTTTGAGCCCCGGACCGCACGTCGGTCCGGGGCTTGTTGCTGTGCCCGGGCCGCGGCCGGGGTGCGGGCTTCCCGCTCGCGCCCGCCCCGCGGCCCCGTTCCCCGGCCGCTAGTGCTGCTTCTCGGCGCGCACCGGAAGGTCGAGGAGCACCTGGGTGCCGCCCTCGGGCCGGCGGACCATGTCGAACGTCCCGCCCAACTCCCCCTCCACCAAGGTCCGTACGATCTGCAGCCCCAGGTTTCCGGTGCGGTGCGGGTCGAACCCCTCGGGCAGGCCGCGGCCGTTGTCCTGGACGGTGACCAGCAGCCGGGGTTCGGTGCGGCTGCCGCCGCGCACCGCGGTGACCTCGACGGTGCCGTGCTGCTCCTGGTCGAAGGCGTGCTCCAGGGCGTTTTGGACCACCTCCGTCAGCACCATCGACAGCGGGGTGGCCACCTCGGCGTCCAGGATGCCGAAGCGACCGGTGCGGCGGGTGGTCACCTTGCCCGGGGCGATCTCCGCGACCATGGCCAGCACCCGGTCGGCGATCTCGTCGAATTCCACCCGTTCGTCGAGCGTCTGGGAGAGCGTCTCGTGCACGATCGCGATCGAACCGACCCTGCGTACGGCCTCGTTGAGCGCCTCGCGGCCCTGCTCGGATTCCATCCGGCGGGACTGCAGCCGCAGCAGGGCGGCGACCGTCTGGAGATTGTTCTTCACCCGGTGGTGGATTTCCCGGATGGTGGCGTCTTTGGTGATCAGTTCCCGTTCGCGGCGTCGCAGTTCGGTCACGTCGCGCAACAGGACCAGTGAACCGATATGCGTTCCTTTGGGCTTGAGCGGAATGGCGCGCAATTGGATCACGCCCTCGTCGCCCTCGACCTCGAATTCCCGCGGGGCCCAGCCGCTGGCCAGTTTGACCAGCGCTTCGTCCACCGGGCCGCGGGCCGGGGCCAGTTCGGCGGTGGCCTGGCCGAGGTGGTGGCCCACGAGGTCGGCGGCGAGGCCGAGCCGGTGGTAGGCGGAGAGCGCGTTGGGGCTGGCGTACTGGACGACGCCGTCGGCGTCGAGCCGGATCAGTCCGTCGCCGGCGCGCGGCGAGGCATCCATGTCGACCTGCTGACCGGGGAAGGGAAACGTTCCGGCAGCGATCATCTGGGCCAGGTCGGAGGCGCTCTGGAGGTAGGTCAACTCCAGCCGGCTGGGGGTCCGCACGGTGAGCAGGTTGGTGTTCCGGGCGATCACTCCGAGGACCCGGCCCTCGCGGCGGACCGGGATCGACTCGACCCGCACCGGCACCTCCTCGCGCCACTCCGGGTCGCCCTCGCGCACGATGCGGCCCTCGTCCAGGGCGGAGTCCAGCATCGGCCGGCGGCCCCGGGGCACGAGGTGGCCGACCATGTCGTCCTGGTAGGAGGTCGGTCCGGTGTTGGGCCGCATCTGGGCGACCGACACGTAGCGGGTGCCGTCGAGGGTGGGCACCCACAGCACGAGGTCGGCGAAGGAGAGGTCCGAGAGCAGTTGCCACTCCGAGACCAACAGGTGTAGCCACTCCAGGTCGGAGTCGCTCAGAGCGGTGTGCTGGCGTACGAGATCGTTCATCGAGGGCACACCTGGGAGCCTACCGGCGTACGGTATGTGTTGTGCCTGCACGGCCATGGACACGGCAGAATGGTCTAGTCCAGAATGTGCGGTGCGGTACCCCGGGGGAAACCCCGGACCGTTGAAGCCTCCGCCCTCCCCGCACAGGAGGGCGGATCGAGGCCCACGGCGCTCTCTGCCCTGACTGCGCCCGGGCCTCCGATCGACCGGTCCCAGGACGGGACCGCGTCCCCAACCGCACAGGGGGCGCGCCCCGCCCGTACCACGGGGCCGGCCGATGTCAGCTCCGGGCTGCGGTGCCGGACAGGTTGAGGGTCCTGTCCCGGCGCCGCGGCCCGCGGGTGTTTTCGGGGCCGGTGTCAGGCCCGCTCCCCCTTGGACGGCCCTGCCGTGTGCGGCCGTTCCGCACGCGCCTCCGCCGCGCTCGGCCAGGCGTTCATCGCGAGGGCGGCGACCGCTTCCAGGGTCGTGCGGTCCGTGCCGTCGCGCGCGGACTGCGACATCCCGGCGACGATCGCGCTCACGTACGCGGCCAGTGCCGACGCGTCCGTGTCGGCGGGGAGCTCGCCGGTGGCGACGTCCGCCCGGATCGCGCGCTCGATCTCGCGGAGGTTCGACTGCCGCTTGTGCCGCAGGGAGTCGGCGACCTCCGCGGAGGCGGGGGCGGTGTTCAGCGCAGCACTGATGACCATGCACCCGCGGGGGCGGTCCGGGACGGTGTATTCGGCCGCGGCCTCGCGCAGGGCCCGCTCGACGCCGCGGCGGGCGGTGGGCTCCTCGGCGAGCGCGCGGGTGATGAAGCCGCCGTAGAGCTGCCCGTAGACGGCGATCGCCTCGTCGAACAGCGCCCGCTTGTCGCCGAAGGCGGCGTAGAGGCTGGGGGCGCTGATGCCCATCTCGCGGGTGAGGTCCGAGATGGACGTGGATTCGTAGCCGTGCTCCCAGAAGGAGCGGACCGCCTTCTCCAGTGCTGTGTCCCGGTCGAACGACCGGGGTCGGCCGCGCTGCTTGGTCTCCTTGGCCACCATGGAGTGAATTCTATAGCGGTCGATAAGAAACGCGTGCTACGGTTTTTGTGTAGCGAGCACTACAGAAAGGGCTCGCCGGACCAGCGGACGTCCGCGCGCAGGAAGCGCGCGGACGCGCAGAAGAAGGGGAGGGGTCACGATGGGTGCTCTGAGCGGCAGGACGGCACTGGTGACGGGCGGCGGCCGGGGGATCGGCCGGGCCATCTCGGAGCGACTGGGGCGCGACGGCGCCCGGGTCGGCGTGCACTACGCCCGCGACGAGGCGGCGGCGAAGGAGACGGTCGCGGCGATCGAGGCGGCGGGCGGCGAGGCGTTCACGCTGCGCGCCGGACTCGGGGAGCCGGGCGACGCGGAGGCGCTGTGGACCGCGTTCGACGCCCATGCCGACGGAGTGGACATCCTGATCAACAACGCGGGGATCAACAAGACGCTGGACGGCGCCCTGCGCCCGTTCGGCGAGATGACGCGCGGCGACGTCGAGCACCTCTTCGCGGTCAACTCCACCGCACCGTTCTTCGTGATCCAGCAGGGACTGTCCCGCCTGCGGGACGGCGGACGGATCGTCAACGTCTCCACGCGGCTGACGCAGGGCGCCGCGCGGTCGGATCTGATCGCCTATGCGATGTCCAAGGGTCCCGTCGACGTACTGACCCGCTCGCTGGCGAAGGAGCTCGGCCCCCGCGGCATCACGGTCAACGCGGTGGCACCGGGCGCGGTCGACACCGACATGAACGCCGGCTGGCTGCGCGGCGAGACGAACGCCGAGGCCCGCGCCGCGACCGGCGCGCTCTCTCCGCTGGGGCGGGTGGCCGGACCCACCGAGATCAGCGACATCGTGGGGTTCCTCGCCTCGGACGACAGCCGCTGGGTGACGGGCCAGTGGATAGACGCCACGGGCGGCGCCCTGCTCTGACGGCCCCGCGCCCCGCCTCGTCATCCCGCCGCCGCACTCCGTCCGCCCCCGCGACCGCGGTCACCACGGCGACGGGGAACGGTCAGGAAAACGTGCCCTTGCGTTCAGCGACGCCACGGGGTCAGGGACGGCCTTCTCTGTTAGATTGGTCTATACCACATAGCCCATTCTCCAGAACGGCAGGCCAAGCGTGGAAGTTGTCATCGTCCCGGACGCCGCGGCAGGCGGCGCGCTCATCGCGGAGGCCATCGCCACCCTGGTGCGCCGCAAGCCCGAGGCGCTGCTCGGCGTGGCCACCGGCTCGACCCCGTTGCCCATCTACGAGGCGCTGGCGGCGAAGGTCCGCGCCGGTGCGGTGGACGCCTCGCGCGCGCGGATCTGCCAGCTCGACGAGTACGTGGGCCTGCCCGCCGGGCACCCGGAGTCGTACCGCTCGGTGGTACTGCGCGAGGTGGTGGAGCCACTGGGGCTCGACGAGAGCGCGTTCATGGGACCGGACGGCACGGCAGAGGACGTGCAGGCCGCCTGCACGGCGTACGACGAGGCGCTGCGCGAGGCCGGCGGGGTGGACCTCCAGCTGCTCGGCATCGGCACCGACGGCCACATCGGCTTCAACGAGCCCTGCTCGTCGCTGGCTTCCCGCACCCGCATCAAGACGCTGACCCAGCAGACCCGGGAGGACAACGCCCGCTTCTTCGACAGCCCGGACGAGGTTCCGCACCACGTCATCACCCAGGGCATCGGCACCATCCTGGAGGCGCGCCACCTGGTGCTGCTGGCCACGGGCGAGGGCAAGGCGGACGCGGTGGCGCAGGCCGTCGAGGGTCCGGTCGCCGCGCTGGTCCCGGCCTCGGCGCTCCAGATGCACCCGCACGCCACGGTCGTCGTCGACGAAGCCGCGGCGTCCAAGCTGAAGTTGGCCGACTACTTCCGCGCGACCTACGCCGCCAAGCCGGCGTGGCAGGGGCTCTGACGGCACCGACCGACGGCCTGAGGGCCCGTGCCGGTGCCGGCCCCTGAGGGGCGGGCGCCGACGCGGGCCCTCGGTGCGTTGGGGGGCGGGGCGGGGGCAACTCCGTGCCGGGGAGCTGTCCGTCGGGGGCGGTGTCCGTCGGGGCGGTGTCCCGTCAGGGTCCGTGCCCGTGCCCGGTCAGGGGCGGTGCCCGGTGAGGGCCTCCGCGGCGGCCTGGCTGCAGACGCGGGCGGCGCCGTGGGTGGCGAGGTGAGGGGTGCCCTGGGGCGGGGCCTGGGGGACACCCATCTCGACGACGGCGGTGCGGGGGCGGGCGACCAGCAGGGCGTGCAGGGCGTCGGCCATCCACGGGTGGCGGTGCAGGTCGCGGACGACGGCCACGACGGGGCGGTCGCCGGCGGCGGTGAGCAGGGTGTCGACGAGGGCGCGGGTCCCGGCCGCGGCGTCCTCGGCCGTGTAGGCGGCGGTCTCGGTGCCGGGGAGGAGCCGGGAGAGTTCGGCGGCGATGCCCCAGGGGGTCTCGTCACCGACGGCGATGTTGGCGAGGGGGGTGAAGGCGGCCACGTAGGCGGGGCGGGTCAGCGGCTCGTGCGGGGTGGTGGAGGTCAGGCGGACGGCCCGGCGGGCGGCGGTCAGGCCGATCCCGGGCGCGGGCGCGGTCCCCTCCCCCGCGCCCGCGTCCCGGGTCCAGTGCGCCAGGGTGCGGACCCGCGCCGCGGCGTCGGCCAGCCGCTCCTCCGGCAGTTCGCCGTCCCGGACCGCGCGCACCAGGGCGTCGCGCAGTCGCAGCACGGTGTCCTCGTCGGCCAGTCCGCCGCCGACGCAGATCGCGTCGGCCCCGGCGGCGAGCGCCAGGACGCTGCCGCGTTCGATGCCGTAGGCGGCGGCGATGGCCCGCATCTCGATGCCGTCGGTGACGATCAGTCCGTCGAAGCCGAGGCCGCCCTCGGTGGCGGGGGCGCGCAGCAGCCCGTGCAGCGCGGCGGGGCTGAGTGTGGCGGGCCGCTCGGCGTCGAGGGCGGGCAGCAGGATGTGGGCGCTCATCACCGCGCGGGTGCCGGCGGCCACCGCGGCGCGGAACGGCACCAGTTCGCGTTCCCGGAGGGTCGTCAGGTCGGCGGTGATGCGCGGGAGGTCGTGGTGGGAGTCGGTGTCGGTGTCGCCGTGGCCGGGGAAGTGCTTGGTGCAGGCGGCGACGCCGGCGGACTGCAGTCCCTGGACGTAGGCGGCGGTGTGACGGGCCACGAGTGCGGGATCGGCGCCGAAGGAGCGGACCCCGATGACGGGGTTGGCGGGGTTGGAGTTGACGTCGGCGGAGGGGGCCCAGTTGACGTTGATGCCGCAGTCGGCGAGGCGGCGGCCGAGTTCGCGGGCGACGGCCCGGGTCAGGTCGGGGTCGTCGACGGCGCCCAGGGCGAGGTTGCCGGGGAAGGAGGAGCCGCCGCGCACTTCGAGGCGGGTGACGTCGCCGCCCTCCTCGTCGATGGCGACCAGCAGGTCCCGGCGTACGTCGCGCAACCGACCGGTGAGGGCGGAGAGTTGTTCGGCGTCGTGCACGTTGCGGCCGAAGAGGGCGACGGTCGTCAGGCCCTCGTCCAGGCGGCGCAGCAGCCAGTCGGGGGCGGTGGTGCCCGTGAAGCCGGGCTGGAGGACGGCGAGCGCGTCCCGGGTGAGGGTGTCGGCGGAGCGACTGACGGTGGCCATGGGCTATCCCTTCACTGCGCCGGAGGTGAGACCGCCGACCGCCTTGCGCTGCAGGAACAGGAAGAGGATCAGGATCGGGAGGGCGAAGAGCGACGCGGCGGCCATGGTGGCGCCCCAGTCGTCGCCGAACTGGGTCTGGAACTGCGAGAGCCACAGCGGCAGGGTGCCGGCGCCGGGCTCCTTGTTGAGGACCAGCACCAGTGGGAACTCGTTCCAGGCGGTGATGAAGCCGAAGAGGGAGGTGGCCATCAGGCCGGGTGCCAGCAGGGGCAGGACGACCTTGACGAACGCCTGCCGGCGCGAGCAGCCGTCGACCATCGCGGACTCCTCCAACTCCTTGGGCACCGCGGCGACGTAGCCGCGCAGCGTCAGCAGGGTGAAGGGGAGCACCATCAGCATGTAGAAGAAGGTGAGCGGCAGCAGGCTGTTGAGCAGGTCCGCGTCCCGGACGATCATGTAGATCGAGATCACCATGACCTCCCAGGGCGCCATCTGGGCGACCATGAAGGTCAGCAGGATGCCCCGGCGGCCCTTGAACCGCATCCGGGCGATGGCGAACGAACCGCACAGCCCGATCAGCAGCGACAGTCCGACGGCGACCACGGTCACCACGACGGAGTTCCCGGCCAGGCGCCAGAAGTTCGGCGCGTCCACGGCCGTCACGAAGTGCGAGACGGTGCCGTGGAACGGGAACCACACCGGGTCCTCGCTGAGGATGTCCTGGGTCGGCTTGAAGGCCGTGGCGAACATCCAGTACACGGGGAAGACGAACAGCAGCGCGAGGACGGCGGCGGTCGCGTTGGGCCAGATCCGGCCGGCGAGTGAGCGCTTCACAGCGCGTCCTCCTCTTGCTTGAGGGTCAGGCGCAGGTAGTACGCGGTGAGGGCGAGCAGCACGACGATGGTCAGGACGGAGATGGCGGCGCCCATGCCGAAGTGCAGGTTGCCGACGCCCTCGGTGAAGGCGTAGATCGGCAGCGTCTCGGTGAGCCGGTCCGGGCCGCCCTGGTTGATCGCGAAGATCTGCGGGAACGCCTTGAAGACCCAGATGACTTCGAGGAACGTCGTGGCCATGAAGAAGGGGCGCAGGAAGGGGAAGGTGACGGAGGTGAAGATCTTCCAGGTGCCGGCGCCGTCCATCCGGGCCGCTTCGTAGAGCTCCTTGGGGATGGTCGTGGTGGCCGCGTAGAGGTTGAGGGCCACGAAGGGCAGCGACTGCCAGACGATCAGGACGGTGATCACGAAGAACGTGGACAGCTGCGTGCCGACCCAGTCGTAGTGGGCCATGGCGTGCCAACCAAGGTGTTCCAGAAGCCAGTTGACGACGCCGTAGCGGGAGTCGAAGAGCCACTGGAAGACGGTGGTGGCGGCGATCGACGGCATCGCCCAGGCCAGTACCAGCGCCACCGACAGCACCAGGCGCATCTTCGTGCCGAGCCGGGCCAGCAGCAGTCCGAGCAGGGTGCCCAACACCATGATCAGCACGACGTTGACGGCGGTGAAGACGATGGTGCGGCCGGTGACCCGCCAGAACTGCTCGCTGCCCAGGACCTCCTGGTAGTTGCCCAGGCCCCGCCAGTCGGTGAGGTGCTGGATCAACTCCTTCATGTTGAGGTTCTGGAAGGAGAGCACCAGGTTGCGGACGAGGGGCCAGCCCAGGAAGACCGCGGTGGCGAGCAGGGCCGGGAGCAGCAGGAGGTAGGGGGCGCTCCGTCGGCCGCCGGGGCCGCTCCGGGCGGGCGGCGCGCCGCCCTTGCCGGTCCGCGGCGTGGTCCTCCCCGCCGCTTCGTCGAGCTGCACTGCCATGAGCGTGTGGTCCCCTCGTTCCCGTGGATGCGCCGGGTGGTGCGGTGGAGGCGGCCGCCGGCACCGCGGGGTGCCGGCCCGGCGCGGTGACGGCGGCCGCGGTCGCTGCTACGGGCGTACGGGCGGGGCCCCGGAGGGCCGCCCGGCCCGTACGCGTCCGGTGGCCGGCTACTCCTTGGCGAGCCGGGCGTTGATCTCGGACTCGATGTCCTTGGCGGCGTCGGTCGGGGCCTTGCCGTTCAGGACCGCGGTCATGTAGTTCTTGATCGGGTTCGGCACGTTCTCCACCGCGGCCCACTGGGGGATCAGCGGGGTGGTGCCGCCCGCCTTCTCGGCGGCGGGGGCGGCGGCCGCGGCGGCCGGGTTGTCCTTGGCGGCGCCGGCCAGGGCCGGGGACTTGGGCGTCCAGCCGGATTCCTTGACCATCTGGGCGTCGTTGTCCTTGGAGAGCGCGACCTTCAGGAATTCCTTGGCGAGTTCCTGGTTCTTGCTCATTCCGGCGACTGCGAAGTTGGAGCCGCCGAGGAAGACGCCCTCGGGCTTGGCGGCGGTCTCCCCCGGAATGGTGAAGAATCCGATGTCTTCCTTGATCTTCGGATTCGCCTTGACGGCGGTCGCGGCTTCGTAGCCCATGGCGATGAGGGCGCCGGTCTTCCCCTTGGCGAAGATTTCGGCCTGCTGCGGAGTGGCCTCGTCCTTGTTCTTGGGGGCGCTGCTGAACGCCATGTACTGCTTGTAGATGTCCATCGCCTTGGCGACCTTGGGGTCAGCGAAATTGGACACCCATTTGCCGCCTTCCTTCTTCACCAGTTGCGCACCGGTGCCGATGGTGAGGCCGTCGAGGAAGTACCAGTTCTGGCCGGGCAGGTAGAGCGGATCGGCTTCGGTCTTCTGCTTGATGGTGTCGAAGTCGTGGAAGAGTTCGGCGCGCGTGGTGGGGAGCTTGGTGATCCCGGCCTGGGCCCAGATCTTCTTGTTGTACATCACCACGCGGTTGCCGGCGAACCACGGCAGGGCGTACTGCTTCCCGTCCGCCATCGCGGCCTTGTTGAAGGCGTCGTTCCAGTCGGCGCCGATCTCCTTCTTCAGGTCGCCGAGGTCGACCAGGGCCCCGGCCTTGGCGTAGGCGGCGGTCTGGGTGTTGCCGATCTCGACGACGTCCGGCGGAGTGTCCTCCGAGAGGGCGGTGCTCAGCTTCTGCTGAATGCCGTTCCACTGCTGGACCTTGAATTCGACCGTGGCGCCGGTCTTCTTCTTGAATTGGTCGGAGACCTGCTTGGTCCATTGTTCCGGATTGGACCCGGACATCACCCATACGGTCAGCTTCTGGCCCTTGAAGCCATCGGCGCCCGCATTGCTCTTGCCGCTCGACCCACAGGCAGCGACACTCACCAGCATTCCCGCGACCGCGGTCGCCGCTATGAGCCCACGCTTCATCGCGCTCTCCCCCTCAAGGACGGGTGTGGCTTTAATGGTTTAGACCAGTTCCCGCAGCTTGGCCTAGACCTTTAGGGGTGTCAAGGGTGTATAAGAGTCGCTGTCAGGTCCGTTACCGGACCGACATCTGGCGGGCCCAGGCCCGCGTGGACGCATGGGCACCCCGTCCGTGCCACGATGTGAGCCGCTACGTACGGAGGAGCCGGTGACGGCAGCACGACAGGCATCGGAAAGGCGGGTCATGGACACCGAGGCGGGCAGCGCCGAGAGCAGCGGCAGTGGCGCGCGGACCGCCCGGGTGCCCAAGTACTACCGGCTCAAGCGGCATTTGCTGGAGATCACCGAAACCCTGCCGCCGGGCACCCCAGTGCCGCCCGAACGCACCCTCGCCGCGGAGTTCGACACCTCCCGCACCACCGTCCGCCAGGCCCTCCAGGAACTCGTCGTCGAGGGCCGCCTGGAGCGCATCCAGGGCAAGGGCACCTTCGTCGCCAAACCCAAGGTCTCCCAGGCGCTGCAACTGACCTCCTACACCGAGGACATGCGGGCCCAGGGCCTGGAACCCACCTCCCAGTTGCTGGACATCGGCTACGTCACCGCCGACGACCGGCTCGCCGGGCTGCTGGACATCACCCCCGGCGGCCGGGTACTGCGCATCGAGCGACTGCGGCTGGCCAGCGGCGAGCCGATGGCCATCGAGACCACCCACCTTTCGGCCAAGCGGTTCCCGGCGCTGCGCCGCAACCTCGTCAAGTACACCTCCCTTTACACCGCGCTGGCCGAGGTCTACGACGTCCGGCTGGCGGAGGCCGAGGAGACCATCGAGACCTCGCTGGCCACCCCGCGCGAGGCCGGCCTGCTGGGCACCGACGTCGGCCTGCCGATGCTGATGCTCTCCCGGCACTCCCTGGACGCCCAGGGCCAGCCGGTCGAATGGGTGCGCTCGGTCTACCGCGGCGACCGCTACAAGTTCGTCGCCCGCCTCCAGCGCCCGACCGACTGACGCCCCCGCCCGGAGCCGACCGACCGTACGGATTCCGAACGGCCCGCCGCCCGACCGCCGCCGCACGCCACGGAATCCGGTCCCTCCCGGTGTCCGCCCAACTCCCGTGCGGTAACCGCCGCATACCGATATGCGGACAGCTAGTGACGCGTGCCACGACCCTGCCTTAGATTTCCAGCCGGTTGCACAGGAGTTCACGAGGGACGGGAGCCACGGTCATGGCCGAGAAAGCCGCACCACCGGACCGCAGACCGGTCGTCACCCCCACACGGGTAGTGGCCGGATTGTGCCTGATCGCCCCGTTCATCGCGATGCTGTGGGTGAGTTCGTACGCCAGGATCGAGCCGACGCTGATCGGAATCCCGTTCTTCTACTGGTACCAGATGGCGTGGGTGCTGATCTCGACGGTGCTGACGTCCGTGGCCTACAAGCTGGTCCAGCGTGAGCAGCGGGCCCGCAAGGACGGTGCGGCATGACGACGACTCCCTTGACCACGACGCTCGCCGCCGCCCCCCAGGGCGTCAACGGCGTGGCGCTCGCCGTCTTCGTCTTCTTCTTCCTGGCCGTCACGGTCATGGGCTTCCTGGCGGCGCGCTGGCGCAAGGCCGAGCAGTCCGCCAACCTCGACGAATGGGGCCTGGGCGGCCGCAGCTTCGGCACCTGGGTGACGTGGTTCCTGCTCGGCGGCGACCTCTACACCGCCTACACGTTCGTGGCCGTTCCGGCGGCGATCTACACGGCGGGCGCGGCCGGCTTCTTCGCCGTCCCGTACACCATCCTGGTCTACCCGCTGATCTTCACCTTCCTGCCCCGGCTGTGGTCGGTCTCGCACCGGCACGGGTACGTCACCACCTCCGACTTCGTCCGCGGCCGCTTCGGCTCCAAGGGCCTGTCGCTGGCGGTGGCCCTCACCGGCCTGCTCGCCACGATGCCGTACATCGCGCTCCAACTGGTCGGCATCCAGGCCGTCCTGGACGTGCTGGGCGTCGGCGGCGGTGCGGACGCCAACTGGTTCGTCAAGGACCTGCCGCTGCTGATCGCGTTCGCCGTGCTGGCCGCGTACACCTACTCGTCCGGCCTGCGGGCGCCGGCGCTGATCGCGTTCGTCAAGGACGGGCTGATCTACCTGGTCATCGTGGTGGCGATCATCTACATCCCGATCAAGCTGGGCGGCTTCGGCGAGATCTTCCACGCCGCCAAGGACACACTCGCCGTGCACGGGCCGACCGGCAAACCGCGCGGTGAACTGGCCAGCGGCCCCAACGCGCAGTGGGCGTACGCCACGCTCGCGCTCGGCTCGGCGCTGGCGCTGTTCATGTACCCGCACTCGATCACCGCGACGCTCTCCTCGCGCAGCCGCAACGTCATCCGCCGCAACACCACGATCCTGCCGCTCTACTCCCTGATGCTGGGCCTCCTGGCGCTGCTCGGCTTCATGGCGATCAAGGCCGGTACGGACACCCACGGCAATGCGCAGCTGGCGATCCCGCAGCTCTTCGAGGACATGTTCCCCAGCTGGTTCGCGGGCGTGGCGTTCGCCGCGATCGGCATCGGCGCACTGGTGCCCGCGGCGATCATGTCGATCGCCGCCGCCAACCTCTTCACCCGGAACGTCTACAAGGACTTCCTCAAGCCCCACGCCACGCCCGAGCAGGAGCACAAGGTCGCCAAGCTGGTCTCCCTCCTGGTGAAGGTCGGCGCGCTGGCCTTCGTCCTCACCATGGACAAGACCGTCGCGATCAACTTCCAGCTGCTGGGCGGCATTTGGATCCTCCAGACCATGCCGGCCCTGGTCGGCGGGCTCTTCACCCGCTGGTTCCACCGCTGGGCGCTGCTGGCCGGCTGGGCGGTCGGCATGGTCTACGGCACCCTCGCCGCCTACGGGGTGGCCAGTCCGACCCAGAAGCACTTCGGCGGCTCCAACGCCCAGATCCCCGGCATCGGCGAGATCGGCTACATCGGCCTCACCGCCTTCGTCCTGAACGTCGTGGTGACCGTCGTCCTGACGTTCGTCCTGAAGGCCCTCAAGGCCCCCGAGGGCACCGACGAGACCTCTCCGGGGGACTACACCGCGGACGTCGGCGACGCGGGCGTCACCGCCGACCTGCCGCCGGCGACGGCGGGGGCACCGGCGGGGCACTGAGCACCGTCAACTACGGCGGAGGGCCGTGGCGTTCCCCGGAACGGCACGGCCCTGTGTCCCGTGCGGCGCGTCGGCCGCGCAGGATCAGCTCACCCCGTCCTTGAGCGCCTCGGTGTCGAGGGTGATGCCATCCCCGTCCGGCACAGCCTTGCTCCAGATTTTTCCGTCGATGAGTTCCAGCCGTGCCCCTTCCTCCGCCCGGTCGATTATCCGAGCTGCCTCTTCGAAGCAATCGGTGAGCGTGCTGTGCGGCCGGTCGACGAGCGCGGTCATGGAGCCTCCTCCTTCTTCCGCTGGACGGACCAGAGAGCGTAAGCCCGACGACAGTCGAGGCCACTGACGGTCACATGACGGTTACCATTCGCCGCCCCGGCCGTGCCCTCGGGCGGCCGCCGCGACACTGGCCTCCATGGACATCACCATCAGAGCCGTCCGCCCGGCGGAGTACGAGACGGTCGGGGACCTCGTGACCGAGGTGTACCTGGCCGACGGGCTGTTGAAGGGCGGAGCGGACGATCCGTACGCGGCGGTGCTGCGGAAGGTCGCGCACCGGGCGGCGCACGCCGAGGTGCTGGTGGCCGTGGGCGGGGCGGACGGGGCGCTGCTGGGGGCGGTGACGTTCGCGCCGCACGGGAGCCCGTACGCGGAGTTGGCCGGGCCCGGGGAGGCCGAGTTCCGGATGCTGGCGGTGCGGGCCGCCGGGCGCGGGCACGGCGTCGGGGCGGCGCTGGTGCGGGCGTGCCTGGCGCGCGCACGGGAGTCGGGGCTGCGCGCCATGGTGCTGTCGAGCCAGGCGCACCTGCTGCCGGCGCACCGGCTGTACCGCCGGCTGGGCTTCGCGCGGGCGGCGGAACGGGACTGGGTTCCGGTCCCCGGGGTGACGCTGTGGGCGTTCGCCCGTGAGCTGGTCTGAGGGGTCGTCGGCGGCTGTCGCGACGGCGTTCCGGCGGCGCCGAAGCGGCGCCCGGGTGGTCCGGCCCTTCGCATACCTGCGGGAATGGTATGCGGGAGCGACACAAGATGTGGGGGTGCATGCGGGTAGCGACACAAGATGTATGCTCTTCCTCGCTGTCGCCGCAGGGGAATCCGGTGCGAATCCGGGACTGTCCCGCAACGGTGTGAGAGCGCGTTCCGCGGCCCGTTCGCAAGGGTCCGCCGGTGCGCTCCCGAGTCCGAGGACCTGCCGACGGCACGTCCGCACCGCCATCGGTGCGGCGTCGATACGTCCGGGCCCCGAGGGATGGGCCGATGGACGCCGCGCGGCCGACCCGCGCACCTCCGGCTCGCCGTGAGGTGCCGCCCTGCCCGCGCGGCTGCCGTCGCACCGCCGCCCCTCCCGGCCCCCGCCGAGTGAGGGAGAGCATCAGGTGACCATCGCGCCAACGGAGCCCGCGTCAGACGCCGAGGTCGTGCAGTCCGCGGTGGCCGCACCTCCCGCGCACCAGGACGGACCGGGCGTCGCCCTGCTGCGGACGCTGACCGAGCTGACCGCCGACCTGACCGCGACCGACCCCGGCAAGGTGGCCGCCGCCGCGCTGCGCGGCCGGCACCCCGGCTCCGACGAGGCGGAACTGCGCGCGCTGGCGACCGAGGCCGCGGCCGGGCTGATCGCCGACGAGCCGCAGTACTCCCGGCTCGCGGCGCGCCTGCTCACCCTCGCCATCGCCGAGGAGGCCGCCGGCCAGGGCGCCACCTCCTTCGCGACCTCGATCGAGGTCGGCCACCGGGAGGGCCTGATCGCGGACGTCACCGCGGAGTTCGTCCGCGGCCACGCGGCGCAGTTGGACGCGCTGGTGGACGGGGCTCTGGCGTCCGGCGCCGACGACCGGTTCGGGTACTTCGGGCTGCGCACCCTGCAGTCGCGCTACCTGCTGCGGCACCCCACCACCCGCAAGGTGATCGAGACGCCCCAGCACTTCCTGCTGCGGGTGGCCTGCGGTCTCGCCGAGGACGACTCCGCGCGGGCGCTGGCGGACGTCGCCGAGCTGTACCGGCTGACCAGCACGCTGTCCTACCTGCCGTCCTCCCCCACGCTCTTCAACTCCGGCACCCGGCACCCGCAGATGTCCTCCTGCTACCTGCTGGACTCCCCGCTGGACGAGCTGGACTCCATCTACGACCGCTACCACCAGGTGGCCCGGCTCTCCAAGCACGCCGGCGGGATCGGTCTGTCGTACTCCCGGATCCGCGCCCGCGGTTCGCTGATCCGCGGCACCAACGGGCACTCCAACGGCATCGTGCCGTTCCTGCGCACGCTCGACGCGTCGGTGGCCGCGGTCAACCAGGGCGGCCGCCGCAAGGGCGCGGCCTGCGTCTACCTGGAGACCTGGCACGGGGACATCGAGGAGTTCCTGGAACTGCGGGACAACACCGGCGAGGAGGCCCGCCGGACCCACAACCTCAACATCGCGCACTGGATCCCGGACGAGTTCATGCGCCGGGTCGAGGCGGACGCCGACTGGTCGCTGTTCTCCCCGGCCGACGTGCCGGAGCTCGTCGACCTGTGGGGCGAGGAGTTCGACGTCGCCTACCGGGCGGCGGAGGCCGCGGGCAAGGCCCTCAAGCAGGTGCCGGCCCGGGTGCTGTACTCCCGGATGATGCGCACCCTGGCGCAGACCGGCAACGGCTGGATGACGTTCAAGGACGCCGCCAACCGCACCGCCAACCAGACCGCGGAGCCCGGGCGGGTCGTGCACTCCTCCAACCTGTGCACGGAGATCCTGGAGGTCACCGACGACGGCGAGACCGCGGTCTGCAACCTGGGGTCGGTCAACCTCGCCGCGCACCTGCGCCAGGACGCCGGCGACGGGGCGGAGGCGATGGACTGGGAGCGGCTGGACGCCACCGTCCGCACCGCCGTGACCTTCCTCGACCGGGTCGTGGACATCAACTTCTACCCGACCGAGCAGGCCGCCGCCTCCAACTCCCGTTGGCGGCCGGTGGGTCTGGGCCTGATGGGCCTGCAGGACGTCTTCTTCCGGCTGCGGCTGCCGTTCGACTCGGCCGAGGCCCGGGAGCTGTCCACCCGCATCTCCGAGCGGATCATGCTGGCCGCCTACGAGGCGTCCGCCGACCTCGCCGAGCGGCACGGGCCGCACGCGACCTGGTCCGCGACCCGCACCGCCCGCGGCGTGCTGCACCCGGACCACTACCCGAACGCCGAACCGCGCTGGGCGGACCGTTGGGCGGCGCTGCGCGCCCGGATCGCCACGACCGGCATGCGCAACTCGCTGCTGCTGGCCATCGCGCCGACCGCCACCATCGCGTCGATCGCCGGCGTCTACGAGTGCATCGAGCCGCAGGTCTCCAACCTCTTCAAGCGCGAGACGCTGTCCGGCGAGTTCCTCCAGGTCAACACGTACCTGATCGAGGAGCTCAAGGAGTTGGGCCTGTGGGACGCGCGGACCCGGGACGCGCTCCGGGACGCCAACGGCTCCGTCGCGGAGCTGGCCTGGATCCCCGCGGACGTCCGGCACCGCTACCGCACCGCCTGGGAGATCCCCCAGCGCGCCCTGATCGACATGGCCGCGGACCGCACGCCGTTCCTGGACCAGAGCCAGTCGCTCAACCTCTTCATGGCGTCGCCGACCATCGGCAAGCTCAGCTCGATGTACGCGTACGCCTGGAAGCGCGGCATCAAGACCACGTACTACCTGCGTTCCCGGCCGGCGACCCGGATCGCCCAGTCGGCCCGCGCCGCGTCCCTTCCCGCCCAGCTCCCGGCGAGCGACCCCGACGCGGTCGCGTGCTCCCTGGAGAACCCCGAGTCCTGCGAGGCCTGCCAGTAATGTCCACCGCACCCGAGAAGACCACGAACGCCGCAGCCGCCCACACCGCCACCACCGGCGGCCGGAAGAACCTCCTGGACCCGGGCTTCGAGCTGACCCTGCGGCCCATGCGCTACCCGGACTTCTACGACCGCTACCGGGACGCGATCAAGAACACCTGGACCGTCGAGGAGGTCGACCTCCACTCCGACGTCGCCGACCTCGCCAAGCTCTCCCCGGGTGAGCAGCACCTGATCGGCCGTCTGGTGGCGTTCTTCGCCACCGGCGACTCGATCGTCGCCAACAACCTGGTGCTGACGCTGTACAAGCACATCAACTCCCCCGAGGCGCGGCTGTACCTGAGCCGTCAGCTCTTCGAGGAGGCCGTGCACGTCCAGTTCTACCTGACGCTGCTGGACACCTACCTGCCCGATCCGGACGACCGGGCCGCCGCGTTCGCCGCGGTGGAGAAGATCCCGTCCATCCGCGAGAAGGCGGAGTTCTGCTTCCGGTGGATGGATCACGTCGAGAAGCTCGACCAGTTGGAGAGCAAGGCCGACCGCCGCCGCTTCCTGCTGAACCTCATCTGCTTCGCGGCCTGCATCGAGGGCCTGTTCTTCTACGGCGCGTTCGCCTACGTGTACTGGTTCCGGTCGCGGGGCCTGCTGCACGGCCTGGCCACCGGCACCAACTGGGTCTTCCGCGACGAGTCGATGCACATGGAGTTCGCCTTCTCCGTGGTGGACACCGTCCGCGAGGAGGAGCCCGACCTCTTCGACGACGCGCTCCAGCAGCAGGTCACCGACATGCTGACGGAGGCCGTGGAGGCCGAGCTGCAGTTCGCCCGCGACCTGTGCGGCGAGGGCCTGCCGGGGATGAACACCGCGTCGATGCGCGAGTACCTCCAGTGCGTCGCCGACCAGCGGCTGCGCCGGCTGGGCTTCCCCGCCGTCTTCGGCTCGGAGAACCCGTTCTCCTTCATGGAGCTGCAGAACGTCCAGGAGCTGACCAACTTCTTCGAGCGGCGCGCCTCGGCCTACCAGGTCGCCGTCGAGGGCTCGGTCTCCTTCGACGACGAGTTCTGATCCCGACCGGCTGAAGCCGTGTCCCGGCCACCCGCCCGAATGTGAGCGTTCGATTAGCGGGTGGCCGGAGCGGCAACCGGAGCCTGTGCCACCACATCTACCCGGATATGGAGGGCAGGAAGAAAAGTCGCCGGTACATCGACTACCCCCGCCTCGGCCGGAAGGGGGTGCGCCGCTGGCTGCCGTCGTGGCGCCTGTGGTCGGGCACGTGCACGTTCGTCCTGGCATGTCTGGGCGGGCTGTTCGCGTTCGTCTACGCGAAGATCGACGTCCCCAACGAGAACGCGCTCGCCGGCCGGGAAGGCACCGTGTACTACTGGGCGGACGGCAGCCAGATGGTCACCGTCGGCACGGTCAACCGACAGAACGTCACCCTGGACAAAGTACCCAAACACGTCCAGAACGCCGTGATCGCGGCCGAGAACGCCACCTTCTACGAGGACCACGGGGTCTCGCTCACCGGCATCGCCCGGGCCGTGGTGAACATGGTCTCCGGCGGTGACACCCAGGGCGGTTCGACCATCACCCAGCAGTACGTGAAGAACACCTACCTCTCGCCGGACCAGACCGCCACCCGCAAGGTGAAGGAATTCATCATCGCGCTGAAGGTCAACAACCAGAAGAGCAAGTCGGACATCCTGCGGGGCTACCTCAACACCAGCTGGTTCGGCCGGGGTTCGAACGGCATCCAGGCGGCGGCCCACGCCTACTACGGCATCGACGCCAAGGACCTCGACCCCAGTCAGGGCGCGCTGCTGGCCGCCGTGCTGAAGGGCTCCGAGCAGTACGACCCGGGCCTGAGCAAGGCCAACCACGCCCGGGCGGTGGACCGTTGGAAGTGGATACTCGACCGGCTCGTCGACACCGGTGCGATGAGCAAGGAGGAACGCGCGCACTACCGCACGTTCCCCGAACCTCGCCCGGTGACCAAACCCACCAGCCAGGCCGGCCAGATCGGCTACCTCGTCGACGTCGCCAACAAGTTCGTCAAGAGCACCACCGGGCTGACCGACAAGGACCTGGCCCGCGGCGGCTACCGCGTCCACACCACGTTCGAGAAGCAGCGCACCCGCCGGCTGGAGAAGGCCGTCAACGACGTCCGCACCAAGAGCCTGGACGCGAAGAAGCGCACCGCGGACAGCTACGTGGAATTCGGCGCGGCCTCGGTGCGCCCCGACGACGGCGCGATCGTCGCGCTCTACGGCGGTGCCGACGCCACCCGGCACTTCAGCAACAACGCCGACACCACGGCGGTGCCGGCCGGCTCCGCCTTCAAGCCGATCGTCCTGGCCACCGCCCTCCAGCAGGAGGCCGAGCGGTACGGCGACCAGCCGCGCCCGGCGGACGGCTCCAGCCGGTCCGACGCGCTGCTCGGCGCCCTGATGCAGGGCTCGAACGTCCCGTTCGTCCAAGGCGGGAAGCAACTCGGACTGGAGCAGATCCGGGACCTGGCGCTCAGCCTGGGGCTGCGCAAGGAGAGCCTGGCGCAGCTGGAGCAGACCTTCCCGCTGGGCACCTCGGCGCCCAGCGCCGTCCGCCTGGCCAGCGCCTACAGCACCTTCGCCAACGCCGGGCGGCACGCCGAGCCGTACGCCGTCTCGACCATGACCTACCAGGGCAAGGCGGTCGCCGGCTTCGAGCGCCCCGAGCCGCAGCAGGCGGTCACCCCGGAGGTCGCGCAGACGATGACCAACATGCTGGCGGGGCTGGGCTGGCGGACCCTGCCGTCGGGCCTCAAGGCGGGCGAGGAGCCGCCCGCGGTCGCGGCCACCGAGCCCGGTGACCGGATGAAGTCGGCGTGGTTCGTCGCCACCCCGCCGCCGGCCGGCGGCGGCTGGGCCAAGGGAGTGCGCCCCGCACCGGTCGCCGGTGCCGGTGTCCGCGCCGACCCCACGACCGGTGCCGGGAAGGGCGCCGAACCCACCACCGCGATCACGCTGTTCCGGAACAAGCCGGGCGCGCCCCAGTTGCTGCCCCTGAACGGCGTCGGCGGCCCCGACACCGGACTGGGCACCTCGCTCCCGCCCCGGGTCTGGACCGCCTACCAAGGCGCCGCGTAGGGCGGCGCCGGGCCGGGAGCCCCGCGCCGCCCACCGCCTCAGTCGTTGGGGACGACGGCGTAGCGGGGCTCGCGCTCGGCCATCTGCTTCAGCGCGTCCTTGCGGTCCCGCTTGGAGAGCCGGTCGATGTAGAGGTAGCCGTAGAGGTGGTCGGTCTCGTGCTGGAGGCAGCGCGCGAAGTAGCCGGTGCCCTCGACCACGATCGGCTCGCCCTTGGCGTTCTGGCCGCGCACCACCGCGTAGTCGGGGCGGGGCAGCTCGGCGTACGCGCCGGGGACGGACAGGCAGCCCTCGTTGGAGTCGTCGAGCACCCGACGGCCGGCGGGCAGCTCGTCCAGGACGGGGTTGCAGACGTGGCCGACGTGCCGGACGCCCTCGTCGTCCGGGCAGTCGTAGACGAAGACCTTGAGGTCCACGCCGATCTGGTTGGCGGCCAGGCCGACGCCCTCGGCGGTGCGCTGGCTGGCGAACATGTCGTCGATCAGCTGCGCCAGCTCGTCGTCGAACTCCGTGACGTCCTTGCACTCCTTGTGGAGGACCGGGTTGCCGACCACGGTGATGGGACGGGAGGTGCCGCGCTCCCGGTGGGCCGCCTCGCGCTCCTTGGCGTCCGTGACGTCGTCGACGAACGCGACGCTCTCCTGCTGATCACTGTCCTGCTGGGCCATCTCCGCCGTACGCCTTCCTGCAAAACCCTCGGGGAACGCCCTACAGCCTACGGGGACGCGGTCGCCCGCTCAGCAGACCTCTTCAAGATCGCGCCATTCCCGGGTGTCCGGGCTGTCCGCGACCCAGCCGTCCAGCAGGCCCCGCACCAGGGCCGCGGGCGCCGCGATACCGCACTCGCGCTCGGGGGCCCACAGCGAGCCGGAGCCGGCGGTGCGGTGGCCCAGCGGCCCGGGGTGGCCCGGTTCGCTGTGGTCGTGCGGGTCCAGGTGCTCGCCGTCGCCCTCGTCGCTGGGCATCCGGCTCTCGGAGCAGGTGCGGCACAGCAGCCGCACCGACGACGACCAGTCCTCGGCGGCGAAGCCGGCGTCGGCCGCCAGCTGCTCCAGGGCGTCCCGGTCGGCCTCGGTGGCGGCCTCCAGGAGCACCACCCAGGTGGGCACCGGGGAGGGCGCCCACAGCTCGATCTCGTCGAAGACCGGGAAGGTGCGGGTGTCGCCGTCGGCGGCGGTGGTGGTCCGCTCGCCGTGCGGGACGCCGTCGTGCAGCACCACCTCGCCCCAGCGCCGCCCGGAGGACGGCAGCGGGATGGAGAGCACCTCGATGCGGGCCGGGTCCAGCCGGCGGCCCCAGACCACCTCGGCCTCGCCCTCGGGCGAGAGCCGGACCGCGGCGCTGCCCAGCGCCATCCCCCGCGGCTCCCCGGTCGGCGAGCCCTCGCCGGGGACCTTCAGCCCGTACGCCTGCCAGGCACGACGGGCCAGCGGCCAGTCCTGGAGGGCGGTGGCGGCGATGCCGACGTTCCACCAGTCGGGCGCCCCGGTCTCGCGGTCCAGCAGCGCCACGGCGCGCAGGCCGGCGGCCCGGGCCTGCTCCCAGTCGTGCCGGAACTTGTGCAGCAGCGCGAGGTTGAACCAGGACTCCGACAGCCAGGGCTCCATGTCCGCCGCGCGGGTCAGCAGTGCCCCCGCGTCCTCGTAACGGCCGTCGCCGATCAGCGTGAAAGCGCGGTCGGTCGCCTGCCGCCACGAGGCGGAGGGCCGGTGCCGTACCTTGCCGAAGATCCTCACGATTCCCGCCTGCTGGTTGCTCTTGTGCCGCTCCGGAGGGGGCCCGGGCGGTTCCCCGGGGCCTTCTGGGGGCCCACTCGACAACCTGCCACAGATTGGCGTCGGGCTCACCCCCGTGCGGCTCATGCCCTGCGCCGACCCCCTGAACCCCCCTTCAAGGGGCTCCCTTCGCATCCAACCATGCCCATCTCGCAGGCCGCTCATTACCCATGGGTTCCCCGACAGTGGACGGGTCGGGAACACCGTGCGACGGGGGTGCGCGGGGCCTCGACGGGAGCGCACGGAACGGCTCCGCGCCCCGGCGCACACCGTGCGGAAGCCCCCCCGGCGCCCGGGCTCAGCCCGCCCGGCCCCCGCGCGCCAGGACCCGGGCGAGCGCCTCGACCACCCCCGGTTCGTGGTCCCGGGCGGTGGCCAGCCGCAGCCGTTCCAGGGCCCGCAGCCGCCCGGCGGGCCCCGTGGCGCCCGCCACCAGGTCGTCGTAGGCGTTGACGGTGCGCACGATACGGGCGGTGACCGGCTGCTCCCGGTACGGATCGGCCTGCCGCTCGACGATCACCGCGACCTCCGGCGGGGCACCGGTCTGCCGGGCCACCGCGCCGCCCAGCAGGGCGATCCGGCGCTGTTCGGCGGGCGGCAGCGGGGCGGTGGCGCCGTCCGGCACCGGGTCGACGAGCGAGAGCTGTCCGATGTCGTGCATCAGGGCGGCGTGCTCCAGGACGTCCAAGTCCGGCCCGCCGAGCCCGAGTTCCCGCCCCACCGCGCGGCTGAGCCCGGCCACCCGGCGGACGTGGCCGGGCGGCGTGCAGCCGGCGATCTCGGTGGCGCGGGCCAGCGAGGCGATGGTCTGGCGGTAGGTGGCACGGACCGCCGCGTACCGGCGGAAGGCGAGCTGGGTCAGCAGCAGCGGCAGGCAGAACACCGGCAGCGCCCACAGGCCGGCGACCGCCACGGCCAGCGCGATGACCACGCCGGTGGCGCAGATCGCGGTGCCGATGCCGGGCAGCGCCCGCAACGCGTCCCGCAGCAGCGGCCCGTACGGCCACCCCGTCCGGGCCCGGGCCAGTGCGGCGGCCAGCACCGCGTCGCAGAGCGCGGTCAGCGCCAGCAGCACGGCCAGGAAGAGCGGGCGGACGGGACCGATCGCGGCCCAGGCCGGCAACGTCCCCGCGGCGTGCAGGGGTTGGCAGCAGGTGGCGGCGAACCCGACGCTCAGCACCCGGCGGGCGAGCGGGTCCAGCACCGGCCCGCCGCCGCGCGCCAGATAGGGGACGAGCCCCACCAACCCGGCCGCCACCACCACCGCCAGGGTCTGCGCCACCCCGTGCCCGGCCGGCCGGCCGTCCGCGTCGTCGAGCAGCGCGTAGCCGAGCGCCCCGGCCGCACCGAGCGGGGCGCCCTCCCGCAGACCTGGGCGGGCGGGGGCGCGGCGCACCGCCTCGCCCGCCGCGATCAGCGCCCCGAAGGCCAGTGCGGTGCGCGGTGCGGCGATGCCGTGCCACAGGGTGTGGCCCAGGCCCCAGCAGGCCAGCGCGACGGCCGGGCCGTGCACCCAGGCGGCGGCGCGGCGTCTCATCGGGCGGCGCCGTGGTCCGCGCCCGACCGGTGGGCCCGGACCGGGGGGACGGCGCCGCTGCCCGCCGGCGCCGGATCGGCCGCCCGCTCCTCCCCCGCGGTCACCTGCTCCGGCCGCCAGCCGTGCTTGTCGAGGGCGGCGGCCAGTGCCCGGACCATCCGCGGGTCGAACTGCGTCCCGGCGCACCGCCGGAGTTCGGCGACCGCGGCCGGCACCGGGCGGGCCCGGCGGTAGGAACGGGTGGAGGTCATCGCGTCGAAGGCGTCCGCGACGGCCACCATCCGTGCGCACTCGGGAATTTGATGACCCATCAGGCCGTAGGGGTAGCCGCTGCCGTCCACCCGCTCGTGGTGGTGCAGGATCGCGGCCCGCACCTCGCCCAGGAACCCGATGCCGCGGACGATCTCGTGCCCGTACTCGGGGTGCAGCTCGATGATCCGGCGCTCCTGCGGGGTCAGCGGCCCGTCCTTGCGCAACACCCGGGTGGGGACGCCGAGTTTACCCACGTCGTGCAGGATGCCGGCGAACCGCAGCACCTCCAGCCGGTCCTCCGCCATGCCCAGTTCCCGGGCGATCAGCACCGACGCCCGGCCGACCCGCTCGCTGTGCCCGCGGGTGTAGCGGTCCTTGATGTCGACGGCCTGGACCAGGGCCCGGACGGTGGCCTGGTGGGCGGCGCGCTCCCGCTGGTACTGCGCGAACGCCCAGCAGGACAGGTGCACCGGCAGCAGCACCAGCAGCGCGGCGGGCGGCCCGTAGACGCTGTGCCAGAGCACCGCCATCATCAGCCCGGTCAGCCCGTGGACGAGGTGGGTCACCGGCAGCCGCGCCGCCGGGCCGCGCCACGCGGTGCGCAGCGGGTGCCGCTCGGCGAGGGCCAGCACGCCGCCGCCGAGCGCGGTGAGCACACCGCAGAAGGCGGCCGCGGCGGCCAGCGCGGGCGGCAGCAGCTGCGGGAAGGTCGACATCGGGGCCGCGGCCGGTGCGGCGGGGCCGACGGCCCGGAACACCTGGGCCGCCGCCCAGGCTGCCAGGGCGAGTTCGGCGGTGTGCCAGAGGCGGCGGGCGGCCGGCCAGGGGCGGGCGGCCGGCGCGAGCAGGGCGCCGGGCACGGCGACCAGCGCCGCCAACGACGGTGGCAACAGGAAGGCTCCGGCGAGCACCACGGGGGTGGCCCAGCCCGGAGGAAACGTTCCGGTCGGCGCGTCGGGCCCGGCCGCGTGCCGCGCCGGGCCCTGGGTCAGCGGGCAGCGGCGGATGCGTTCGCACAGGCCGTGCAGGACGCCCAGGGCCAGGGCGTCGGCCCAGGGGGCGGCGGCGCCGAGCCGTACCGCGGGGGCCGCGCAGAGCGCCGCGGCCAGGGCGGCGCAACCGATGTACACCCGCGCGGCCGCTGGGAGTTCTCGCATCGCGCCCTCCTCACCCTGCCCGACGCACCCCGCCGTCACGGCGGACGGCCGCGCACCGCGAGGGTCCGGCGAGAATAGAGGGGCGGTGGCGCCCGAGGGGACGCATCGACGGATCGAAGGGGGCGGATCGCCCGGCCCCTCACCCCCAGGGGTGAGCGGGGCGCACGCCCGTTCGGCGCGTGGACGTGCCGGCTGCGCGGCGGCGGTCCGTTGTCGGAGCCGTACGCGTACGCGGCAGCGTTCCGGGGCCGGAGTGACCGGGGCGGCCGGGATCGCGGGGCTCCCCGGAGGCACCCGGGCCCGCTGGGGCGGCCGGGTCTACTCGGCGCGTGCGGCGCTGTCCGCCGCGTCGGCCTGCGGCGGTGCGCCGGCGGCGCCCTGGGCGTCCGCCGCGCGCTCCCGCTGGGCCTGTTCGTGCCGGGCCTGATCCAGGACGCTCACCTCGGGCACGGCCTCCCCGGCCCGGATCAGCTCGATCCGGCCCATGACCTTGGACCGCAGGTCGGTGGGGACGTCGTCGTGGCCGCAGCACCGCTTGACGAGCTTCTTGACGGCCTGCTCCAGCCCGTACTTCTCCAGGCACGGCGAGCACTCGTCGAGGTGGACCTGGAATTCGGCGCACTCCCCGGCCGGCATCTCGCGGTCGAGGTACTCGTAAAGGTGGTCAAGGACCTCTGAGCAGTCCTTCTCGTGCGGCTCTCCGCAGCTCATGATCCCGAGCCTTTCCGGTCGTGCGACTCCGGCGCCGGCGCGGACTCCGTCTGGGCGGCCGCCCCCGCCGGAACCAGCCCGCGCTCGCGGGCGTAGTCCTCCAGCATGCCGCGCAGTTGGCGCCGACCGCGGTGGAGACGGGACATCACCGTGCCGATGGGTGTCCCCATGATGTCCGCGATCTCCTTGTACGCAAAGCCCTCGACGTCCGCGAGGTAGACGGCGATCCGGAATTCCTCGGGGATCGCCTGCAGCGCGGCCTTCACGTCCGAGTCGGGAAGGTGGTCCAACGCCTGCGACTCGGCGGAGCGCAGGCCCGTCGACATGTGGGACTCGGCGCGCGCGAGCTGCCAGTCCTCGATCTCGTCGGCGGCGCTGCGCTGCGGCTCACGCTGCTTCTTGCGGTACGAGTTGATGAACGTGTTGGTGAGGATGCGGTACAGCCACGCCTTGAGGTTGGTGCCCTCCCGGAACTGGTGGAAGGACGCGTACGCCTTGGCGTACGTCTCCTGCACCAGGTCCTCCGCGTCGGCCGGGTTGCGCGTCATGCGCAGGGCCGCGGAGTACATCTGGTCGAGGAAGGTGAGGGCGTCCCGCTCGAAGCGCGCGTTGCGCTCGGCGTCGCTCTCCGTCCGGCCCGCGGTCTGCTCCGCAGCCGGGCCGTCGGTCCCCTCGTCGGTTCCGGTGACCGGACCCACCTCCTCCAACACCGTGGCGGATCCCGCGGCTGCCGGCGCCACGGGTCCTCTCGATTCGGAGAATAGACGACGATCCGGTGCGCCCGCCGCTCCAACCAGGGCTGACTGCGTCACCTGCATCGGCGGCCACTGCAGGTCGGCGGCCGGTCGAGCCGGGCAAGCGATTCCCATGCGGCGGACTCCCATTCCTCGTGCGCGCTGGCTGTGCTCCATTGCCTACGCATGGCACAACAGCGGCACCGGGCCGGATCATTCCCGCCCCGACCGACCGGATCTTGGCCGGTCGTGGCAGGTCGGGCCGGGGGCCGCGCGACGCGGTACGGCGCCCCGGCCGCGGGCCGTCAGCCGAACATCCCGTCCAGCCACGCCACCACCGCGTCGGTGAGCACCGCCATCGACTCCGCCTCGCTCACCCCCGCCGACTTCGGCACCGCGAAACCGTGGTCGCCGTGGGCCACCTCGGTGAGCGCGGTGCCCGCCGGGAACTCCGCCGGCCGCCCGAACGGATCCCGCCCGCCCTGGACCACCAGCGTCGGCACGCCGGCGCCGGTCAGCTCCTCGCCCCGGGACCGCTCCGGCTTGCCCGGCGGGTGCAGCGGGAAGCTCAGCGCCAGGACGGCGTGGGCGCCCAGCGCGCGGGCCGTCCGGCAGGCCACCCGGGCGCCGGCACTGCGACCGCCGGCGACCACCGGCAGGCCGGGCTTCTCCAGCGCCGGCCAGAGCGCGGTCCACCCGACGTCCAGGGTCTTCGGGGCGGGCGCCACCTTCTTGCCGGCCACCCGCCACGGCTGCTCGACCAGCGCCACGGTGTAGCCGCGGGCCGGCAGCGCCGCCGCCAGGGCACGCAGGTCACGGGCCTCGATGCCGCCGCCCGCGCCGTGGCTGACGGCGATCACCGCCCGGGCCGGCTCGGCGTCGCGGTACCAGGAGATCCGGGCGTCGCCCGCCGGCGTCGCGACCGTCTCGCTCTCGTTCGCCCTCGTACTCATGGGCCCATCCTGCCCGCGGTGCGCCGGGGAGGGCACCGCGGCCCGCCCGACCGGCCACGACGGCCTTCAGAACAGGGTGCCGACCTCCGGCCCGTCGAGTTCGGTGACCAGCTCCGGTCCGTTGTTGCGGACGTTGCTGACGTCGGTCGGCACGGGGAAGGCCCGCATCAGTCCGGGCGGCGGCGGGGTCAGCAGCGCCCGGAGCTCGTCCGGGTCGCCGCGGCCCGGGTCGAGCCAGGCGTCCCAGCGCTCCGGCGGCAGCACCAGCGGCATCCGCGGGTGGATCTCGGCGAGGGTCTGCGGGCCCTCGCCGCCGTCGGCACCGGCCAGCGCGGTCGTCTCGGCCTCGGTGGTGAGGACCGTGCAGGTCACCCACCAGGCCAGCGGGTGGTCGGCGGGCAGCGTGCGGTCCCGCCAGAACTCGTAGAGCCCGGCCATCGCCATCACCGAGCCGTCCGCGGGCGTCACGAAGTACGGCTGCTTGCGGGGGCGCTTCTTGCGGCCCTGCTCCTCCAGCTGCCGCTCGGTGGCGCCGGTGACCCACTCGAAGTAGCCGTCCCCGGGGATCAGGCAGCGGCGGGCGGCGAACGCCTGCCGGAACGACGGCTTCTCATGCACCGTCTCCGACCGGGCGTTGATCATCCGTGCGGCGCCCTCGGGTGATTTCGCCCACGCCGGGACGAGCCCCCACTTGAGCGTCCGCAGCTGGCGCACCGGGCCCGGCGGGAAGGCGGCGGCCGTCTCGCCCTTGAGGGGACGTTCCAGCACCACCTGCACGTTGTCCGTCGGGGCGACGTTCCAACTGGGCGCCAACGTCTCCGTGGGTTGCCACTGCTGGACGCCGAAGGTTCCCACCAGTTCCTCGGCCTGCCGGCTCGCTGCATACCTACCGCACATGCGTGCCACACTGCCATGCCACACGAAGGGGAGACATGGACACCCACCACATCACCGACGTCTGGGAGCAGGTCTTCTCCGCCCAGCCCGGCCCCTCGCTCTGGCTGGTGATCGTCACCGGCGTGCTGGCCCTGGGCGCCGTCGTCCCGCGCACCGCCTGGCGCCTGTCGCGGAACGCCGTGACCATCGCCCACGAGGGCGGACACGGGCTGATCGCCCTGCTCACCGGGCGCCGTCTGGACGGCATCCGGCTGCACTCGGACACTTCGGGGCTGACCGTCTCGCGCGGCAAACCGCACGGTCTGGGCATGGTCCTGACCGCCGCCGCCGGCTACCTGGCCCCGTCGCTGCTGGGCCTGGCCGGTGCCGCGCTGCTGGCCGCCGGGCACACCACGGCCCTGTTGTGGGGGGCCACCGCGCTGCTGCTGGCGATGCTGGTGATGATCCGCAACGCGTACGGCGTGCTCACCGTCGTGCTGGCGGGCGGCACCTTCCTGCTGGTGTCCTGGCTGACCGCGCCCGAGGTGCAGGCGGGCTTCGCGTACGCGGTGGTGTGGTTCCTGCTGCTGGGCGGGGTGCGGCCGCCGTTCGAGCTCCAGGGGAAGCGGCGGCGCGGCGGCGCCGTGGACTCCGACCCCGACCAGTTGGCCCGGCTCACCCACGTCCCGGCCGCCGTCTGGCTCGGCTTCTTCCACGTGGTGACGGTGTGCTCCCTGCTCGGCGGCGGGCGCTGGCTGCTCGGCATATGAATCGGCATACATGAATCGGCATATGAAGGAGGAGCGGATGTCCGTACCGTTGACCTCTGGTAACCCACATTCCGTATGTCGGTGTCGCCCCTGTTGCCCCGGAGGGGCCCGCTGCCTGCGGTTGCACCACGAGAGCCGTGTTTCGCACAGGTTGCGCCGCTTTTGATCAAGATCGGAACCCTTGTCCAGCCATTAAAGTAAGGGCATGACCGAGAGCCCCGCCCTCCCTGCCCTGTGGCCCGCCCCCGTCGCTCCCGGGGCGGTCGATGCGACCGTCACCGTGCCCGGCTCCAAATCGGTCACGAACCGCGGCCTGGTCCTGGCCGCCCTCTCCTCCGAGCCCGGCTGGCTGCGCCGCCCGCTGCGCTCGCGCGACACCCTGCTGATGGCCGAGGCGCTGCGCGCCCTGGGCGTCGGCATCGAGGAGACCGCGTCGTCCAGCTCCGCCGGCACCTCCGGCGGCGAGGCGTGGCGCATCATCCCGGCCGGCCTGCACGGCCCGGCCACCGTCGACGTCGGCAACGCCGGCACCGTGATGCGCTTCCTGCCGCCGGTCGCCACGCTCGCCGACGGCCCCATCCGCTTCGACGGCGACCCGCGCTCCTACGAGCGCCCGCTGGGCGGCGTCATCAACGCGCTGCGCGCCCTGGGCGCCCGGATCGACGACGACAACCGCGGCGCGCTGCCGATGACGGTGTTCGGCGGCGGCGCCTTGGAGGGCGGCGCGGTGGAGATCGACGCCTCCTCGTCCTCCCAGTTCGTCAGCGCCCTGCTGCTGTCCGCGCCGCGCTTCAACCAGGGCGTCGAGGTCCGGCACGTCGGCGCGGCGCTGCCCTCGATGCCGCACATCCGGATGACGGTCGACATGCTGCGCAGCGTCGGCGCCCAGGTGGACACCCCGGAGGCGGGCGGCGAGCCGAACGTCTGGCGGGTCACCCCCGGCGCCCTGCTCGGCCGCGACCTGGTCGTCGAGCCGGACCTCTCCAACGCCCAGCCGTTCCTGGCCGCGGCGCTGGTCACCGGCGGCCGGGTCACCATCCCGGACTGGCCCGAGCACACCACCCAGCCCGGCGACGCGCTGCGTGAGATCTTCACCACCATGGGCGGCTCCTGCGAGCTGACCGACCGGGGCCTGACCCTCACCGGCAGCGGCCGCGTCCACGGCATCGACGTCGACCTGAGCGAGGTCGGCGAGCTGACCCCGGGCATCGCCGCGGTCGCCGCGCTCGCCGACTCGCCGTCCACCCTGCGCGGCGTCGCGCACCTGCGGCTGCACGAGACCGACCGGCTGGCCGCGCTCACCAAGGAGCTCAACGAACTCGGCGGCGACGTCACCGAGACGGCGGACGGGCTGCACATCCGTCCCCGGCCGCTGCACGGCGGGATCTTCCACACCTACGAGGACCACCGCCTGGCCACCGCCGCCGCGATCATCGGCCTGGCCGTCGAGGGCGTGGAGGTGGAGAACGTCGCCACCACCGCCAAGACCCTGCCCGACTTCCCCGCGCTGTGGACCGAGATGCTCGATCCGACGTCCCCCGCCGCCCGGAGAGCCTGAGGGTCGCCGCACCATGCGCCGCTACGGGAAGAACCCCGACGAGGACGACATCCGCGTCCGCCCCAACCGCAAGGGCAACCGCCCGCGGACGAGCATCCGCCCCAAGCACGAGGACGCCCGCGAGGGACTGGTCCTGACCGTCGACCGGGGTCGGTTGACCTGCCTGATCGACGACCGCAAGGTCACCGCCATGAAGGCCCGCGAACTGGGCCGCAAGAGCGCGGTGGTCGGTGACCGGGTCGCCGTCGTCGGCGACCTGAGCGGCGACAAGGACACCCTGGCCCGGATAGTCCGGGTGGAGCCGCGCAGCTCCACGCTGCGTCGCACGGCCGACGACGACGACCCGTTCGAGCGGGTGGTGGTCGCCAACGCCGACCAGCTCGCCATCGTCACCGCGCTGGCCGACCCCGAGCCCCGGCCCCGGCTGATCGACCGCTGCCTGGTCGCGGCCTACGACGCCGGGCTGGAACCGCTGCTGGTGCTGACCAAGTCGGACCTGGCCGCACCGGACGCGCTGCTGGAGTCCTACGGCGCGCTCGGCGTCCCGTACGTCGTCACCAACCGCGACGAACTGTCCGACGGCAGCGCCGCCGAGCGGGTCCGGGAGCAGCTGACGGGCCGGATGACGGCGTTCGTGGGGCACTCCGGGGTGGGCAAGACGACCCTGGTCAACGCCCTGGTGCCGGAACGCCGCCGGGCCACCGGGCACGTCAACGCGGTCACCGGTCGCGGCCGGCACACCACCACCTCGGCACTGGCACTGCCGCTGCCCGGCGACACCGGCTGGGTGATCGACACCCCGGGCGTCCGGTCCTTCGGGCTGGCGCACGTCGACCCGTCCCGGGTCATCCACGCCTTCCCGGACCTGGCGTCGGGCACGGCGGAGTGCCCGCGGGCGTGCAGCCACGACGAGCCGGACTGCGCGCTGGACGCGTGGGTGGCCGGGGGGCACGCCGAACCGGCGCGCCTGTATTCCCTGCGCCGGCTGCTGTCCACCCGCGAGCGACGCGAGGGCGACTGATCGCCGCAAACCCCTGCCCCCCGTCCGGGGCCCGGGCATAATCGCCCTCACGGCAGAACCGGTCCGACCCGGTCCCCACCGGTCGGAAGTGGTCACCTGGCTGAAGCGGTCACCGAGCTGACGGAGGCAATGGGATATGGCGTGGCTGCTGGTCGTGGTGGCGGGGGTGTTGGAGACCGGCTTCGCGGTCTGCCTCAAGCTCTCGCACGGCTTCACCCGCCTCTACCCGACCATCGCCTTCGCGGTCTTCGCACTCGGCAGCTTCGGCCTGCTGACGCTGGCGCTGCGCAAGCTCGACGTCGGCCCGGCGTACGCCGTCTGGACCGGCATCGGGGCCGCCGGCACCGCGATCTACGGCATGGTCTTCCTCGGCGACCTGGTCTCCACGTTGAAGATCGTCTCCATCAGCCTGGTCATCGTCGGGGTGGTCGGGCTCCAACTGTCCGGTTCGGCGCACTGACGCACGCCGGGGCGGCCGGCTCAACCGACGAGCCCGGCGAACGCGCCCCGGACGAGCCGGGAGACCGCCGCGTTCTCCGCCTCCGCCGCCGGCCGCGTCCGCTGCCGCGGCACCGCGGCCCGCACGTCGGCCGGCGACCGTACGGGCTCCGGCTCCCGCTCCGGCCCGGCCGGGGCGATCACGCAGGACAGCGTCAGCCGGGCCGCGGTCTCGCAGGCGGCGTCCAGGGCCGGCAGTTGCTCCCGGGGGCGGCCGGGCGCCAGCGCCGCCACCGCCCGCTCGCGGAACCGGCCGACGAGCTCCGCCGGCCCCGTCTGCCCGAGCGGCAACCGGTCGCCCCAACAGCCCGTCAGCGCCGCCCTGACCAGCGGGTTGGCGCGTGCGGTGCGCAGCGTCCAGGTGGCCGCCGCGGTCATCCGGGCGGCCGCGTCGTCCATGGGCCCGGGCGCGCCGGCGTCGCCGCGGGCCAGCTCTCGCTCCACCCCGGCCAGATAGGTCTCGGTCTCCCGGCGGACGAGGGCCCGGGCCAGCCCGTCCTTGCTGCCGAAGGCGTTGTAGAGCGTCTGCCGGGACACCCCGGCCGCAGCCGCCACGTCCACCATCCGGACGTCCGCCCAGGCCCGGACGAGCAGCGCCGAGTACGCGGCGTCCAGTAGGGCCTCGCGCGCCGAGGGCATCCGCCACCTCCTGGCTCGGCCCGAACCGCGGGACACGCCCAGAATTGACGCGCCGTCAGGGACTGTCAAGACCTCCCGTGCCCGGCTCCGGCCGGCGCCGACGGACAGACCACCCGGGAGCGCGGCATGGCCGTGTGGATCCCGCGTATACCAGTGGATACTGTTCGCACATGCCCGACTATCACGATGATCTTCGCCTGGCACACGTCCTGGCGGACGCCGCGGACGCCGCGACCATGGAACGGTTCAAGGCCCTCGACCTCAAGGTGGAGACCAAACCGGACATGACTCCGGTCAGCGAGGCGGACAAGTCCGCCGAGGAGCTGATCCGCAGCCAGCTCCAGCGCGCCAGGCCGCGCGACGCGGTGCTCGGGGAGGAGTTCGGCAGCGAGGGCTCGGGGCCGCGCCGCTGGGTCATCGACCCGATCGACGGCACCAAGAACTACGTCCGCGGGGTGCCCGTCTGGGCCACCCTGATCGCGCTGATGGAGCGCGGCGAGGGCGGCGACCGCCCGGTGGTCGGACTGGTCTCGGCGCCGGCGCTGAACCGCCGCTGGTGGGCCGCGGAGGGGCTGGGCGCGTTCAGCGGCCGCAGCCTCACCTCGGCCGGCCGGCTGCACACCTCCGAGGTCGGCCGCATCCAGGACGCGTCCTTCGCCTACGCCTCGCTGACCGGCTGGGAGGAGCGCGACAGGCTGTCCCGTTTCCTCGACCTGTCCCGGGACTGCTGGCGCACCCGGGCCTACGGCGACTTCTGGCCGTACATGATGGTCGCCGAGGGGACGGTGGACATCTGCGCGGAGCCCGAGCTGTCGCTGTGGGACATGGCGGCCTGCGCGGTGATCGTCCAGGAGGCCGGCGGCCGGTTCACCGGCCTGGACGGTCGGCCGGGTCCGCACAGCGGCAACGCGGCCGCCTCCAACGGCCTGCTCCACGAGGAGCTGCTGGCGTACCTCGGCGACTGACCGGGGCCGAGCCACCGCCGCGGAATCGGATTCCGCCCGGAAAACCACCGCTGAGCTGCACAGGGGCAGATGTTCGGACTGGCGTCCAGCATCTGCCCCTTGTCGTGCGACCGAGAGCATGTGAACATGAGAATCCCCCACTTTGTGAACTTGTGAATCGATTCGCATGTTCACTTGCCCTCAAGGAGGTGGCTCTTCTCCATGCCCATGCTCGTCAAAGACGCCATGAGCACGGTGGTCCTCACCATCGGGCCGGCTCACACCCTCCGTCAGGCGGCGCGGCTGATGGCGGCCCGCCGCATCGGCGCGGCCGTCGTCTTCGACAAGGACACCTACGGCGTCGGCATCCTCACCGAGCGCGACATCCTCAATTCCCTCGGCGCGGGCGAGGACCCCGACCGGGAGACCGCCCAGGGCCACACCACGTCCGACGTGGTCTTCGCCGCCCCCGACTGGACCCTGGACGACGCGGCGGACGCCATGGTGCGCGGCGGCTTCCGCCACCTCGTCGTCCTCGACGACCTCGAACCGGTCGGCATCGTCTCGGTCCGCGACATCATCCGTTGCTGGTCCGACGCCACCCAGCGGACGCCCGCGGCGGCCTGAGCGAGAGTCCGGCGCACCCCGGCGCGACACCCCGCGCCGGCGGGCGCGCGAGCGGGCGGGTGCCCGGCGGACCGCCGTGCACCCGCCCCCGCACCGCCGACATCCGCCCCGCGGCAGCACGAAGAGGCCGGAGCCCCATGGCATCCGACCTCTTCGGCATGTACGGCAAGCGACGCCCGGTCGCCCTGCGGCGGGCCGCCGCCACGGGGACGGCGGCCGCACCGCACGGGACCGCTAGCCGCGCAGGGCCTGGACCGCGGCTTCCAGCCGCTTGCCGTAGTCCGCGTCCGCCTTGCGGAAGTTCTCGATCGCGCGCTGCGCGATGTCGTCGCGGGACACCTTGGCGATGAAGCCCGCCAGGTTGTTGATCAGCCGCTCCCGCTCCGCCTCCGACATCAGGCGGTAGAGGTTGCCGGCCTGGACGAAGTCGTCGTCCTCGGCGTGCGAGGGCGCCGCGCTCTCGCCGGTCCCGCCGGACACCGGGAGCGGCTGCCACAGCGGCCGGCCGGTCTGGGCGGGGCCGCCGAAGCTGTTCGGCTCGTAGTTCTTCTGGCCGCCGTGGCGGCCGTCGTAGAGCGCGCCGTCGCGGCCGTGGCTGCGCGCCTCGGTGGCGTGCGGGCGGTTCACCGGCAGGTGGTCGGCGTTGATGCCGACGCGGTAGCGGTGGGCGTCGCCGTACGCGAAGAGGCGGCCCTGGAGCATCTTGTCGGGGGACGGGCCGATGCCCGGCACGAAGTGGTGCGGGGAGAAGATCGACTGCTCGACCTCGGCGAAGATGTTCTCGGGGTTGCGGTTGAGCTCCAGCTTGCCGATCTCGATCGGCGGGTAGTCCTCGTGCGGCCAGACCTTGGTCAGGTCGAACGGGTTGAAGCGGTAGCCGGCCGCGTCGGCCGCCGGCATGATCTGCACCTGGACGGTCCAGGTCGGGAAGTCGCCGCGCTCGATGGACTCGCGCAGGTCCCGCTGGTGGCTGTCCGGGTCCTCACCGGCGAGCTTGTTGGCCTCGTCCTGGGTGAGGTTCTTGATGCCCTGGTCGGTCTTGAAGTGGTACTTGACCCAGAAGACCTCGCCCGCGGCGTTGTTCCACTGGAAGGTGTGCGAGCCGTAGCCGTTGAGGTGGCGGTACGTCGCGGGTATGCCGCGGTCGCCGAACAGCCAGGTCACCTGATGCGTCGACTCGGGCGACAGGCCCCAGAAGTCCCAGACGTTGTCCGCCTCCTGGGAGCCGGTGTACGGGTCGCGCTTCTGGGTGTGGATGAAGTCCGGGAACTTGATGGCGTCCTTGATGAAGAACACCGGGGTGTTGTTGCCGACGAGGTCGTAGTTGCCCTCCTCGGTGTAGAACTTCAGCGCGAAGCCGCGCGGGTCGCGCACCGCGTCGGCCGCACCGAGGTTGCCGGCCACCGTCGAGAAGCGCAGGAACGTCTCGGTCTGCTTGCCGATCTCCGAGAGGAACTTCGCCCGGGTGTACTGCGTCACGTCCGCGGTGACCGTGAAGGTGCCGTACGCACCGGCACCGCGGGCGTGGACGATGCGCTCCGGGATGCGCTCGCGGTTGAAGTGCGCGAGCTTCTCGATCAGGAGCTGGTCCTGGATCAGACCGGGGCCGCCGACACCGGCCGTCTCGCTGTTCTGGTTGTCCGCGACCGGAGCTCCGGTCTCCGTGGTCAGCGGTCCGGTGGGGGTCTCTACCGACACGTGCGCCTCCTGATGTCTTCGTACACCTGCCCTTGGCTTGCGCCGCAACCGATCCTACATTGGACAATGTCTAAGTCAAGAAGTACCCGAATCTCGTACCCGATCCGGTGATGGACGACCGCTGCTACCCTGGTGTCTATCTGACTGATAGGTGATTGGCATGAGTGACCTGCTGGAACGACTCCGGGGACGCGGCTGGCGGCTGACCGCACAGCGCCGCGTCGTCGCCGAGGTCCTGGACGGGGACCACGTCCACTACACCGCCGACGAAGTGCACGCCAGGGCGTCCGAGCGCCTCCCCGAGATCTCCCGCGCCACGGTCTACAACACCCTCGGCGAGCTGGTCTCGCTCGGCGAGGTCATCGAGGTGAGCACCGACGGCCGCGCCAAGCGCTACGACCCCAACGCGCACCACGACCACCAGCACCTCATCTGCGCGCGCTGCGGCACCATCCGCGACGTGCACCTGCACGGCGACCCGCTCTCCGCACTGCCCATGCCGGAGCGCTACGGCTTCGAGGTCTCCGAGGTCACCGTGACCTACCGGGGCATCTGCCCCACCTGCAGCGCCAAGTCCTGACCGCGGCCCGGCCCCCGTCCGGGCCGCGCCCCAGGCCACCGCACCCGGCCCCCCGAGCTCCGGGACCCCGGGCCCATCCGTCCCGGTTCGCCACCGTCGAGCCGCGCCCGGCGCCCCGATCGGGGCCCCCTTCCGGCCCGCCGGCCACCCCTCGCACCCCCGGTACCCCATGGGCCCCGTGCACCCCCGGCGCCCCTCCGGACGACCACCCCGCGGGCGGCGCACCCGCCCCCGGTCGACGAACCCCTCCGCCCACACCCCGCGTCGCCCCCTCCCGCCGGCCGCGAACGGGCCCCCGACCAGCGCCCGAGCCCGAGCCCACCCGCTCCACGGCCGACCGTCCGCCCGCCCGCCTCCCGGCGTCCCGCCCCGCACGCCCCTTGCCCGAATCTGACGGGCCGTCATATCGTCGGCGGGCCGCGCTTTTCGGCCATCGGGACCGACCGCGTCCCGGGCCGCCCGGGAGCGCCCGGCCGGCGCCCCGACGGCACGTTGTCCGCACTCCGCGAGGAGCACCCGTGGGAGAGCCGCACCCGTCCCCCGCCCCTACACCCCCGCCGACCGCCGCCGACCTCACCCCCTCCGTACCGCCCACCCCACCCAGCCCGCACGAACCACTCAGACCGCCCGCTCCACCCGCAACCGCTCCCCCGGCCCTCCGAGCCCGCGCGCTGGCGCGAACGTTCGGGCGGGGCGGCAAGGCGCTGGCCGCCCTCGGCCCGCTGGACGTGGAGATCGCGCCCGGCGAGTTCGTCTGCGTCGTGGGGCCGTCCGGGTGCGGGAAGTCGACCCTGCTGCGGATCGCCGCGGGGCTCCTGCGGCCCAGCGCGGGCGAGTTGGAGCTGCGGACCGGCTCCGACCGCCCGGCAGCGATGATCTTCCAGGACTACGGCATCTACGACTGGAAGACCGTCCTGGCCAACGTCCGCTTCGGGCTCGACGTCCAGCGCGTGCCCCGCAAGGAGGCCGACCGCCGGGCCCGGTCCTGGCTGGCCCGGATGGGGCTCGCCGACTTCGCGACCGCCTATCCGGCCGCCCTCTCCGGCGGAATGCGCCAGCGCGTGGCCATCGCCCGGGCGCTCGCCGTGGAACCGGAGATCCTTCTGATGGACGAGCCGTTCGCGGCCCTGGACGCCCAGTTGCGGACCATCCTCCAGGACGAGTTGCTCGCCCTCACCCAGACCACCCGCACCACCACCCTCTTCATCACCCACAGCCTCGAAGAGGCCCTGGTCCTCGGCGACCGGGTCCTGGTGATGTCCGCCCGACCCGGCCGGATCATCGCCGAACGCCGACCGCCGTTCGCCCGCCCGCGCACCGGAGAGGTCCGCGCCGCCCCCGAATTCGCCGCCCTGAAGGCCGAGTTGTGGGAGCTGCTGCGCGGCGAGGTGGCCGGCCGGACCACCACCGAACCCGAGGGGGCCGTCCCCGCATGACCACCGCCCCCGCCAAGGACGGACCCGGCGCCGACCGCCTCCTGGTCCGCCGCCCCGGCCCCCAGGAGCTCAGGCCGGAACGCGCCCACCGCCGCCGGCGCACCCTCGAACTCACCCTCGCGGTCGCCGTTCCGGTGCTGCTGGTCCTCGTGTGGCAGCTGGCCGCCGCCCGGTCCTGGATCGACGCCCGCGTCTACCCCGCGCCCGCCACGATCCTGGCCGACGGCTGGCACCGGGCTCTGGCCGGCGAGCTGTGGCCGGACGTCCGCGCGACCCTCCAGCGCGTCCTGGCCGGCTACGCCGCCGGCACCGTCAGCGGCTACCTGCTGGGCCTGTTGATGGGCTCGCTGTCGCTGGTGCGCGCCGCCCTGGAGCCGCTCCTGGACGCCCTCTACGTGGTCCCCAAGTTGGCGCTGCTGCCGATCTTCCTCAACATGTTCGGGCTCGGCGAGGGCCCGCAGATCGCCCTGGTGGCGGCCACCGTCTTCTTCTTCGTCTGGATCTCCACGATGGCCGCGGTGCTCGCGGTGCCGGCCGGCCACCGGGACGCCGGCCGGGTCTTCGGCGCCGGCCGCTGGCAGATGTTCCGGCACGTGCTGCTGCCCGCGTCGCTGCCCGCCGTCCTCGTGGGCGCGCGGATCGCCGCGGGCGTGGCAGTCCTGGTGATCGTCGCCTCGGAGCAGATCGCCGCGGCCGACGGGCTCGGCCACTTGATCTTCGACTCCCGGGCGCTGTTCCAGAACGACGTGATGTTCGTCGGCATCGTCTGCGTGGCCGTGCTCGGCGTGGTCTTCTCCGAACTGGTGCGGCTGGCCGGCCGGTTCCTCACCCCGTGGGCGCCCCGCGACCGCGGCCGGACGCAGAACTGAAGCCGCCCCGCACCCCGCCCCCGCACCCACCGTCCCCGGGCACCCCCAGGCCCCCGAGCCCACGGAACACCGGCCCGTACGGAGGTCCCATGCGCACCCGAACCCGCCCCCGACCCACCCTCGCCGTCGCCGTCCTGACCGCCGCCCTCGCCCTCAGCGCGGGCTGCGCCGCCGGCCCTGACGCCACCGCCCCCGCCAAGCCGCGCACCATCAAGGCCGTAGCGGGCTGCGGCGCCGGCTCCTGGACCGACCCCGCCGACCTCTCACCCGGCCGCGCCCCGGCCCGCTGCGCCAAGGGGGCACCGGCGCCCGCACCGCTCGGCAAGCGCCGCACCCTCACCGTCGCCACCGGCACCCTGAGCGCCGAGTACGTCGCGCCCCTCCGACTCGCCCTGGCCAAGGGCGAGTTCCGCAAGGAGGGCCTGGACGTCCGGTTGAAGGTGCTGCCGACCCCGGACGCCCTGCCCCTCCTGGCCAAGGGCGACGTGGACGTCCTGTGGGCGGCCCCGGAGGCCGCCGTGGTCAACGGCGTCAACGGCGGCTTCGACATCCGTTGGGTGGCCGGGAACTTCTCCCCCGACCCGAAGTCCCGGAGCGGCCTGTGGGTCCGGCTCAAGAACGGGCAGGACGCGTCCTCGGTGCCCCTCAAGGGCGCGACGCTGGGCACCATGATCGGCAAGGGCTCGGTGATCATGTACCCGATGGACCGGGCCTTCGCCGCCCACGGCGCCGCGCTGGACTCCGTCACCTTCCAGCAACTCGGCTCGGCCGACGTCCTCACCGCCCTGACCGGCGGCGGCGTCGACTCCGCCTGGCTGCTGGACCCCGTGTGGCGCCAGGTGGACGGCACCAAGCAGTACGCCTTCCTCGGCGGCCAGCCGCAGGGCGAACCACTCGGCGGCGCCCTCTACGGCCCCAACCTGCTCCAGAAGGACCCGGACGCCGGCGTCGCCTTCCTTAGGGCCTACATCCGCACCGTCAACACCTACTTCGCCGGCGACTACAAGGCGGACCGGGCGTTCGTCGCGGAACTGGCCGGGCTGCTGAAGGTCGATCCGAAGATCCTCGCGTCGGTGCCCCCGCTCCGGATGGACTGGGAAATCAGGAAGGGCACCACCGACCGGCTCCAGAAGACCTACCGTGACGCCGGCGTCACCAAGGGGGCACCGCTGCCGGAGGCCAAGCTCGTCGACCGCGGCCTGTACGCGGAGGCGGTCGGGCACCGCCCGTAGCCGACACCCCGAACGCACCGAACACACCGAAGGCCCGGATCCTCAAGGGATCCGGGCCTTCGGTTTCAGTAGCGGGGACAGGATTTGAACCTGCGACCTCTGGGTTATGAGCCCAGCGAGCTACCGAGCTGCTCCACCCCGCGCCGTTGTGTGTTTACTGTAACCCCACCGCGACGACCAGCGCAAATCCCTTCCGCCCGCCCCGGGAGCAGTGCCCGGGAACCGGTCCGTTCGACCGCGTCCCGGGCATCCGATCACCGACGTCGCCGGTCGGCCGTCAGGCGCTCAGCTCCTCCTGGAGCGCCGTCCGCAACCGGGCCGCTCGCTCCGCCACCTCGGGCGGCCCGAACTCCACGGCCCGCGCGCACCAGCGCTGGGCCTCCGCGAGCGCCCCGCGCCGGGCCGCGATCAGCGCCAGCCGCAGCGCCGCCCGGCCGTGGCCGCTCTCGGCGGCGCGCTGCCACCACAGGACGGCCTCGGGGAGGCTGCCCTCACGGGCCAGCAGCAGCCCGAGGTTGAAGGCCCCGTTGCGGCTGCCGGCCTCGGCCGCGGCGCGGTACCAGGTGGCCGCCTCCACCGCGTCGCCGCGGGCCGCCGCGAACATGCCAACCCGGACCTGGGCGCGACGGTGCCCCTGCCGCGCGGCCCGCTCGTACCACTGCCGGCTCTCGTCGTCCGCGGACCGCTCGGCGTCCGCCTCGGCGGACCGGCGGTCGAGGAGGTCGGCGAGCCGGAAGGCCGCCTCGGCACTGCCGCCGCCGGCCGCACAGCGCAGGTTCCGCTCGGCGTCCTGGAGGTCGCCGTCGCGCAGCTGCGCTATGGCGACCTGAAGCGCCGCCTCGGTGTGCCCGGCGGCCGCCGCCCGCTCGTACCAGGAGCGCGCCAACCGCTCCTCGCCGCGCCCGGCGAACAGGATGCCGAGGTTGAACGCGGCGTCCACGCTGCCCGCTTCGGCCGCCTTGGAGAACCACGGCTCGGCCCCCGAGGCGTCGCCGCGCTGGAGCAGCAGGATGGCCAGCGCGTTGGCCGCCTCGCGGTGCCCGGCGTACGCGGCGCGGCGGTACCACTGCTCGCCCCGGCCGGGCCGGCCCTGTTCGGCGCAGAGCAGGCCGAGGTTGTAGGCGCCGTTGACGTCGCCGGCGTCCAGCGCGGCGCGGTACCAGCGCTCGGCGCTCTGGAGTTCACCGCGGTCGGCGTGGAGCGCCCCCAGGGCGTTGGCGGCGTTGCCGTCGCCGTCCTGGGCGGCCCGCCGCCACCACTCCGCCGCGCTCTCCTCATCGCCGGCGTCGCGCAGCAGGAAACCCAGCGCGCAGGCAGCCCGGGCCTCGCCGTCCTTGGCCGCGGAGAGGTACCAGCGGCCGGCCTCCTGGACGTCGCCGCGTTCCTCCAGCAGCGCGCCGAGTTGGAGCGCGGCCCGCCGGTGACCGCGGGCGGCGGCCTGGCGGTACCACTGCTCGGCCTCGGCCTGCTGGGTCAACTCCCCGTAGGCGGGCACCGCCCGGCGGTCGCCGTCGCGGCCGTCCTCGATGACCCGCGCGAGGCGGTAGGCCGCTTCGCGGTGGCCACGCTCGGCGGCGGCCCGGAACCAGCGCTCGGCACCGATGTCCCCGCGGTGCTCCAGGAGGTCGGCGAGGGCGTAGGCGCCCAGGTAGTGGCCGGACTCTGCGGACTGGCGCAGCCAGTACTCGGCGGCCGGCTCGTCACCGCGCTCGCGGTAGTGCCGTCCCAGGGCGTGCGCTGCGGCGGCGGAGCCGGCGACGGCGGCGATCCGCCACCAACCGGCGGCCTCGTCGCCGTAGCCGCGCTGGTGGAGGAGGACGCCGAGGTTGTTCGCCGCCGCCCGGTCCCCGGCGGCTGCCGCGGAGCGCAGGTGGGGCTCGGCCCCGTCCAGGTCACCGCGGCGCAGCAGCATCGCGCCCAGTGCGCTCATGGCGGCGGTGTCGCCCGCCTCGGCGGCGCGGCGGTACCCGGACTCGGTGACCGCGTCGGACGCCTCGGCCGCACCGTCGGCCTCCATCGCGTCCATCGCCATTTCGGAATCGCGCCCGTCGTCGGGCGCCTGCACAAAACGGTCCGTCTCCAACAACCTTGCCTTGTCCCCCATAAGAACCATCGTCGCATCACCTGTTACCCGCGTACACCTGGTATACCGCAGCCGGTGAGGTCACTTCAGCGTTTTGTCGACTTCCCGACACGGCGACATGCCAAACTCAAGCACACGACTTTCCCCCGTGGGTTGTCCGACCCGCCCGTGGCGAGCTTTACCCCGAACGCATGACAAAGGCCCGGATTCTCAAGGAATCCGGGCCTTGGTCTATCAGTAGCGGGGACAGGATTTGAACCTGCGACCTCTGGGTTATGAGCCCAGCGAGCTACCGAGCTGCTCCACCCCGCGCCGTTGTGACTCCAACGTATCACGCCACGGGGACCACTGTTGACACACGGGCCCCGGTGGCCACCGGTTCGCACCGGCGGCCACCGGACCACGGCCCGCGGCAGTGGCTCAACTGCCGGACTTGCCGCCCTTCTCGGACGCCTTGGCGGCCCGGTCCAGCGCGGCCTTCAGCCGCTTCTGGGCGTCGCCGTAGGCGCCCCAGTCGCCGGCCACCCGCGCCTTCTCGCCGTCGTCGTACGCCTTCTCGGCGTCCGACAGCGCCTGCTGCACGGTCTGGCCGGACGGCGGCGGCTGCTCGCCGGTCTGGCCCCCGCCGGGCGGCGGTTCCGAGCCGGTGGTCGGCGCCTTCTTGCCGAAGACGACGTCCAGCGCGTCCTTGAGGCTGTTCTCCAGGACCGGCTTGTTGTCGCCGTAGCTCACCAACACCTTCTTCAGGAGCGGGTAGTTGGTGTTGGCGCCGCGCAGGTAGACCGGTTCGACGTAGAGCAGCCCTTCGTCCAGGGGGACGGTCAGCAGGTTGCCGTACTCGATCTCCGAGTCACCGAACTTCTTGAGGATGTTCAGCTCGTTGGCGATCGTCGGATCGGAGTTGAACTTCGACTGCGCCAGCTGCGGGCCCGGCACCGGCGTCTGCGCGGGCAGCTTCAGCAGTCTGATCTTGCCGTAGTCGTTGCTCGTCGCATCGGCGTCGACCGCCATGAAGGCGCCCAGGTTGTCCTTCTTGTTGGGCGTGAAGGTCGTCGTCAGTGAGAACGCCTGCTGCTTCTGTCCCGGCATCTTCATGCTCAGGTAGTACGGCGGCACCGCGTTGCCCGACTTGGTGGTCGGGTCGCTGGGGATCTGCCAGCGCTCCGAACCGGTGTAGAAGGTGCCGGGGTCGGTGACGTGGTACGTGGTCAGCAACTGGCGCTGCACCTTGAAGAGGTCCTGCGGGTAGCGCAGGTGCGCCAGCAGGTCCGGGCTGATGTCGCTCTTCTTCTCGACCGTGCCGGGGAACGCCTTCATCCAGGTCTTGAGGACCGGGTCCTTGGTGTCCCACTGGTAGAGCTTGACCGTGCCGTCGTAGGCGTCGACCGTCGCCTTGACGGAGTTGCGGATGTAGTTGACCTGGTTCTGCTGGGCCACCACCGCGCGCTGGCCGTTGGTGAGCGAGTCGGCGGTGCTGTCCCCCAGGGTGGTGCGGGAGGCGTACGGGTAGCCGTTGCTCGTGGTGTACGCGTCCACGATCCACTGGATCCGGCCGTCGATCACCGCCGGGTAGGCGTCGCCGTCGATGGTCAGCCAGGGGGCGACGGACTCGACGCGCTCCTTGGGGGTGCGGTTGTACAGGATCCGCGAACCGTCGCCGATCGCGCCGGAGTAGAGGATCTGCGGCTCCCCGAACGCCACCGCGTACGCGGCGCGGTTGATCGGGTTGGACAGGCTGACCCCGCTCTTGCCCTGGTAGCGGTAGCTCTTCTCACCGCTGTCGTCGGAGTAGTCCAGCTCCTGCTGCGGCCCGCCCACGATGGAGTACTGGGTGGTCTTCTCGCCGTAGTAGATGCGCTGTTCGTGCGGCGGCAGCTGGCCCTTGGAGGGCAGGTCGGACTCGGTGTACTGCGGGCCGCCGCCGTCGGCGGTCTCGGTCCCCTTGGCGGTGACCGCGCCGTAGCCGTGGGTGTACTTGAAGTGGTCGTTGATCCAGTTGCGCTCGGGGATGCCGGCGAGGTTCAGCTCGCGCAGGCCGATGACGGTGTCCTGCTCCTTGCCGTCCTTGTCCTTGTACCGGTCGACGTCCAGGGTGGACGGGAACTGGTAGTAGGACCGCACCTGCTGCTGTTGCTGGAAGGCCGGCGAGACCACGTTCGGGTCCAGCAGCCGCATGCTGGCGACGGTGTCGGCGTCGTCCCGCAGTCGCTGGCTGTCCGCGTCGGAGGTCGGCTTGTAGTTGCCCTTGTACGACGTCACATCCGAGTCCTGGATGTCGTACGCCGTCCGGGTCGCCTTGATGTTCTGCTCGATGTACGGGGCTTCCTTGGCCTGCTCGTTCGGCTGGACCTGGAACTTCTGGACGATCGCCGGGTACAGCCCGCCGATCAGGACGGCGGAGAGCACCATCAGGCCGAACCCGATCACCGGCAGCTGCCAGGTGCGCCGCCACAGGGTGGCGAAGAACAACACCGCGCAGATCGCCGCGATGAAGAACAGGATGGTCTTCGCCGGAAGGTAGGCGTTGGCGTCCACGTAGCGCAGACCCGTCCAGTTGTCGGCCGACTTCAGGCCGCTGGACTTCACCGCCAGGCCGTACCGGTCGAGCCAGTAGGCGACCGCCTTCAGGGAGACGAACAGGCCCAGCAGCACCGAGAGGTGGCCGGTGGCGGCGGCGGTCGCCCGCGAACCGGGGCTGGTCAACCGCAGCCCGCCGTAGAGGTAGTGGGTGAGCGCGGCGGCCACCAGGGACAGCACCACGCAGGCGAAGCCGAAGCTCAAAAGGAAGCGGTACCACGGCAGGTCGAAGGCGTAGAACGACACGTCCTTGTGGAACTGCGGGTCCGTCGTGCCGAACGGGACGCCGTTGACCCACTGGAGCCACGTCCGCCACTCACCGGAGGCGGAGGCCCCGGCGATCAGCCCGATCACCGCGGTGACCGCGACCAGCGCCCACTTCTTGAACGGGGCGATGCCCATGCGGTAGCGGTCCAGGCTCTGCTGCTCCGTGGACATCGCGCTGAGCGGCGGCCGCAGCCGGTGCGCCAGCCAGACGTTGATGCCGACGGCGATCGCCATCACGATGCCGAAGGCGAAGAACAGACCGATCTTGGTCCACAGGGTGGTGGTGAAGACCGAGGAGAAGTGGACCGACCGGTACCAGAGCCAGTCGGTCCAAAATCCCGAGAACATCACGAAGAGCATGGCCAGTACGGCCAATGCGCCCAACGTCATGAGCAGGGTCCTGAACCGCCGCGACGGTCGGCCGACTCTGATCCGTGGCCCGGTGGGGCCTCCGCCGCGGTCCGGCATCTGGAAAGCCAAGGTGCGCACCTCGAAGTTCGCTGTCGTGTGGAGCAGGCCCGGCGATAGTAGGACCCAGTGATGCAACTTACGACGGCTTTACTCGGTTCCCGATTTCCGGGGTGTACAAGGCACGATGTTGGGCATGACCAACCTCCCCGTTGACGGCACCCCCCTCGCCGCCGACCCGCTGACCCGTGCGGTACTCGAAATCGACGAGTACGCCGCCGGCCTCGGCTGGGACCAGCCCGCCCGTTTGTTCGCCCTCGTCGACACCGTGAAACTCCGCGCGCAGGAGCCGTCGCTCGCCGCCCAACTGGGCATCGACGACTCCGTCGGCACGTCCTTGACCCCCATCGAGCAGGACGAGATCCCGGCCGGAGCGCCGCTGGACGAGTTCCTCGCCACCATCGCCTGGCCGGACGCCGTCGTCGGCTGCGCCCTGACCGTGGAGCGGCTGATGCTCCCGCCGTCCGCCGAGGAGGCCGAGCCGGCGGGCATGTCAGAGAAGCAACTCGCCAAGTGGGTCGCCGAGCACCCCGAGCGCCAGGAGGTGCGGATGACGGTGGCCGTCCTCCGGGACGGCTCCCGCGAATCGGCACTGCGCCTGCGGGAGAAGGACTCCACCTCCGAGGTGCTCACCGGCAAGGCGCTGGTGCCCGGCCTCGCGGACGCGCTGTCGGCGACCTTCGAGGAGTAGTCGCCGGCGGTGGGCCACCGGCCCGCCGTCGCGCGGCGGTGCCGCTAACGGCCTGCCGGGCTACAGCTCGGCAGGCCGGCGGTGTCGTGGTTGCGGATCTTCTCCAGCGCCTTGACCGCGTCCCCTATGGTGCCGACCTTGACCAGCTTCAGACCGCTGGGAGTGTCCTTCGCGGCGGCCGCGCAGTTCTCCGCGGGCGTCAGGAAGAACTCCGCGCCCTTGTCCCGCGCGCCGATGGTCTTCATCGAGATGCCGCCGATCGGGCCGACCTTGCCCTGGTCGTCGATGGTGCCGGTGCCGGCGACGAACTTGCCGCCGGTGAGGTTCCCGCCCGGGGTGAGCTTGTCGACGATGCCGAGCGCGAACATCAGGCCGGCGCTCGGACCGCCGACGTCGGCGAGCTTCACGTCGATGGTGAACGGGAAGATGTGGTCCACCTGGGCCTGGATGCCCACCACCGCACGGCCGCCGTCCGCCACCGTGGTGATCGTGACCTGCTTCTCGGGGCCCTCGGGCCGCTTGCCCTGCTTCTCCGCGGCGGCCGCGTCCTTGGCCGGGATGACGGTGAAGACCACCTTCTCGCCCGGCTTGTGCCGGGTGACGAGCTTGGCGACGTCGCCCGCCTGCTGGACGGTCTTGCCGTCCACCGCCTTGATCACGTCGCCGGCGTGCAGCAGCCCGTCGGCGGGCTTGTCCTTGACGACGGCGCCCACCACGGTCTGACTGGCGATCGGGACGTGCAGCTGCTGGAGCGCGGCGACCTTCGCGCTCTCCTGGGACTGGGAGAACTCCTCGGCGTTCTGCTGGTCGGCCTGCTCGGCCGTCTGGCCGTCCGGGTAGAGCGTCTTGTGCGGCACCACCGCGCTGCTGGGGTCCAGCCAGCCGTAGACCGCCTCGAAGAGGTTCATGTTGTAGTCCGGCCCGGTGACCCGCACCGTGGTCATGTTGAGGTTGCCGGTCGTCGGATACGTCTTCCGCCCGGAGATCTGCAGGACCGGCTCGCCGTTGTGGTCGCCGAGGGTGTTGACCGTCGGCCCCGGCGACATCTCGGCGTACGGGACGGGAATCAGCACCCCGGCACAGAGCAGCGCGATCAGCATCAGGGTCGAGGCGAGCAGCGTCGCGGTGCGGCGTGGCATGGAACGACAGTACGGGACGGGTATGACAACCGGCCCGCGGGGCCGTCCGTCCGGGGGCCGACGGTCGGGCCGGGCGCCGGAAGCCGTCAGACCGGGTCCGAGACGCGCTCGGGGACCGTCGGGGCGGCGGCCGCGGCGGGCTGCTTCTCCATGGCCGCGCGGAACCGGGCGTAACCCGCCAGCTCGGCGACGTCCCCGGTCCGGCGGTTGCGCACGGCCCAACTGCTCCACAGCGCGGCGATCAACCCGGCCAGCACCGGAATCAGCAGCCAGAGCAGCGCTCCCATGGCGACCTCCCTACCCCTTGCGCGCCCGCGATCGACGAATAAGCAGATTAACCATCTGCCAGGTCAACGCTGGTGCCGGGGAGCCGGTTACGCAACCGGAAGCCGGGTTACCGGTTCGGCCGCAGCCGGGGTACCTGTTCAGCCGCGCGGAACCGTCGGCCGGCCGTCCCGCAGGGGCGGCCCCGCTAGGCGCCGACCCATTCCTCGGTGCCGTCCGAGAACGTCTGGTGCTTCCAGATGGGGACCTCGTGCTTGAGGTCGTCGATCAGCTTGCGGCAGGCGGCGAACGCCTCGGCGCGGTGCGGGCAGGAGACCGCGACGACCACGGCCAGATCGCCGATGGCCAGATCGCCCACCCGGTGGACGGCGGCCAGCGCGCGGACCGGATAGTCGGCGACGACCTTCTCGGCCACCCGACGCAGTTCCTCCGCCGCGGTCGGGTGGGCGGAATAGCCCAGTCCGTCGACGTCCGAGCCCCCGTCGTGCGAGCGGACGGTGCCGACGAAGAGTGCCGTGCCGCCCGCCGCGCGGTCCCCGACGGCCGCGAAGACCTCGTCCACGGACAGCGCGCCGTCGCGGATCTCCAGGAGCCGGATGGGGTCCTCGCCGCCCTGCTCACCAGGGTGGTCGTGGCCGGTGGACGGCCGGGTGTGCGTGGCAGACATGGTCCCATCGTGCCGTACCGGGTGCCGCTGGGGGAATGGCCGTTTCCACCGGGCGTGCGGGGGCCCGTTTTGGAGGCTCGTACAGTCCCCGGCCCTCCCGGACCCGCCGCACGGGCCTGCGGACGGCCCCGCCGACGCCGGCCCCGGAGGGCGTCAGATGCGGCGGCGGGCCTTGCGGGCGCGGCGGACCAGGGCCGCGGTGCCCAGGAGGGCGACGGTGGCACCGGCGGCGCCGGCGGCGGTGGCATCCTTGCGGCCGAGGCGGCGGCCGGCGACCGTGTGCCGGCCGGCGACCTCCTCCAGCAGTTCGGCGAGGACCTCCTCGTTGGTCCACCGGGGCCGCCAGCCCGCGTCGTGCAGCCGGCTGCCGCTGACCACCCAGGGGTGCATGGTGTAGGCGAGGTCCCCGGCGGGCGACGGCGTCAGGCCGATCCGGTGCAGCCGGGCCGCGGCGCCCAGCGCCACCGACGACGGCAGCTCCATGCGCCGGATGCCGGAGAGCTCCTCGACCTCCTCCTGCTCCAGCCAGCCGTCGCAGCCCACCGCCAACTCGCCCTCGACCTTCTCCAGGGCGGCGTGCTCCAGGGCGCTGACCAGGTCCTCCACGTGGCAGAACTGCCAGGCGGGACGGGACCCGGCGACGACCAGCAGGCGCGGCGACTCGAAGTAACGGGTCAGCGCGGTGTCGGTGCCGCCGACCAGGATCGCGGGGCGGAGCACGGTGACGTTCAGGCCCGGGTGGGCGCGCGGGGCGCGGTGGGCCAGGTGCTCGATCTCCAGGAGGTCGCCGACGCCCGTGGCGTCCGCGGTGGCGCGCAGCTCGGCGTCCTCGGCGAGCGGGACGTCGTTGTCGGGCAGCGCCCCGTAGACCATTGCGGAGGTGCACAGCACCACCCGGTGGACGCCGGCGGCCGCGGCGGCGGTCAGCACCGTCTGGGTGCCGCGCACGTTGTAGGCGGTGCGGGCGGTGGCGTCGGTCTCCAGGTCGAGGTCGAGGGCGAGATGGACGACGACGTCCGCTCCGCGCAGTTTGTCGGCGATGGCCGGGTCGCGGACGTCGAGGACGTGCCACAGCGCCTCGGGGACGTCGCCGGGCCGTTCGTCGATGGCCACCACCTGCTTGACCTCGTCGGACGCGACCAGGGCGCGGGTGAGCAGCGCGCCGACCCCGGAGGCGGCTCCGGTGACGGCGACGACGGGACGGCGCAGCGGCCGGTCGGCGTCGACCGGGGTGCGGTCTGCCTGTTCAGCTGTGGCGGCAGCGTTTCGAGCGTTTCGCGCTGCGCGAACGGTCGGATCTGGGGAACTCACCGGGCGTCTCCAGCGGTTGTCTTCAGTACGGGCGCGTCGGACGGGTCCGTACCAGGTGGCATCCATCCTGCCGCAGCCACCGGGACAGCGAAGCACCGAGCCCCAGGGCGGGGCGAGTGTCTACGCTGGAGGTGATGTCGGGCAGCCGCCGTCGGCGTAGGGCCGGCGGCCCTACGAGCCGAGGAAACCCGTGAGTGACACCCCATTTGGATTCGGCCTTCCGCCGGAGGAGCCGGAGGACGGCGACAACGGCGAGAAGAAGGGCGGCCAGGGAGGTAGCCAGGGCCCCGCGAACCCCTTCGGGTTCGGCGGCGGGAGCGGCGGCGCGGACAACCCGTTCGCGGCGCTCTTCGGCGGCATGGGCGGACCCGGCGGCCAGATGGACCCTGGTGACCTCGGCGCCGCCTTCCAGCGGCTCGGGCAGATGCTCTCCTACGAGGGCGGCCCGGTGAACTGGGAGATGGCCAAGGACATCGCGCGGCAGACCGTCGCGCAGGGTGCCGAGGACGGCAGCAAGGACGCCAGCGTCTCCTCCGGTGAGCGCGCGGCCGTCCAGGACGCCGTGCGGCTCGCGGACCTGTGGCTGGACGGGGTGACGTCGCTCCCGTCGGGCGCCGGCTCGGTGGTGGCCTGGAGCCGCGCCGAATGGGTCGAGGAGACCCTGCCGGTGTGGAAGGACCTGGTCGACCCGCTCGCGGAGCGGGTCGGACTGGCGATGGGCGAGGTGCTGCCCGAGGAGATGCAGGCCATGGCCGGCCCGCTGCTCGGGATGATGCGCTCCATGGGCGGCGCGATGTTCGGCACCCAGATCGGGCAGGCGCTGGGCGTGCTGGCCTCCGAGGTCGTCGGTTCGACGGACGTCGGGCTGCCGCTGGGCCCCGCCGGCAAGGCCGCGCTGCTGCCGGCGAACGTCAAGGCGTTCGGCGCCGGACTGGGCGTCCCGGAGGAGGAGGTGCGGCTCTACCTCGCCCTGCGCGAGGCCGCCCACCAGCGGCTCTTCGCCCACGTGCCGTGGCTGCGCTCGCACCTCTTCGGTGCCGTGGAGGGCTACGCGCGCGGCATCAAGGTCGACACGACCAAGCTGGAGGACATGGTCGGCCAGATCGACCCGCAGCACCCCGAGGAGCTGCAGAACGCCCTCCAGGGCGGCATGTTCCAGCCCGAGGACACCCCGGAGCAGAAGGCCGCCCTGGCCCGCCTGGAGACCGCGCTGGCACTCGTCGAGGGCTGGGTGGACGCGGTGGTGCACGCCGCCGCCAAGCCGCACCTGCCGTCCGCGGACAAGCTCCGCGAGACGCTGCGGCGGCGCCGCGCCACCGGCGGCCCGGCCGAGCAGACCTTCTCGACGCTGATCGGGCTCCAACTGCGTCCGCGGCGGCTGCGCGACGCCTCGCGGCTGTGGGCGTCCCTGACGGACGCGCGGGGCCTGGACGGCCGCGACGGCCTGTGGGAGCACCCGGACATGCTGCCGACGGCGGCCGACCTGGACGACCCCGACGGCTTCGTCCACCACGAGCACGCGGACTTCTCCGAGCTCGACAAGATGCTGGGCGAGGCGGCGAGCGGCAGCGGCCCGGACCTGACCAAGCGGGCCGGGGACGACGCCGAGGGCCCCGAGGACGGGCCGGCCGAGGGCAAGGGTGACGGCGCCAAGTGAGCCTGCACACGGAGGCGGCGCGGGTGCTCAAGGAGTGGCCCGCGCCGTCGGCTGATCAGGAGCGGCTGCGGCTGGCCTACCTGGACCACCTCGTGGCCCATCAGGACGGCATGTGGAAGCCGTGCAAGGACGGGCACATCACGGCCAGCGCGCTGGTGATCGACCCGGCCGGCGGGCGGGTGCTGCTCACCCTGCACCGCAAGTTGGAGATGTGGCTCCAGATGGGCGGCCACTGTGAGCCCGAGGACGCCTCGTTGGCCGACGCGGCGCTGCGCGAGGCGCGTGAGGAGTCCGGGATCGCGCACGGGCTGACGCTGCTGGGCGGCGCGCCGGTGCGACTGGACCGGCACCAGACGCCCTGTGCGGTCCACCTCGACGTGCAGTACGCGGCACTGGCGCCCGCGGATGCGGTGGCGGAGATCAGCGACGAGTCGCTGGACCTGCGCTGGTTCCGCTACGACGAGGTGGCCGCGGTCGCCGACGACTCGGTGGTGCGCCTGGTGGCGGACACCCGGGCCCTGCTGTCCGCGGCTTCTTCCTGACCCGACGTCACCCCTGCGTCCGGCGGCCACCCCCGAGGAGGGGCGGTCGCCGGCCGCCTGCGTGACGGGTGGCCCGGGCGGTCAGCCTCGGGGCTGCTGGCCGTGCGGTGCGCCGGGCGCTCCCGGCTCGTCGGGACGGTGCCACGGGCCCGTGCCGCCGTCCTCGGGCAGCGGTGCGCCCGGCGCCGGGTACGGGGTGTTCGGGGCGTAGGGGGCAGGCGGCGGCTGCTGGCCCGGCTGCCCGTACGCGGCGGGCGGCGGGAGCGGCACGGGCGGCCCCTGCGGCGCGCCGTACTGCGGCACCGGCGGCGGCTGCTGACCGTACGGGGGCGCCGGCGGAGGCTGTTGGCCGTACGGCGGGAGCGGCGGGGGCTGCTGACCGTACGGGGGCGGCTGTTGGCCGTACTGCGGGGGGTGTTGGCCGTACTGCGGCAGTGGGGGCGGCTGCTGACCGGCCGGGTGTCCACCGGGCACCTGGCCGTACGGCGGGGGCGGCGGAGGTCCCGGCACGCCGATGCCCGGCGGCGGGGGCGGCGGCGGGGGCGGTCCCTGCAACGCCGGCGGCGGTACCTGTCCACCGGGCGGGACCATCGGCGCGATGACCGTCGGCGCACTGTGGATCTGGGCGGCGGCGGGCTGCGGCAGCGGGGGCGGCGTCGACCGCGGAGGGTGCGGGGCGGGCGCGCGCGGGTCGGGGACGGCCGGCGCGGGCGGTGCCGGAACGGCCGGCGGCACAGCGAGGGCGGGCGGCGCGGCGGACGGGTCGGGTCCCGGGGCCGGCGGGGACAGCGTGAAGTCGGCGTCGTCCCGCGCGGCGGCGGATGCAGCCGGTGCCTGGCCGGCGGCGTCCTCCTCCAGGACCTCGCCGCCGAAGTTCGTCAGCAGCGCCTCCAACCCACCGTCGAACCCCTGCCCGACCGCCGCGAAGCGCCAGACGTCCTTGAAGTAGAGGTCGCCGAGCATCACGGCGCGCTCGGTGCTGAACTCGGCGCCGGTGAACGGGTACCGGGCCACCTCCTGGCCACCGGCCACCACACGCAGGCAGCCGGGGCCGACCTGCGCCATCTGCCCCTCGCCGTCGAGGGAGGCGGTGAAGGTCAGCCTGCGGACCTGCGGCGGCAGGCGGTCGAGGGCGACGTGGAAGGACGCGGTGTCGCCGGGCCGCGGGTCGAGCAGCCGGATCGCGTCCTCGGGGGCCGCGGGCTGGTTGTAGAAGACGAAGTAGCGGTCGTCGGAGAGCCGCTCGTCGGCGTCCAGGCCGAAGCAGCTGATGTCGAAGGCCAGGCCGGGCCCGGCGATCTGCACCCCGACGTACAGGTCCCGATCCGCCGTCAGATCGGCGAGCCTGGCCTTGTGGCCCCGCTGGAACTCCCTGGCCATGTGCAACGCCCCTCCCCCGCTCTCGCAGTGCATCCCTACCCACGCCAGGCTAACGGCTGGCACCGACGGTCCGCGGTGGCGGGGCGCGTCGGGGAACGGACCGGAACCGGCGGTTCAGCGACGGCGGGCGGCGGGCAGGTGCGGCAGCCGGTCGGCGGCCACCACGCCTTCGAGGTAGCCGCGGGCCCGTTCGGTGCGCGGATAGGGATCCAACAGCCGCCAGAACTCCGGCCCGTGACCGGGGACGAGGAGGTGTGCCAGCTCGTGCAGCAGGACGTAGTCGATGACGTACTCCGGCATGCCCTGGAGGCGGTGCGACAGCCGGATGCTGCCCTCGGCCGGGGTGCACGATCCCCAGCGGGTGTTCTGGTTGGTGACCCAGCGGACCGACGCCGGCCGGGCGCGGCCGTCGAGGTACTGCCCGGAGAGCCGCTCGGCCCGTTCGGCCAACTCGCCGTCGCCGAGCATCCGCTTGCTCTCCTGGGCGGCGAGCTTGTCCAGCATCACCGACACCCAGCGCTGTTCCTCGGCCTGCGACATCCGGGCCGGGATCAACACGATGGTGCGATCGCCCTCGCGGTACGCGGAGACCGTCCGGCGTCGCCGGCTGCTGCGGCGCACCTCGACCGGACGGGCCGGCGGGCTCGGCTCGGCCCGCCGCGGGCGATCGGCGGCGCGGCGCAGGGGTGTCTCCCCGGATCCGCGCGGGGAAGGGTCGGCGGGCACGCGCCCGACGTTACCCGCTGGCACGGGGGGAAGTCCCGGCCCTCGGACGGTTCGCCACCTGAACGCCCCCGGCGTGCACCGCTTGTACGACTCCGGGCCGGCGCCTGTGGATAACTTCGGGGTCCGGCGGCCGGCCGGCGCATGCTGGAGGCCGGACGAGACGGAACGGGGGCGGATGACGTGCATCCGATGCTCAAGCCCGCGCTGCGGCGCGGCTGGCAGGACCGGGAGACGGTGCGGTTCGGGGTGGCGCCGGCGCATGCCCGGGTGGTCGGCCCGGTCGACCTCGCGACCGGCAGCTTCCTGGAGTTGATCGACGGCACCCGCTCGTTGTCGCAACTGCTCGACGCGGCCGTGGCGCTGGACGTGGCGCCGGAGCGGGCGCGCGGGGTGGTGGCGCGGCTCGACGCGGCCGGGCTCCTGGAGCCGCCGGCGACGGACGGGCCGGCGGACGGCGCCGTGCGGGCCGACGGACGGGCCGTCGCGCGGCTGCGGGCGGATCTGTCCGCCCTGTCGGTGCGGCAGCGCCCGGGAGCGGCGGGACCGCTGGCGCGGTTGGGGGCGCGCCGGTCGGTCCGGGTGACGGTCAAGGGGGCCGGGCGGGTCGGCGCCCAGGTCGCGGCGCTGCTGTCCGCCTCGGGGGTCGGCCGGGTGGACGTGGTGGACGGCGGCACGGTCGCGCCGTGGGACGTGGTGCCGGGCGGGCCGACCGCCGGCCAGGTCGGCGAGCGGCGGGCCGAGGCCGCTCGGCGGCTGGTCCGGGAGTCCTCCCCGTGGAGCCGGCGGCCCCGGCCCGGCGGCCCGGTCACCGAGGCCGGTGAACCGGGCGTCTGCCTCCTGGTGCTCGCCCCGCGCGACGGCCTCGGCGCGTACGCCCCCGACCCGGTGCTCGCCGAGCCGCTGCTCGCCGCCGGCGTCCCGCACCTCTACGCGGGGGTGCTGGAGGCCACCGGGGTGGTGGGCCCGCTGGTGGTGCCCGGCGTCTCGGCCTGCGCCGGCTGCGACCAACTCCGCCGTACGGACGCGGAGCCGGCCTGGCCGCGGCTGCTGGCGCAGTGGCGTTCGGGTCGCGGCACGCCGGCGGTACCGGCCTGCGACGCGGCGCTGGCGACGGCGGTCGCGGGGCTCGCCGCCGTGCAGGCGCTGGCGTTCCTCGACGGCGAGCCGCCGCCGTGCACCGGCGCGCGGATGGAGCTGCCGCTGCCGTGCGCGAGCGTGCGGACGGTGCGGATCGCCCCGCATCCCGCTTGCGGCTGCGGGGCCGCCGGTGGACGGGGCACGGCGGACACCTCGGATCCTCGGCCGCGACACGCAACAATGACGGGGTAACCCCGGTAGGGGACGGTGTGAGTTGGAGGGGCGCATGTCTGATCTTCCCCGTAAGGCGGTCACCCGCACCGCCAAGCTGGCCGCCCTGCCACTGGGGTTCGCCGGCCGCGCCACCTGGGGCCTGGGCAAACGGATCGGTGGCAAGTCCGCCGAGATCGTCGGCCGGGAGCTCCAACAGCGCACCGCGGAGCAGCTGTTCAAGGTGCTCGGCGAGTTGAAGGGCGGTGCGATGAAGTTCGGGCAGGCGCTGTCCGTCTTCGAGTCGGCACTGCCCGAGGAGGTCGCCGGTCCCTACCGCGCGGCCCTGACGAAGCTCCAGGAAGCGGCCCCGCCGCTGCCGGCCAGTACCGTGCACGCCGTGTTGGCCGAGCGGCTCGGGGAGGACTGGCGGGAGCTGTTCGAGGAGTTCGAGGACAAGCCGGCCGCGGCGGCGTCGATCGGGCAGGTGCACCGGGCGGTGTGGCACGACGGTCGCGAGGTGGCGGTCAAGGTGCAGTACCCGGGGGCCGGCCCGGCACTGCTGTCGGACCTGACGCAGCTCAGCCGGTTCGCGCGGCTGCTCGGACCGCTGATCCCGGGCATGGACATCAAGCCGCTCATCACCGAGCTGCGCGACCGGGTCTCCGAAGAGCTGGACTACGCCCTGGAGGCCGAGGCCCAGCGGGCGCACGCCGCGGAGTTCGCCGGCGACCCGGACGTGGTGGTGCCGGCCGTGGTGCACCAGAGCGACCAGGTGCTGGTGACGGAGTGGCTGGAGGGGGTGCCGCTGTCCGAGGTGATCGCCGACGGCACCGAGGAGGAGCGCGACCGCGCCGGGCAGCTGCTGGCGCACTTCCTCTTCTCCGGTCCGGCGCGCACCGGCCTGCTGCACGCCGACCCGCATCCGGGCAACTTCCGCCTGCTGCCCGGCAGGACGCCGGACGGCCCGGTGGCCGAATGGCGGTTGGGCGTCCTGGACTTCGGCACCGTCGACCGGCTGCCGGACGGGCTGCCGCCGACGATCGGCAGCTCGCTGCGGATGGCGCTGGACGGCGAGGCGGACGCGGTCTACCACATGCTGTGCGAGGAGGGCTTCGTCAAGGAGTCCATCGAGCTGGACCCGGACGCGGTGCTGGAGTACCTGCTGCCGATCATCGAACCCGCGCAGCTGGACGCGTTCACCTTCACCCGGGGCTGGATGCGGCGGCAGGCGGCCCGGATCGGCGATCCGCGCTCCCCCGCACACCAGTTGGGCAAGCAGCTCAACCTGCCGCCCGCCTACCTCCTGATACACCGTGTGACGTTGAGCACCATCGGGGTGCTGTGCCAGTTGGGGGCGACGGTACGGCTGCGCGCGGAGTTGGAGGAGTGGATGCCGGGGTTCCTGTCCGCCGCAGCCGAGGCGGACGCGACGGACGACGACACCGCGGGCCACGACGAGGCGGACGCCGGCTCGGCGGAAGGGGGCGCCTCGGCGGGTGCGGCGGAC